>JAYZFQ010000019.1:0-47714 GCA_036336695.1 Myxococcota bacterium
ACGCAAGGAAATGGAACGGGCGGCCGCGGCCGGCGAGCCCTACGAACCCGGCCGGGGCATCAACCCGGTGCGCCACGCCGTCCTCGACCACCAGGCGCGCTACCCGGTGGACCGCATGCGCGAAATCGAAGCCCAGGAGCGCGCCGCCGCCGCGGCCAGCGCGGCTGGAGAACCGGCCGACACCCCGGTCTACTTCCTCCAGGCCGGTCTGTTCGGGGACGAGAACCGCGCAGTCGAGGTGCTGACTGCTGTCATCGACCTCGGCTACGACGGATCGCTCCTCACCGCCGACCGCGCCGGTTCCCTGCTCTACGAAGTCCGCGTGGGTCCCTACGACACCCTCGACGACGCCCGGGGGGCGATCCGGGTCCTCGAACGCGCCCAGGGGCTTTCGCCTACCATCCTCGTGGAGGCGCCTGCACCGTGAGCGAGGCCCAGCCCAGCAGCACGGACACGCCCCGGCGCGCGCCCCTCGATCTCGGGTCGATCCTGATCGAGACGACAGCGCTCAGCGAGGCGCAGCTGGCCGAGGCGCGCCAGCGCCACGAAGAAACCGGCCAGCGACTCACCGACCTGCTCGTTGCGGCGGGCTGGGTTTCCTCGGACCAGGTCATGGAGGCGCTTTCCCGCCAACTCGACCTGCGGGTCCGGCCCAGCATCCAGGCCGACGGGGTCGACGAGGAGCTCGTCGAGCGCATCCCCATCGGTTTCTGCAAGAACCACGTGCTCCTGCCCCTCCAGCGGGATGCGGACGGCGCCGTGCGCGTGGCCGTAGCAGACCCCCACGACCTCAGCCCCCTCGACGACCTGCGCCTGTTGTTCGCGGGATCGGAGATTCGCCTCGAACTGGCCAACCAGCGCACGATCCTCGGCGCGATCAACGAGGTCTACGACCGGGGTCCCGACTCCACGGATGCCCTCGCCGAAGATGCCGCCGAGGACCTTGACCACCTGGCCGAGGAAATCGGCCACGAGCCCCAGGACCTGCTCGAATCCGCCGACGATGCCCCGATCATCAAGCTCGTGAACTCGCTGCTCCAACACGCCGTGAAGGACCGGGCGAGCGACGTGCACCTCGAACCCTTCGAGAACGAAGTGCGGGTGCGCTTTCGCATCGACGACGTGCTCTACGAACCCATGAAACCCCTGCCGCGCACGATCCAGGCGAGCATCGTGTCGCGCATCAAGATCATGGGCGGCCTCAACATCGCCGAAAAGCGCCTGCCCCAGGACGGCCGCATCCGCCTCAAGATCGCGGGACGCGACTACGACGTCCGCCTCTCGACGATTCCGATCGAGCACGGCGAGCGGGTTGTGATGCGACTCCTCCCCCGCACCCAGGAAATGCTGGACCTCGAGCGCATCGGATTCAACGAAAAGCAGCTCGACACGATAGCGCGCCTCATCTCCCGCCCGAACGGCATCGTCCTGGTGACGGGTCCGACCGGGAGTGGCAAGACCACCACCCTCTACGGCGCCCTGTCTCGCATCAACTCCACCGACAAGAACATCATCACGATCGAGGACCCGGTCGAAATCCAGCTCTCGGGAGTGAGCCAGATCGAGGTAAAGCCGAGCATCGGACTCACCTTCGCCAGCGGGCTGCGATCGGTCCTGCGCCAGGACCCCAACGTCATTTTGGTCGGAGAGATCCGCGACCTGGAAACCGCCGAAATTGCGATCCAGGCCTCTCTCACGGGCCACCTGGTCTTCTCCACGCTCCATACGAACGACGCGGCCAGCGCGATTACCCGACTCGTCGACATGGGCGTCGAACCCTTCCTCGTCGCGTCGTCACTGGTCGCCGTCCTCGCCCAACGCCTGGTCCGCGTCCTCTGCACCGAGTGCCGCGAACCCTACGAACTCAGCGCTCCCGAACTCTCAGAACTCGGCCTGCCGCCCTCCAGTTCGCCCGTGCCCGCCTTCAAGCCCGGTGGTTGCGCCAGCTGCAATTTCACCGGCTACCACGGAAGGCTCGGCATCTTCGAACTCATGCTCGTCGACGATGCGATCCGGAGCATGGTCTCCCAGAACATCGACTCGAAATCCGTGAAACACGCCGCGCAGAAGGAGGGCATGCGCACCCTCCGCTCGGACGGTGCGCGCAAAGTCCTCGAGGGCGTCACCTCGGTTGCCGAAGTCATGCGCGCGACCGAGGAAGAGGGCGTCGTCGCCCAGGTCTAACGTCCTCGTGCCGGTCTACGCATACAAGGGAATCGACGCCGCAGGCAAAGCCCTCCGGGGGCACCTGGATGCCGAGAGCCCGCGGAGCGCGCGCTCGCGCCTGAAGCGAGACGGCGTCTTCGTGACCGATTTCCAGGAAACGAGCGCCGACGCCGTGCAGCGCTCGGAAGACGGGCCTCGTTTCAACGTCTCCATTTCGTTGCCGAGCCTGAAGCGCGTTTCCGCGATGGACCAGGCCTTGATGACGCGCCAGCTCTCTACCCTGATCGGCGCGGGCATTCCCCTGGTCGAGGCGCTCCGGGCGTTGACCGACCAGACCGAAAACCAGCGCCTCAAAACGGTGCTCGGCCAGGTCCGCGACCGGGTCAACGAAGGCGGCACGCTCGCCGACGCCCTCGGCAACGGGGAAATCTTCTCCGATCTCTTCGTGAGCATGGTGCGCGCCGGCGAAGCCGGCGGCGCGCTTCAGGTCGTTCTCGACCGCCTGGCGGACTACCTGGAGGCCCAGGTCCGCCTCCGCAACCGCGTCTCGTCGATCCTGATCTATCCCCTCTTCATGATGGCCTTCGCCCTGGTGGTCGTCGGCGTGCTCGTAACCGTCGTCCTGCCGCAGATCACCGAACTCCTGATCACACTCGACCAGCCCCTCCCCTTCTACACGCGCTGGATCATCGCCGCGTCCAATTTTGTCCGAGACTGGTGGTGGGCGATCGGCATCGCTTCGGCCGCCCTGGGCATCGGCCTGCGCGCGGCGATCGCAACCCGGCGCGGCCGGTCGATCTGGGATCGTTTCCGGCTGCGCGTCCCCGTCCTGGGGGGTGCGGTTCGCCTCATTGCCATCGCGCGCTTCACCCGCACTCTCGCAACGCTCCTGGCCGGCGGACTCCCCATCGTACGCGCCCTCGCAACATCCAAGGACGTCGCAGACAACACCGTGCTCGGCGAGGCCATCGACCGCGCTGCCGAGAGCATCACCGAGGGCGCCAGCCTGGCGCGACCCTTGCGCGAAAGCGGCGAGTTCCCCCCCATGGTGACCCACATGATCGAGGTGGGAGAACGCAGCGGCGAGTTGGAAGCCATGCTAGGCAAAGTCGCGGACACCTACGACGAGCAGGTCGAGACCCTGGTTTCTCGCCTCACCGCGCTGCTCGAGCCCGTCCTCATTCTCGTCATGGTCGGAATCGTCGTACTGATTATTCTGGCAACACTGGTTCCGCTCCTCAACGTCACGACCGCAATCGGCTAGGAGGCACTCCGATGCAAGGCAAGCAAAACGTTTCCGGGTTCACCCTCATCGAGATCATGGCCGTGGTCCTGATCATCGGCCTGCTGACCGGCGTCGTCGGCTACCAGATCTTCCAGCAGGTCGACAAAGGCCGGGTCACCACGGCACGGACCCAGATCAACACCCTCGAAAGCGTGCTCGAGCTCTACCGCATGGACAACGGGCGCTTCCCGACGACCGAGCAGGGCCTCGTGGCGCTCGTCCGCGCACCGACTTCCGATCCCATCCCCCGCAGTTATCCCGCGAGTGGGTACCTGAAGGGCGGCAAAGTGCCGGCGGATCCGTGGAACAACCCCTACGAGTACGAGTCTCCCGGGCAACACAACGGTCACGCCTTCGATCTCTGGTCACTCGGCGGCGACGGAAGCCCGGGCGGTGCCGGGACCGATGCCGACATCGGCAACTGGACGGAAATCGAAATCTACTGAGCCCCGGGCAAGAGGAATTTCGTGCAGGACGCGAGGGCCGGCCACAGGGCATTCACGCTCATCGAGATGATGGCGGTGCTGCTGATCTTTGCCGGGATCGCGGCCATCTTCGCACCCCAGGTCGGGTCGATCACGGGCCGCACCCTCGATTACCGCGCCGCGGAGCTTGCGTCCCAGTTCGAACTCGCTCGCCAGCGCGCGATTCTCACCGGCGCCCCCCATCGCGTGCTCCTCGACCTGGAAGACTCCGGGTACCGCGTCGAGTGGTGGGCCGAGGATCTCGGGGAGGAGGACGCCGCGCTCGAAGCGCCGCTCGACCTCCGCGGCCTCGCGCCGCTCCCGCTCAGCGCATCCAGCGAGCCGACCCGCGAATGGCACCCCATGCCGGGGACGTCGGGGCGCTTCGTGTGGCTCGAAGACGCGTTGCTCATCGCCGGCGTCGAAACCGCCGGTGACTGGACCGAGCGCGGCGATGTGCCCATCGAATTCGATTGGAACGGAACCACTCTGCCGACCGCGGTCCATCTCGACGACGAGAACGGCCGTCGCGTCGTGCTCGACATCATGCCCCTGGCCGAGGGCGTTCGGATCTCGGATGCGGAATAGCAACGGCTTCACCCTGCTCGAGGTGCTGGCGGCGGTCGCCTTCGTCGGGCTCGTCTTTACCGCCCTGTCCCGGTCCGCGACCGTCGGAATCATTTCCGAGGGCGACAACAGGAGACGGATGGAAGCCGCGATGCTTGCGGATGCCACCATGACCGCGATCGAGGCCGGCCTGAAGACACTCCAACTGCCGCCCGAAGGGATCACCGAAGAAGAGGTCGACGAGTTCCTGATCGTGACCGAGATGGCCCCCTGGGACCCCCCGGCGGAATGGATCGAAATCGCGAAGGAAGCGGCTCCGAACGGCACCCGGCTGTTCGGGGAAAAAGCTGGCGATCCCGGCATGCTCCGGGAAATCACGGTCCGCGTGGAATGGTTCGACGGCGTGGAGGACAAGTTCATCGAACGTGTCACCCTGGCGGCGGAAGTGAACCCCGCCGCCAGCGGCTTGGGAAGCGGACTCCTGCCGGCCGGCGGCCTGCCCGTCCCCGGCCAATGAGCCGGGTGCGGCATACACCGCGTGGCGGCGGCGCCTTCACCCTGCTGGAAGTCCTCGCGGTGCTCCTGCTCACATCCATCGTGATCGGAGTCGCCCTCAATCACTACATCGACCTCAACCGCGCCAGCGAGCGGGCCCTGGGCATGACCCGAAGCCTGCGGCGTGCCGCCGCCCTGCTCGACCGCGTAGGCCGCGATTTGGAAAGCGCCGTCCTCGTCCAGAAGCCGCCGGAAGCGGACCCCCTCTCCCACCCGTGGATCTTCTATGGCGATTCCCTACGCGACACCGAGGGCGCCGATCACCTGAAGTTCATGACGCGCGGCCGGAGACCGTGGGAGCGCGACGCGAAGGAATCGGACCGCGAAGTCGTGGTGTACACCCTCCGGCCTTCGGAAGCCGACGAGGGCCTCTACGAACTCATGCGCTGGACCTCGCCCCGGTTGGGGAGTGAACTCGACCGCGAGCTTCCCGGAGACGAAGCCGACGGCGCGATGCTCCTGACCGACGGGATTCTCGAGTTCGGGGTGACGTTCATCTCCGAAACCGGAGAACGAACCGACCGGTGGGACTCCTCCCAACTCGCCCAATCCGGAACGCTTCCCTCGGCGGTCGAAATCCAGGTCGCCCTCGACGACCCGGCCCTGTCCGAAGACGTGGAGCCCCTGTTCCACACCCGGACGGTGCTGTTGCCCGTACGCCCGCTGGATTTCGAAGAGCTGCTGGATCCGGGAAGCCTGGTGAGCGGCGGCCTCGGAGAGGTCGGCGACGCGCTCGAAGCGGCTGGGGAAGAAGTCGGGGACCCGGAAGAATTGGCGCAGTGCATGACCACGCCCTGCGCAACGATGCTGGCTTGCGAAGCCCTGCAGTGCAACGCGAAGATCGGGCAGATCTCGGAATCGATCGACGAGTTGCTGCGGCTCGCCATCAGGGAGAGCCCGACCTTCTGCCAGTGGCGCATCAACCACCCGGAACGGCTGTACCACCTCATCACGGACCCGGCATGTCGCTGAACGGCCGCAAGCAATTTCGGCGCACACAAGAGCGTCCCGGCAACCGCAACCGGCGCGGTGTCGTGCTCCTCGTCGTGCTCTTCTTCGCTCTCCTGCTGACCGTGTCGGTCGCCACCTTCCTGCGGCGCGCGACGATCGATTCCCTGGTCACGCGCAACCGCGACGACGCGGCCCGTGCCGAGGCCCTGGTCCGCGGCGGCATCCGCCTCGCCGAAGCGCTTCTCCTGCAGGACCGGCTGCTCGAGCAACAAGGCGGGACCGCGCGGATCGACCGTTTCGACGACCTGTGGGCCCTCGCCAGCGGCCTGCCGATCGAGATCGGTGGGGGAACCCTCCGGGTCGACATCGAAGACGCCGGGGCCTACCTGAACCTGAACGCGCTGATCGAGTTGAACGACCAAGACACCTGGGCGGCGCGGAGCCAGTCCCTTGTGTACCTCCGGTTCCTACTCGAGAAGTGGATCGAGGAACTCCCGATTGCCCCCGGGGAAAGGGCACTCTACGACCCCCAGGAACTTGCCGGAAACTTGCTGGATTGGATGGACGGCAACGAAGTCCGGGCCCAGGGCGGGTTCGAGGACGATTTCTACCAAGCCCAGGACCCGCCCTATCAGGCCGCCAACGGCCCGCTCCTGTCCGTAGAAGAGCTTCGCCTGGTCGAGGGCTTCGACGGAACCCTGGTGGACCACCTGCGGAACTACGTGACCGTCTTCCCCTGGAGCCCCGGCGGGTGCGGCCGGCCAGGCGTCGGATGCGGCGTCAACCTCAATACCGCGCCGCCCCACGTCCTGGCCCTCCTCTTCTACGACGACGGGGTTTCGGACCGGCTGGCGACCGAGGACGTCGTTCGCGGGATCCTGCGGACCCGAGAAACGGGCGGCGGAATTTGCGGCGCAAACAACAGGGACGAGGCCTGTACGCCGATAAGTGAAATCGTGACCAACCCCATCTTTCCGCCGCCGACCGTCCTCTCCCAGCTGTTCTTCGTGCGCGCGGAAGCTCGCGTGAACGACGTGCGGAGAAGCGTGGACGCCGTCATCGACCGCAGTCCGAACGAGGGACCGCGGGTGCTATCGTGGAGGATGCGGTGAGGGGGACCGAGCGATGCCGATGCTGAGAAACGTCCTCGGCTTGGACGCCGGCACGCATAGCCTGAAGGCTGTGGAGCTGCAGCAGAATCTTCGCGGCTTCGAGCCGGTGCAGCAGCGGAGCCGGGTCCGGCCGGACCCCGACACCCCCACGGCGCCGCTGCTCGCGGAGTTCGTGGAACTCCACGGTTTCGACACGGACTACGTGGTCGCAGCGCTCCCGGGGGACAGCCTCTCCACGCGCACGGTTTCCTTCCCGTTTCGCGAGCGACGCAAACTCGCCCAAGCGGTTCCCTTTGCGATCGAAGAGGAGCTGCCCTTCGACCTCGCAGACATGGTGATCGACTGGACCCTCATCGGCGGCGACCGTACGAGCGCCGAAGTGCTCGCGATCCTTGCACCCCGGACGGCGGTGGCCGAAAGAATCGCAGCCCTGGAGGAAGCCGGCTGCGCACCGCAAATCCTGGAGGCCGAAGGCCTGGTCCTGGGCAACCTCTGCTCCGTGTTCGAACTCCCCGGGTGCAGGCTCCTGGCAGATCTCGGCCACCGAAAGACCACCTTCTGCCTCGTGGTGGACGAGCAGAGCGTCGCGGCCCGCACGGTGCAAATCGGGGCGGGGGAATTGACGGCCGCCCTCGCGGCCGACCGCGGCCTCTCCCTCGCCGATGCGGAGCGGGTGAAGTGCGACGAGGGCGTCTTCACCGAGGGGTTCCGGACGGCCGGGCCGCAGACCACGGCATTCCTGGACAGGCTGACACGGGAAATCGTCCAGACGGCGGCTGCGATCGACCCGCACCTCTCCGGACGACCGCTCGACGGCGTGACACTCTTCGGCGGTGGCGCGCTCCTGGAACGCCTCGACGTCCTCATCACCGAGCGCACGGGAATTCCGACCACCCGCCTCCCGCTTCCGCCGGAAGGGCCCGGGCACGGCTTCGTCGCGGGTGGCCCCCCGGTGCTCTACGCCCCGGCCATCGCCCTGGCACTGCGCGGCACCAACGCGGCCAACACATCGATCGACCTGAGAAAGGACGAGTTCGCTGTGCGCGTCGACCTTGCCCGAACCCTGCGTCCTTTCCGAGTCACGGGATGGATCGCCGCGACCGCCGCGCTCCTCGCCGGCGTGTCGTTCGGGACGCGCACCCTCCTCGACGTCCGGCAGGCCAATGCCACCGAAGCCGAAACGGCTCAGCTCTGGACCGAGGCCTTCCCGAACCGTCCGGTCCCCGGGAACGTGGTCAGCGCCCTGCGGCAAGAAGTCCAGACCGCCCAGGACCGCGCCGATTTCCTCGGCGTCTACCGCGGCAACCTCTCGGCGCTCGATCTCCTCGTCGAGATCTCTTCGCGAGTGCCGGAACAACTGGAAATCGGCCTGGAGGAGATCGCGATCGACCGCCAGGCCATCCGCATGAAGGTCAGCGCCAAGAACTTCCAGGCTGCCGACCGCCTCGGTGCGGAGTTCCAGAAATTCGACCCCTTCGTGCGTACCAAGATCGGCGCGATCGAAACCGACGCGCGCACGGGCGGCAAACGCTTCAACGTCACGATCAGCCTGCGCCCCGAGGAATCCCGCGGATGAAGGCATTCCTCAAACGCCTGACCCTGGCGTTCCGCGGCCTTTCCGGCCGGGAGCGCGCGCTCGTCTCCGCTGTCGTCGCTCTCGTGGTCCTGGCCGGTCTCTGGTTCGGCGTCGCCCTCCCGATCTCCGATTCGGCAACGGGGACCACCCAGCGGGTCGACCTGGCCGACCGCCAGCTCGAACTCGCGCTCCGCCTGCGTCGAGAGTTCGACGAGGTCCAACAGCGCCTGTCCCTGGTGGAAACCGGAATCCAGAACGGTACCCGCGGAAACCTGCGCACGACGCTCGAAACCCTGGCCCAGCGCGCCGAGGTAAAGATCGACGCCATGGAACCCCAGGTGGCGCCTGCAAGCGAGCGGTACCGGGAAACCAAGGTGGAAGTGACCCTGAAGAAACTGAGCTTGCCGGAAACCGTGCGGTACCTCCACGAGATCGAATCCAACGACCAGATGCTCACCGTGAAGGCCTTGCGAATTCGCACGCGACCGGACAAAACCTCCCTGCTCGACGTCACGTTCACCGTTTCCTCCTTCGAGCCCATCTGAGTGCGCGAAGCAGGCATCGACCGGAAGTGGGTCGGAGCGCTCGCCCTCGGCTGCGTACTGTTGACCCTGGTGTTCATCGCGCACGGTTTTCCCTACGGCGCACTCGCGGTGCGAACCGTCGCAGCCTTGGAGCGGAGCACCGGGGGGCACCTGGAGTACGCGAATTTCCGGAGCGTATTCGGCTGGGCCGGCCCGACCTTGCAGTGGCAGGATGTGGTCTACCGAGACCCGGCGGGTAACCAGTTCGCATTCGACCGGGTAAATGTGTGCGCCGGTTGGTCCCTGGACTGGTTCGCCGGAACCCCGGTCCTCCATGTAGAACTCACGGGCCCCGACGGCCGGATCGCCGGGCTCGCTCGGGGCGGCGCCGAACCGAGCTTCGACGGCACCCTGGACCAGGTGGATCTCGAGGCCATTCCCTCCGGTTGGCTCGGCCCCCAGATCCTGGTCACGGGCCGCGTGGACGGCGAAGTGGATGTGCGCGTTGGCCCCCTGCGCCCAGCGGGCACGGTCCGGGTCCAGGGACGCGATGGCAGCCTCGGCGGCGGCCCCCTGAACATCGGCATCCCCTTCGACGAACTCGTCGCCCACGTCTCGCTCGGGGGCGAGCACCATGCCCAGGTCGAGACCTTCCACCTGAAGGGTCCGCTGCTCGAGGCCGACGTCACGGGCACCGTGGGTGACGCGCCGACGGTCCACGAGGCGCCCCTCGACCTGGTGGCCGAAATCAACGCGGATGCGGCCATGCTCCACGCCCTCGAGGAACTGGGCTTCGGGTCCTTGAGTGCCGGAGCCTCGACGCTGACCATCACCGGGACAGCCAGTTCTCCCAAGGTGCGCTGACGCGGTCTCGCGCCGTATCCTGTCCCACGATGTCGGCCGACGAACTCCAGCGGGTCTTCAAGACGCTCTCGGACCCGACACGCGTCCGACTCCTGTCCCTCCTGGAACGGGAGGAGCTCGCGGTCCAGGAACTGATGGAAGTCCTGGGGATGGCCCAGTCTCGGGTTTCGCGGCACCTCGCCATCCTGAGAGAGGCCGGCCTCGTTCGGGACCGCAGAGACGGGACCTATGTGTTTTATCAGCTCGAACTGCCGGATCACGGAGCGTGGAACGACGCCTGGAATCTGGTTCGCGGCGGGCTCGAAGGCGATCCGACCGCGGCCCGAGACGCCACCGCGCTCGCCCGGGTGATGGAAGCGCGGGCAGACCGCTCGCGCAGTTTCTTTGACGCCGTGGGTCCCGAATGGGACGCCCTGCGCAAGGTCTTCGACGACGATGCCCTGCGCGCCCGGGCGCTCGCCCGCCTGGTGCCGGGGGGCCTTCGCGTTGCGGATATCGGCACGGGAACCGGGATCCTCGCGCTGGAGCTCTCTCGGCTCGGCCTCGACGTCGTCGCGATCGACCACTCGGCGCGCATGCTCGAAGCGGCCCGGGCCAAGCTCGGGGAAGCGGGAGCCCAACGCGTCGACCTGCGACAAGGGGAAGCGTCGGCGCTGCCCCTCGAAGCGGACGAGGTAGACGCGGCCTTCGCGCACATGGTCCTGCACTACCTGCCCTCGCCCGGAGAGGCCGTTGCAGAAATGGCGCGGATCGTGAAACCGGGTGGTTCCGTCGTGGTGGTCGATTTCGTGGCACACGAACACGAGTGGATGCGGGGCGAACTCGGTGTGCACTGGCTCGGCTTCGACACCGGGGACGTGGAGCGCTGGTTCGGCGACGCCGGCCTCTCGGACTTCCGGGCGGAAACGCAAGCCGGCCTCTCTTCCGACCGGGACCTGCCGTCCACGTTCATCGCCTCCGGGAGACTTTCCGCGTGAACGTCCCGGGGCGGCGCCGACCTTGATCCGTGCAGTCCTGTTCGACGCCGCCGGCACCCTGATCGAAACCCGTGAACCCGTCGGTGAGACCTACGCCCGCTACGGAGCCCGCTACGGCCTGACGATCTCCGCCTGGCGGATCGGAGAGGCGTTCCGCCGGGTCTTCGAGGCAGCCCCGCCGGCGGTCTTCCCGGGCCTCGCGGCCGCGGCGCGCCGCGAACGGGAATGCGCCTGGTGGCGCGAACGGGTCCGCGAGACCTTTCGCGCCGCGGACTCCTCCCAGCGCGCCACGGATTTCGACGCACTGTTCGCGGCCCTCTGGCAGCACTTCGCCGCGCCCGAGGCGTGGCGCCTGCGTGCCGGCGCCCAGGAGGCCCTCGTTCAGCTGCGCGCCGAGGGGACCCGAACGGGGGTTGTCTCCAACTTCGATCACCGACTTCCCGAACTGCTCGGGGGGCTCGGCATTCTCCAGCACCTCGAGGCCGTAGTCCTCCCGGCCGACGCCGGGGCCGCCAAACCGGATCCACGCATCTTTTCCGCCGCCCTGGACCGTCTGCACGTCGCGCCCGGCGACGCCCTGTTCGTCGGGGACCACGCGGAACAGGACCTGGCGGGCGCGCGAAACGCGGGACTCCACGCGATGGATGTCGACGCACTTGCTACGCTCGCCGACCTTCCCTGCCGACTCCACGGAGGCCAGATCCCATGAGCCGTTCTCCGAGCGATTTTCTCCAGGACCGCTTCGGCCTCGACGAGCGGCAGCTTGCGACCGCCCTCGACGCCACACTCGAGCGCGCAGTAGACCACGCGGACCTCTTCTTCGAATACGCGACTCAGGATTCGGTGGCGCTTGAGGAAGGCATCGTCAAATCCGGCAATCGGCACGTCGAACAGGGACTCGGTGCCCGCGCCCAGTCCGGAGAGCGCCAGGGGTACGCGCACTCGGACGAAGTGACAGTCGAAAGCCTGGCGGTTGCCGCCAGCACGGCCCGCGCCATCTCCGAGAGCAGCGGAACCTGCCGGAGCGTCGCGGTTTCCGGCGCGTCCGCGCCGGCGAGCGATCTCTACCCCGTCTCCACCGCTCCGACCGATGTGGCTGTCGAACGCAAGATTTCGCTCCTCGGTGAGATCGACGTCCACGCCCGGTCCCTGGACCCGCGCGTATCCGAAGTCATGGCGAGCCTGGTTTCCGAGCACCGCCACCTGCTGATCGCGGCCAGTGACGGCACCTTCGTGGCCGACGTCCAACCCCTCGTGCGACTCAACGTACAGATCATCGCCGAGGCCGGTACGCGCCGCGAAGCATCCGCCCAGGGAATGGGCGGGCGCTTCGAAATCGACCGCCTGTGCCAACCCGAAAGCTGGCAGCCCCTGGTGGCCGAGGCTGTGCGCGTGGCGACGCTGAACCTCGCGGCCGAGCCCTGCCCGGCCGGAACCATGGACGTGGTGCTCGGGCCCGGGTGGCCGGGCGTCCTCCTCCACGAAGCCGTCGGCCACGGACTCGAGGGAGACTTCAACCGGAAACAGACCTCCGCCTTCAGCGGCCGGATTGGCGAGCGCGTGGCGAGCGAAGGGGTCACCGTCATCGACGACGGGACGCTCCCCGAACGACGGGGCTCGCTCAATGTCGACGACGAGGGCACCCCCACCCGGCGCAACGTGCTGATCGAAGACGGCATCCTCTGCGGCTACCTCCACGACCGGCTGAACGCGCGCCTCATGGGCCACGCCCCCACCGGAAACGGCCGCCGGGAAAGCTACGCCCACATGCCGATGCCGCGCATGACGAACACCTTCATGCTCGCGGGAGAAGATGACCCGGAGGAGATCGTGCGCTCGGTGAAGAACGGCCTGTACGCCGTCTCCTTCGACGGCGGCCAGGTGGACATCACGAGCGGAAAGTTCGTCTTCTCCGCCAACGAGGCTTACAAGATCGAAGACGGGCGGATCGGCGCCCCCGTCAAGGGCGCCACGCTGATCGGCAACGGCCCCGACGTCCTGCAACGGGTGACGCGCATCGGCCACGACCTGGAACTCGATCGCGGCATCGGCACCTGCGGGAAGGAAGGCCAGGGCGTCCCGGTCGGCGTGGGACTCCCCACCCTGCGGATCGACGAACTGACGGTGGGAGGCACGGAAAGTTGACCGCGTCGGCCAACGCCGTCGTCGAGCGCGCGCTCGACCGGGCTCGGCGGGCGGGAGCCGACGCCGCCGATGCCTTGCTCGTGGAGAGCGATTCCCTGGAAACCCGCGTGCGGGGCGAAGAAATCGACTTCGTCAAGCAAGCGCGCGAGTGCGCCCTCGGCATCCGGGCTCTCGTGCAAGGAACCGAGGGGCTGAGTTCGGCGGTGACGTCGACCAGCGACCTGTCCGACGCGGCCATCGACCGGATGGCGGAGGAAACAGTCGCCCTGGCCCGAGCAACCGCCCAGGATCCCGCGGCCGGACTGCCGACAGAGCCCTTCGCGACGGAGATCCCCGATCTCGGCCTCTACGACGCCGCCGATCGCGGCGTGGGGATCGAGCGGCGCATCGAAGACGCGAGAGCCGCCGAACGCGCCGCCCGGGAAACCGACAACCGGATCGAAAACTCCGAGGGAACCCAGGCGGGAAGCGGCTTCGCCCGCTTCACCCTGGGCGACAGCCGCGGTTTCCAGGGCAGCTACGAATCGGCATCGCACTCGCTCTACTCGGCGCCGATCGCGCGCGAGAACGGAAGCATGCAGCGGGACTACTGGATGACCTCGGCACGCGCCCTCAGCGCGCTGGAAGCTCCGGAAGACGTCGGGCGCAGGGCAGCCGCTCGTGCGTTGCAGCGGCTCGGCGCACGACGGGTCGAAACTGCACAGGTCCCCGTGCTGTTCGATCCCGTGACCGCACCGAGCCTGCTCGGCCATCTCGTCGCGTGCGTCACGGGCTACGCCGTGTACCGGCGAACGAGCTTCCTGGCCGACCGGATGGGAGACGCCGTGGCCAACGACTGCGTCACCGTGATCGACGACGGGCGCCGGCCCGGGGGACTCGGGAGCCGCCCCTTCGACGGAGAGGGTCAGCCCACCCAACGCACCGAAATCATCGCCGAAGGCCGCCTTTCCAGCTGGCTGCTCGACACCTATTCGGGCCGCAAGGTCGGTTGCCCGACCACGGGCAACGCCGCCCGGAGCGCGGGAGGCGCCCCGACCGCCGGCCCCTCCAACCTTTGGCTCGCACCCGGCGCCGGAACCCTCGAAGACCTCGTCGCCGAAACGGAGCGCGGCCTGCTCGTGACCGAGTTGATCGGCCACGGTTTCCAGCCGGCAACCGGGGGCTACTCCCGGGGCGCTGCCGGCCTCTGGATCGAGAACGGCGAAATCGCCTATCCGGTGGAAGAGATCACCATCGCCGGCAATCTCGGGGACATGCTCGGGAACATCGACCGGGTGGCCGACGACCTGGTGTGGCGCGGGCGCATCGCGTCGCCCTCTCTCCGAATTTCTCGCATGACGGTCGCCGGCGAATGAGCGACTCGTCGCCGGCCCTGATGCTCGGCTTGACCCTGCCCGACGTTGCCCAGTGGTCTGACCGGGTCACGGTCGCGCTCGGGCAAAACCCTGGCATGTTCACCGGGCCGGGCACCAACACCTACCTCGTGGGAACGGGTCCGGAGCGCATTCTCCTCGACACCGGGGACGGACGCCCCGAATACCTTCCGATCCTGGCACGTGCGCTCGAAGCAGCGGGCGAGGTCCGCATCCAGGAGATCGTGCTCACCCACGGGCACCCGGACCACATCGGCGGGGCCGCTTCGGTACTCGAGACCCACGGTTCGGTTCCGGTCTCGAAACGCCCGTGGCCCGAACTGGACGCGCGCCACCCCGTAACCATCCGTCCCATCGACGACGGGGACGTCCTGCGCACCGAAGGCGCGACCATCCGGGCAATCCACACACCGGGCCATGCCGAAGACCACCTCTGCTTCCTGCTCGAAGAAGAAGGGGCGCTCTTTTCCGGGGACAACGTGCTCGGCGTCGGCACCACGGTGATTCCGCCCTTTGGCGGAGACCTCGGCGACTACATGCGCTCCCTCGACCGGCTGCTCGCCCAGGAACCGACCGCGATCTACCCCGCCCACGGTCCGAAGATCGAAGACGGCCCGGGCAAGCTGCGCGAATACATCGAACACCGCCAGGAACGCGAGCGACAGGTGCTGGCCGCGCTCGATGCCGGCCCCACATCGATCGCGGAAATCGTCAAAGAAGTCTACGCCGCCTACCCGGAGGCCATCCACGCCGCCGCCGCATCGACCGTCACGACCCAGCTGCTGAAACTCGAAGCCGAGGGGCAGGTGGCCCGCGAGGGCGAGGACCCCCTCGCGGCACGCTGGCGAAGGGCTTGAGCCCGGCCCTCGTCGAGCGGCTCCAGAGTCCCGACCCGGAAGCTCGCCTGCGCGCCTGCCGGGACGCCGCCGAACACCCGGGTGCGGTGTTGTTCGCCGAGGCCCTCGCCAACGCGCTGGGGGATCCCGTGAAGGCGGTGGCCAGTGCCGCATCCGACGCCCTCGCGAGCTTGGCCCAGGATCACGCGGTCACCGACGTGCTCCATTCCGCACTCCACGCAGGAGAACCCCGTCGCGCCCTCTGGGCGGCGTTGACCCTCGCGCGCCTGGAACCGCCGGGACTCCGCGCCCTCCCCGCCCTCGTGGAAGGCCTCGGCCTTCCCGACACCAAGCTCCGCTGGCGGGCAGCACGCACCTTGGTTCAGTGCGGCCACCTCCAGCCCGAGGTGCGGCCCGTCCTGATCGGCCTGTCCCGGGACGACCCCCGCCCCGTGGTCCGCCGGATGGCGCGGCACTGCCTACGAGAACTCGCTCCCGACGACCCCGCCGCCGCCGAGGCGCTGCTCGCGGGCACAGGGGACCCCGACGTTCCGGCCCGGCGTGCGGCCTACGCTGCGCTCACGGCTCTGCTCGATCCGCCGAAGGCCGTGCTCCTGTCACTTGGCGAGGCCCTCTCGAGTGAACCCGATCCCGCGTGCCGCCGGATTGCAACGGCCGCCCTCGCGGCCATCGGGGCCGGGGCTCCGGAAGCCGTTCTCGCGGCGCTTCGGCGCGCACGGCAAGACCCGGACGATCCGGACCTTCGGCGCGGCGCGGCGCGCGCCCTCGACCGCATCGCGCCCGAACCCGGCACGCCTGAGGCACCCGGGGACTAGAAGATCAGCGCGTCGAGCGAAAAGGTCCCCGGTCCCAGCAACAGGAACACGAAGCAGATGGCCGCCAGATTGATCGTGTACTCGGCGCCCGGGGGCTCGTTCGTGATCAGGTAGCCCGCGTTCCGGTGCCCGAGACGGCCTGCCACGAGCATCGTTCCGATCAGGAGCACACACGCGGGGCGCATGAAAAGGCCGAGGGCGAGGAGCGTTCCACCCGTGATCTCCGAGAGCATCGCGATGCGCGCCTGGAGCGGCGCCATGGGCACCCCCAGGCTTTGGAGCCACTCCACGAAACCCTGCATGTTCCCCGTTCCGACCAGGCCCAGCTTTCCGAGTCCGTGGATGACGAAGCAGACCCCGATGAAGACCCGGCCGATCAGCAGGGCCAGATCCGGCCACAGCGTGGTGTTGAGAAGCGCCCCGATGTCCATGCCCGGGAGTCTACTCGACTCAGGCTCGATTCGTGGTTCGCCGCGCGTCCCGGCGATTGACCCGACGCGGGTCCTCCGTCAAGATGCCCCTCCCGGCGGAGAACGCCGAAGCACGGAAGGAGAATCATGGCCGAGATCAAGGGGTCCAAGACCCACCAGAACCTGAAGGACGCCTTCGCAGGCGAATCCCAGGCCAACCGCCGCTACCTCTACTTCGCGCGACAGGCCGACATCGAGGGCTACCCCGACGTGGGCGGCCTGTTCCGAGACACGGCCGAAGCCGAAACCGGCCACGCCCACGGACACCTCGACTACCTCAAGGGCGCCGGCGACCCGGCCACCGACAAGCCCATAGGGACCACCGACAAGAACCTCGTCGCCGCCGTAACGGGGGAGACGTACGAGTACACCGAGATGTACCCGGGCATGGCCAAGACCGCGCGCGACGAAGGCTTCGGCGACGTCGCCGAGTGGTTCGAAACGCTTGCCAAGGCGGAGAAATCCCACGCCGGGCGCTTCCAGAAAGCGCTCGACGATCTCGACCCGCTCTAGGCCCCTCGCGGGTGCGTGCCCCGTCGGGCGCGCACCCGCTCGCCGGGTTAGCTTCCGGCCATGCAGGTTTCAGAACCCGAGCACGCGCCGACAGAGCTCGGCTACGACCACCCCGCGTACCTCGACGCGGACGCTCTCGAACGCGAACTCCGACGCGTCGGTGAAATCTGCCATCAGTGCCGGCGCTGCCTGCCCCTCTGCCCCTCCTTTCCCCGCCTCTTCGAGCTGATCGACGCCACCGACGAAGAGATTGCCGGCGTCGCCATGCAGGGCTTCGAGGAAGTCAACGAACTCTGCTTCCACTGCAAGCTGTGCTTCAACCACTGCCCCTACACGCCGGGCGACCACCCCTGGCAAGTCGACTTCCCCAAGCTGATGCGCCGGCAACAACTGTTCCGGGCCCGGCGCGACGGCGTCCCCATCGCGCGCAAGGCCACCACGCGAACCGATCTCATCGGGAAGACCGCGCGCCTCGCACCGGGACTGATGAACTTCGCGAACCGGAACCGGCTCTCCCGGGTCGTGATGGAAAAGACGCTCGGCGTGCACCGGGACTGGGTCCAGCCCACCTACCATGCGGAAACGGTCGGGCGCTGGTGGTCCCGGCGGGGCCCGAAGGCCGAAGGCGCGAACGGGCGCGTGGTCCTGTTCACCACGTGCTCCGGGGAATACAACGTGACCGAGGTCGCACGCGCGGCCGTGCAGGTCTTCGAACGCAGCGATGTCCGGGTGGACGTCGTCTACGAGCGCTGCTGCGGCATGCCCTTCACCGATACGGGCGAACTGGAACGTGCGCGCAAGAACGCGCGGGCCAACGTGGCCCTGCTCCACCCCTACGTCGCAGCGGGGGCCCAGGTGGTCGTCCCGGGTCCCTCGTGCTCCCTGCTCCTGAAGCGCGAATACCCCGAACTGGTGGGCACCGAGGAAGCGCGCCAGGTCGCCGATGCGACCCGCGACCTGATGGAGGCGCTCCTGGAGCTGGGCCGGGCCAAGAAACTGAACCGCGACTTCCCGACCCCCCCAGGGCGCGTGGCCTACCACGCCCCCTGCCACCTGCGTACCCAGAACGTGGGGTTCCCCGCGCAACGCCTGCTCAAGGCCGCCGGCGCCGACGTGGTGCTCGTGGACGCCTGCTCCGGCGTCGACGGCACGTGGGGAATGCAGGCCCGCTTCCACGAAGCCTCCCTGGCGGTCGCCGAACCGATGCTGAAGCGGCTCGCCGAGGCCGGTGCCGAGACCCTGTCGACCGATTGTCCGCTCTCTGCACTCCGCATCGAGGAGCGCCTCGGGATCCAGGCCGTCCACCCGGTCGTGCTGCTCCGGGACGCCTATGGAATGACGCCCGAGTGAGGCCCGTCGCCCTCGAGGAGATCGCGCACCTCGAACACTACGCCAGCGTCCGCGACCGCTACCGCGAAGCCGTCGTGCGCCACAAGCGCAACCGTCGCATCGCGATCGGCGACAAGGTGACACTGGTGTTCGAGGACCGGGAGACACTGCGCTTCCAGGTCCAGGAGATGTGCTGGATCGAGCGGATTGCCCAGCCCGAGCGGGTGCAAGCCGAACTCGACATCTACAACGAGCTCGTCCCCGGGCCCGACGAACTCTCGGCAACCCTGTTCATCGAGATCACCGAGTCCCCCGGCATCCGGCCCGAACTCGACCGCCTGGTCGGCATCGACGAGCACGTCTCCCTCGTCCTCGCGGACACGGCCGTCCGCGCCCGGTTCGACGCGAAACAACTGGAGGAAGAACGCATCTCCGCAGTGCAGTACATCCGCTTCCGCCTGGACCCGGACTTGGTGAAGCAACTCGGAGACCCCGAGTGCCCCGCTTCGATCCGCATCGATCATCCCAACTACAGGTGGGAAACGCCGCTTCCCGAAGCGCTCCGGCGCAGTCTCTGCGTCGATCTCGCCGACGGGCCAGCGCCGCTGATAAACCTGCGCCCCGAGCACGCCGTGGGAAGCAGCGCGGACGCGGTCCTCGAAGCAACGCCGACCCTGCGCGTCCTCCGACCGGCCCGTCCCCGCGGCCCGGGCCACGTCGTGATCGAGCCGGTCGATCCGGGGGCGACGCTCCTCGAGGCGGACGCCACGGTGCTCGGAGAAATCCTCGACGCGGTGCGAAAAGTCGCGGCCGAAACCGTGCGCGCCCACGGGAGTTGCCGCGTGATCACCGAAGCGGGGTCCGGTACCGGACCCCCGCGCTGGCACATCCTGGCCCCTCGCGGCTGACCTTCGATCCGCCATGCACGCCCTCGGCCCGAACCCCCGGTTGCTCGCGGCCCTGGCAGCCGGGCTCCTCCTGGCCGCGACGCCGCCCGTCCGCGCGGAAGAGCCGATCGTGATCGTGCTGTCGCTGGACGGCGTGCGACACGACGCGATCTCCCCCGGGCAATTTCCCGCCTTCGACCGCATGGCCCGTTCGGGCGCACGCGCCGACCGCCTCGTGCCACCCTTCCCGTCCAATACCTTTCCCGCCCACGCCACCCTGGCGACCGGGACCCACCCGGACCGCCACGGGATTCTCGGCAACCGCTTCGTCGATCCCCAGCGCGGCCTGTTCGACTACGAGAACGACGCCAGCTGGTTCGAGGCCGAGCCGCTCTGGGCCGCGGCCGAACGCCAGGGGGCACGAGCGGCGACCTTCTTCTGGGTCGGCTCGGAAACCGACTGGGAGGGAACCGGAGCCACGTTGCGGGTCACTCCCTTCGACAGCGGCGTTCCCGAAAGCACCAAGGTGGACCAGATCCTCGCCTGGCTCGACCTGCCCGACACCGAGCGGCCCCAGCTGGTGATGTCCTGGTGGCATGGTGTCGACGCGACCAGCCACCGCAAGGGACCCGGCGAGCCGGCGGTCGCGAAACAACTCGCGGCCCAGGACGCGCAACTGGGACGCCTCCTCTCCGGCCTGGACGAGCGGGGACTCTGGAACGCCGTCACCCTGGTCGTGGTGAGCGACCACGGCATGGCGCAGGGCGGACAAGGCATCGACGCCCGAGGTGCCCTGGAAGCGGCCGGGATCGCCGGCCGCGTGATTCCCGGCGGCGGGATGGCGCACATCTACCTCGACGACCCCGCAGCGGCCGATGCCGCCGCCGCGGCCCTCGGCCGGCTTCCCGGCGTCACCGCCTACACCCGCGCGACCCTGCCGGAACGGCTGCGCGCCCGCCATCGCCGCGCGGGCGACGTGGTCGCGCTCGCCGACCCCCCTCGGGCCTTCCCGGGAGGCCGCGGACTCCTGGCCCGGGCCGCGGCGTGGTTTGGCGGACCGCCCGGGGTTCACGGCCACGACCCCGAGACCCCCGAAGTGCAGGGCATCTTCTTCGCCCTCGGGCGGGGCGTCGCCCCAGACACCCAACTCGGGACCGTGCACGCCGTCGACGTCGCGCCGACAGTCGCGCAGTTGCTCGCCATCGACCCGCCCCAGGACGCCGAAGGGCACCCGCGACTCGGCACGACGTTGCCATGAGCCAGCGCGACCTGCCCGTGCGGCGCGGGCTCACCATCCCGGGGGTCGAGATCCGCGAGGCCGCGAGCCGGTCCGGCGGACCGGGCGGGCAGCATGTCAACAAGACCAACACACGGGTCAGCCTGCGCTGGAATGCCCGGAAGAGCGGGGCCCCCACTGCGCTGCAACGGCGACGGCTGCTGCGGCGACTCGCGGGGCGCCTCACCCGGGCCGGCGATCTCGTCGTACACGCGAGCCGGCACCGGAGTCGGTCGCGCAACCGGGAGCTCGCCCGAGAGCGCCTCGCCGAACTCGTCCGGGACGCAACCGCCAGCCCCCGGAAGCGGGTTCCGAGCGCACCCAGCAAAGCGGCCCGGCAGCGGCGCGTCCAGGACAAGCGCCACCGCTCCCAGGTCAAGCGCACGCGCGGGCGGATCCGAGAAGACTGAAGCGAGCTACTGGATACGCCCCGTGACTCCGCCTATTCCGGCTCCTCAAGCGTCGCCGACGACACCGCCTATTCCGGCTCCTCGGGTGTCACCATCTCGACCAGGCTGCGGACCACCGTGCTGCGGTTCGCGCCGCCCACGAGAATCTTGACCTCTTCGTAGAGCGTCGGGTCGTTCAGCAACAGGCCGAGGGTTCCCTGCCCCTGGTCGATCTTGTCGAGGATGCTGTTGAGCCGGCCTCCGGCAGCGAGGAACTGGAGCACGATGTCCTGCTCCGCGGGCGCGTCGTAGATCAGCGAATGGAGCACACCGTCGCCCTGCTCCACCTCGCGCATGATGTTCGCGAGAGACTCGGTCGTGCCCTCGAGATTGGCGACCGCGCTCCCCTCATAGGGCTCGTAGATCAGGGCGTGCAGCGCCCCGTCCCCCTCCTGCACCTCGGTCACCACGCTCGAGAATCCCTGGATGGCGCCGGCAAGACCCTGGGTGCCGCCGGTCTCTTGGAACTCGTCCAGGGTCTCGTTGAGATTGCTCGCGAGCACCTCGATGGCATCCAGGGCCCGGCCGCCCTTGGAAACCATCTGGTTCAGGTCGAACGGGTCCCGAGTCAAGATTTCCGCGCCATCGGCGAGGACCGGACTGGCCGTCGTACCGATCGTCAACTGCACGATCTGGTCGCCGAGCAGCCCGACCGTGCCGATCTCCGCCACCGAGTCGGCCCGCACCCGGTCGCGGACGGTTTCATCGATGTGAAGCACCACCCGAACTGCGGGCGCTCCGTCCGGCATCGTCGCGATCTCGACACGCTCCACCTGACCGACGCGGGTCCCCGCCAGCCAGACGGCCGCGCCGGGAACCAGGCCCTGGACGTTCTCGAAATACGCAACGAGCTTGTAGCGGGCCTGGAAGACCCCCTGCTCCTGGGAGAGCGAGAGCAACATCAGCGCCAGCGCGGCAAACGCCGCCACGGCGAACCCGCCCACTGTGAGACTCAAACGTCTGTCGCGCTCCATGGCTACTCCCTCCCCGGTGCCTCGGCACCCGCCTCCCGAACGTCATGTTCTCCCGCCAGGAAGGCCCTCACGTCGGGATGGTCGGAGTGGCGCATCTCCTGGGCACTCCCGACCGCCACGATTCTACCGTTCTTGATCAGGCCGACCCGGTCCGAGATGGCGAAGCACAGTTCGAGTTCATGGGTAACGATGACCGACGTGACCCCGAGGCGCCGCTGCAGCGAGCGGATCAACTCCCCGATCCGACGCTGGTTCGCGGGGTCGAGGCCCGTCGTAGGTTCGTCGTACAGGATCGTCCGGGGTTCCAGGGCGATCCCCCGGGCGACCCCCACCCGCTTGCGCATGCCCCCCGAGAGTTCGTCCGGCATCAACTGCTCGGTATCCACGAGACCCACCGCCGCCAGGCACTCGGACACGCGGGCCGCAACCTGCGCCTCCGGCCAACCCCGGTGCTCCCGCAGCGGGTAGGCGACGTTCTCGTACACCGTCAGGGAATCGAAGAGCGCCGCGCTCTGGAAGACCATCGAGACCTCCATGCGAACCGCCGTGAGCGCCGCCTCGGAGAGTCCGCCGATCTCCCGTCCGTCCACCACGACCTCTCCGGCATCGGGGCGCAGGAGTCCGATCATGTGCTTCAGGCACACAGACTTTCCCGTGCCCGACCCGCCGAGGATCGTGAAGGTTTCGCCCGGCTCGATCGAGAGGTCGACGCCGCGCAACACGGCGTTGCGCCCGAAGGACTTCTCCAGGCCTCGGAGCTCGATGGCGCGCGCCTCACTCACAGGACGAGCATGGCCTTGGTGAGGAAGAAATCTGCGACGAGCACCGCGATCGAAGCCACCACCACGGCGGTGGTCGTGGCACGCCCGACACCGACAGTCCCCCCTGTCGTCTCGAGTGCGATGAAACAGCCCACCATCGAGATGATCCACCCGAACACGAACGTCTTGGCGATGCCGGACAACACGTCGGGAATCGTCACGGCCCAGTAGACCGTATCGAGGTAGAAGTTCGCGGAGATGTTGAACTGGGAGGTCGCGATCGCGAGCCCGCCGAGCGCCCCGAGGACGTCGGCGAAGATCGTGAGGAGGGGGAGCGCAAGCGTCGCCGCCACGACCCGGGGCAGGACGAGCTTCTGCACCGGATCCGCGCCCAGGGCGCGAATCGCGTCCACCTGCTCCGTGACCTGCATGGCACCGATCTCGGCCGTGATCCCCGCCCCGACACGACCGCCGACCATGAGCGCGGTCAACACCGGACCCAACTCGCGTGCCAGGGCGAGACCCACCACGGAGCCCACGTAAAGCTTCGCGCCAAAGCGTTCCAGGGCGATCCCCGTCTGGAGCGCCAGCACCATGCCCGTGAACACCGCCGTGATCAGCACGATCGGCAGGGAAAACGTCCCGATCGCTTCGAACTGGCGCAGGGTCTCGCGCCACGGGAAACGCCGGCGCCGGGCCGAGCGGAAGAGGCCCACGGCCAGCAGACAGAAGCGACCACTGCGATCCAACAGGTCGAGGGTGCGATCTCCCAGGCGTTCGATGCGCCACCGTGCCGCCTGGCCCGCACTCACGAGCCGGGTTCCCCCGCCCGCGACTCCGCCAGCCGAAAGCTCCCCCACCAGGCATCGAAGTCCGCTTCGGCGGGACTCGCCCGCCTCGCAGTCGCCAACACCCAGTCGAAGCTGCAGCCCCCCGCGACCAACGTCACCGTCCGGAGCCAGACCGGGCGGCCCTCCCGCTCGGTCCGGACGACCTGGAGCCAGCCATCGCGGCCATCCACGGCAACGGGTTCCGAGGTCACGACCTCTCGCGGGTCCAGCCCGATCAACAGGTGGCGCGCCATCAGGTCGGCCTTCGCAACCGGTCGCCCGCAGCGCGACTTGAGGCTCATCGTCTCGCTGGGAGCGCGGGCGAAGGTGAGCGTCGCATGGTCGACGTCCACGGCCTCCCAGTCCGGGCCCAGCGCCTCGATCGTATACCCGTGGCGCGCATGGCTGAACGCCCCGTCGACGCGCCGGACATCGCTGGCGCAACCCCCGGTGAACACCGCCAGCACCACGGCGCCAAAGCGAAGGATCGCCCGTCCCATCGCCCCCAAGGCTAACCGAACTAGGCGCGACTTGACGGACCCCCGCGCCCTCGGTACCCCGCACGGCGTGGTCCACGAGCCCGTACTCCTGCTGGCGAGCGGATCGCCGAGGCGCCGCGCGCTACTCGAGGCGGCGGGAATTCGTTTCCAGGTCCACCCCCCCGACATCGTCGAAGAGCGGGCGCCGGGCGAATCGGCCGAAGCACTCGTGGAGCGACTCTCCCACGCGAAGGCGTCGGCCGTGGCGGAACGCGTGGGCCCGGTGCCGGCCCGCTGGGTGCTGGCCGCCGACACCGTCGTCGTCCTCGGGGAGCAGGTGCTCGGCAAGCCGCGCGACCCCGAACACGCCGTCGCCATCCTCGGACAACTCGTCGGCCGCACCCACCGGGTCGTCACGGGCGTGACGCTGCTCCCCAGCGCCGGCGGCGGTGCCCACCGGACCCGTGTCGAGAGCACCGTGCAGTTGCGCGCAGCAGACCGCGACGAGATCGTCCGCTACGTCGCCACAGGAGAGCCCCTCGACAAAGCCGGGGCCTACGGCTTCCAGGGCGACGGGCGGCGCTTCGTCGCTGCCCTCGAGGGAAGCGAGTCGAACGTGATCGGGCTTCCGATGCGGGAAACCCTGGCACTCCTCGCGGCGGCAGGTGCCCCGTGAAGCGCTCCGGCCCGCTCCAGGCATCGCCGTGAGCGACCTCGCGAATCGACTCGCCGCCGTTTCCGAGCGCGTCGCCCGTGCCGCGGAGCGGGCGGGCCGCCGCCCCGAGGACGTCGTGCTCGTGGGGGTCTCGAAGCGAAAGACGGCAGGGGAACTGGTCCAGGCGGTGCAAGCCGGCCTCACCCACATCGGCGAAAACTACGTCCAGGAAGCCGGCCCCAAGCTGTCAGAAGTTCGTGCAACACTCGAAGGTCTTGGACGAAGAGCCCCGACCGCGCACTTCATCGGCTCGCTCCAGCGAAACAAGGCGGCCGCCGCCTTGCAGCTGTTCGACGTGATCGAGACCGTCGACCGCGCCGCCCTGGGGGATGCCCTCGACCGGCACGCCGGAGAGGCCGGGCGCCGGCTCGAGATCCTGCTCCAGGTCAACCTGAGCGGCGAGGCGCAGAAAGGCGGCATCGCACCCGAAGACCTCCCCACGCTGGTCGAGCATTCCCGCAGCTGGCGCCACCTGTCGGTCACGGGTCTCATGGCGATTCCCGCACCCGAAGCGGACGCCCAGCACCAGCGCCCGGCGTTCGCGGCGCTCCGCGCCCTGCGCGACAGCCTCCAGGCAGCGGCCGACGGCCCTCGCCTGCGCCATCTTTCCATGGGGATGTCGGGAGACTTCGAGGTCGCAATCGAGGAAGGCGCCACCCACGTGCGCGTAGGGACGGCGATCTTCGGGCCCCGGGAAACAATGACCGGCTCCGCGACCCGACCTGGAACGCCAGGGAAACCGGACCATTCGGAGGGCTAGCTCAGCATGTCCTTGAAGAACGTACGGATTGGCTTCGTGGGCGGTGGCGCCATGGCCGAGGCCCTGCTCGGCGGTCTGCTCGCGGCCGGCGTGCCCGCGGAACAACTGCGCGCCGCCGACCCCGACGCCACCCGCCGGGAGCACCTCAAACAACGCCTCGCCATCGGGACGACCGCCGACAACCGCGAGGCGGTGCGCGAAGCCGACGCCGTGGTCGTCGCCGTGAAGCCTGCGGTCGTGCCCGGCGTGCTCGCCGGTCTCGGCCCGGACACGGACGGGCCCGTGTGGATCTCGATCGCAGCGGGCGTGACCCTCGACACGTTGACGCGCGGACTCGGCGGCGCGGCCCGCGTCGTGCGGGCCATGCCGAACACCCCGGCCCTCGTCGGCGCAGGCGCCACCGGGCTGTGCGGCAACGAGCGGGCCGAGGCGGCCGACCTGGCCCTCGCACGCGCGCTCTTCGAGAGTGTCGGGGTCGCGTGGCAAGCACCCGACGAGGCCCTGCTCGATGCCGTCACCGGGCTCTCGGGGAGCGGGCCCGCCTACGTGTTCGCGTTCCTCGAGGCACTGATCGCCGCCGGGGAAGCCCAGGGCCTGCCCCGGGACGCCGCCGAGAACCTGGCCTTCCAGACCGTGTTCGGCGCCGCCAAGCTCGCCAAGGAGAGTTCCGCCAGCCCGGCGGAATTGCGCCAACAGGTCAGCTCGCCCGGGGGCACCACCCTCGCGGGCCTGGAGGCCCTACAGGAGCGCGGCTGGAGCGATGCCATCGCTGCGGCCGTCGCCGCCGCCACCCGCCGCGCCCGGGAACTCGGCCGGGACGCCTGAACCTTGCCCGGCCCGGGAACTCGGCCGGGACGCCTGAACCTTGCCCGGCCCGGGAGCTGCGCCAAGGCCCTGATCCCAGCAGGTTAAAGACAGCGCGGGGTTCGGCCGATCTTTGCTTGGGCACGAAGTGTCTCGGAGGAGCCATGCGGATCACCCCGCTCGACCTGCGCAACCAGGATTTTCGCCGCCGCTGGCGCGGCTACGCGGCGGACGAGGTGGACGCATTCCTCCAGCTGGTCTCCGAGGACTACGCCGCCGCCCTGCGCGAGACCGAGACCCAGCGCGAACGGATCCACGAACTCGAGCAGCGGGTCGAGGCATTGTCCGCCACGGAGCAGGTGCTCCAGGACACGCTCACCACGGCGCAGCAGCTCTCCGCGGACCTGAAGCTCAACGCGACGAAGGAGTCCGAAGTCCTCGTCCGCGAGGCAGAGGTCAAGGGCGAGAAGATCGTCGAGGCGGCCCAGCGACGCGCGGCCGAGCTCGCAGGCGAGATCCAGGAACTGAAGCAGCTCAAGAGCCGGCTGGGGGCATCGGTGCGCACCGCCCTGGAAACCCACCTGAAGCTGCTGGAAGGCCTCACCGAAGAGCCGCCGGCCGCGCCGCGCGACGCGAAGGTCGCCATGCTCCGGCCTCCGCAGCCGCCCGCCAAGACTTCCCGCGAAGGCTGACCCCGATCCCCGGAGGGCGTCGCCGAATGGCGGGTCCAGGGGCCAATCGGTAGCCTGCGAGGCGTCCCATGCCGATCTACGAGTACCTCTGTGGCAAGTGCGAGAGCGAGTTCGAGGTGGAGCAACGCATCACCGACGACCCGGTGAAGACCTGCCCCCAGTGCCGCTCGCGCAAGGTCAAGCGGCTCATCTCCCAAACCTCGTTCGTCCTCAAGGGCAGCGGCTGGTATTCGGACCTCTACGCATCGTCCAGCGGGAAAGACGAAAAGAAGGACGGGGCCGATGCGAGCGCCGACAAATCGACCAAGGACGCGAAGGGCGGCAAGGACGCCAAGAGTTCGAAGTCGGGCGCCAAGTCGGAAAAGAAGTCGAAGTCCGGCGGCAAGGGCGCGAAGAAGGGCGGCAAGGCGGCGGCCTGACCTATAATGCGGCCCCTTCCAGCAGGGGCTCCGCACCGATGTCACACCCCCCCATCGAGACGGTCGTCGTGGACGGCCTGGCCCTTGCCAAGGGAATTCGCTCAGACCTCGCCCAGCGTATTGCGACCCACAACGAGGCCGGACACCGCGCGCCCTGTCTCGCCGTCGTCCTCGTCGGAGACGACCCGGCCAGCGCCTCGTACATCAAGGGGAAGCAACGTGCCTGCGGCAGGATCGGCATGGAGTCGGTCGAACACCGGCTGCCGGCATCCACGAGCGAGAAGGAACTCCTCGACCTCGTCGAAAACCTGAACGGCGACCCCGCCATCGACGGCATCCTGGTACAGCTGCCGCTTCCCAAGGCCGTACGCGCCAACGCCGTCACCGAGGCCCTGGCACCCGAGAAGGACGTCGACGGCCTCTCTCCCGTCAACCAGGGTCGCCTCCTGCTCGGCGAACCCGGGCACCGGGCCTGCACGCCGCTCGGGGTGATGAAGATTCTGGAACAACACGACATCCCGCTCGAAAGCGCACGCGCCGTCGTGATCGGACGCAGCGCCCTCGTGGGCAAACCGGTGTCGCTCCTCCTCCAACACGCCCATGCGACCGTCACCATGTGCCATTCGCGCACTGCCGACCTGCCCGGAACCTGCCGCGAGGCCGATGTCCTCGTGGCCGCCGTGGGCGTCCCGCGGCTCGTGCAAGGCGACTGGGTGAAGCCCGGCGCCGCCGTCATCGACGTCGGCGTCTCCGAGGTCGACGGAAAGCTCGTTGGAGACGTGGATACGGAGGGGGTCCAGGGCACCGCGCGGATCGTGACGCCCCACCGCCGCGGCGTGGGCCCGATGACCGTCACCATGCTGCTCTCCAACACCCTCGACGCCTTCGAGGCGCGCCTCGGGGGATGAGCGGCCTGCTCCGCACCCCGCTCCACGACGCGCACGTACGGCTCGGCGCCCGGATGGTGCCCTTCGCCGGCTTCTCGATGCCGGTCCAGTACACCTCGATCGTGGAGGAACACCGCGCCGTGCGCGATGCGGCGGGCCTGTTCGACGTCTCGCACATGGGGCAGATCCACCTGAGCGGTCCCAGCGCCCTGGCCAGCGGGGACCATCTGCTCTCGAGACGGGTTTCCACCCAGCGCGAAGGCCGGGTGCGCTACGCGCTGCTGTGCAACGAAGCCGGCGGCGTGGTCGACGACGTCACGGCCTACCGAACCGGCGAGCAGGCCCTCTTCCTCTGTGTGAATGCCTCGAATATCGAAAAGGACTACCGCTGGGTCGTACGCCACGCCCTGGCCGACACCACCGTGCGCAACCGCAGCGATGAAACCGCTCTCCTCGCACTCCAGGGTCCGGCGAGTGCCGAGATCCTGACCCGGCTCGCGCCCGGGTCGGTCGCGTCCCTGCGCCGCTACGCCTTCGAAGCAACCGAAGTGGGGACCGCCCCAGCCCTCGTTTCCCGCACGGGGTACACCGGCTCGGATGGCTTCGAGATCTACGTGGCCGCAGACGACGCAGCGGGCGTCTTCGAAGCCTTGCGTGCCGACGGCGCCGGGGCCGGGCTCCGCCCCGCCGGCCTGGGAGCCCGGGACACCTTGCGGCTGGAAGCGGCGCTGCCGCTCTACGGGCACGAGCTCGACGACGAAACCTCGCCTCTCGAAGCCGGGCTCGAACGTTTCGTCGACCTGGCATCCGGGGGCTTCCTCGGCTGCGAAGCAATCGCCCGGCGCGAGGCCGCCGGACACCCCCGGGCGCTCGCCGGTTTCGCCCTCGATGCCCGGGGCGTGGCGCGCGCGGACTACGAGATCGCCGTCGAGGGAACCCGCGTGGGGCGCGTGACCTCCGGTGCCCCCTCCCCTACCTTGGGCCGGTCCATCGGCCTGGGCTGGGTGCCGCCGGATCTGGCCGCCCCCAACTCGCGATTCGACGTCATGATCCGGGGACGGGCAACCGCGGCGACCGTGGTTCCGACTCCATTCGTTTCGGGCTGAGGAGGAGACGCGTTGGCCGAGTACGAGATTTCCGAGGAAATGAACTACACCCGCTCCGATGAATGGGTGCGGCTCGAAGGCAGCCGTGCCACCGTCGGGATCAGCGACTACGCGCAGCACCAGCTGGGCGATATCGTGTTCGTGGAACTGCCCGAATCGGGCACGGAACTCGCGGCGGGGGAAGCCTTCGGGGTGGTGGAATCGGTGAAAGCCGTCTCGGACCTCTACGCGCCGGTCGCGGGCAAGGTGGTCGAGGTGAACGAGTCCCTGTCCGATTCGCCGGAACAGATCAATGCCTCCGCCTATGGCGAGGGCTGGCTGCTCGTCCTGGAATGCGCGGACCCGAGCCAGGTAGAAGGACTGCTCGACGCCGAGGCCTACCGCGCCCACGTGGCGCAGCGCGACGACGCGGCGTAGCGCGTGCGGTACATCGCGCATACCGAGCGGGATGTGCAGCGGATGCTCGACGCGATCGGTGCCGAGAGCCTCGACGCGCTGTTCGCATCCATCCCGGAAAAGCACCGTCTCAACCGCGCCCTCGACCTCGCCCCGGCCGCCACCGAGCAGGAACTCCTGGGCGAGCTCTCCGGCCTCGCCGCGCGCAACGCGAACCTCGAGAGCCACGCCTGGTTCCTCGGAGCCGGCGTCTACCCCCACTTCGTCCCAAGCGCCGTCGACGCGCTCGTTTCCCGGGCCGAGTTCACCACCGCATACACGCCGTACCAGCCCGAGATCAGCCAGGGAACACTCCAGGCGATCTTCGAGTGGCAGACGATGATCTGTGGACTCACCGGCTGCGAGGTGGCCAACGCTTCCATGTACGACGGCGCCTCGGCGACGGCCGAAGCGGCGCTGATGGCCATGCGGTCCACGCGGCGCAACCGGATCGTCGCGTCCGAGGCACTCCATCCCCACACGCGAGAGGTGCTCGAGACCTATCTCGACGGGCTACGCGCCGAGATCGTGACCACGCCACGAGACGCAACCGGGCGGACCGCCCCGCTGGCCGACCGGGTCGACGCTGAGACGGCCTGCGTCATCCTCCAGCAGCCGAACTTCTTCGGGGCCGTGGAGGAACTCCAGGCCGCGGCCGCGGCGGCCGCCGCCCACGGAGCGCTGCTCGTCGTGACCGTGAACGAGGCGCTTTCCCTGGCCCTGTTTGCGCCGCCCGGCGAGAACGGGGCCGACATCGTGTGCGGCGAAGCCCAGAGCTTCGGCGTTCCCATGAGCCTCGGGGGACCCCACGTGGGGTTCCTCGCGACCCGGCGCAAGCTGGTCCGCCAGCTCCCCGGGCGCCTCGTGGGGGAAACCGTCGATACCGAAGGCCGCCGGGGGTACGTGCTGACCCTCGCCACCCGCGAGCAACACATCCGCCGCGAGCGAGCGACTTCCAACATCTGCACCAACCAGGGTCTCTGTCTGCTGATGGCCACCGTCTACCTCGCGCTCCTCGGGCGTCGCGGTCTGGGGAAGCTCGCCGCGTTGAACCTGTCGAAGGCTGAGTACGCGAAGGCGCGGATCCGGGAGACCCCCGGTCTCTCCCTGCCCTTCGAGGCCCCCACCTTCAACGAATTCACGGTCGGCGTGCCCGATTCCGGCGAAGCCGCCCTCGCGCGGGCCCAGGCAGCCGGGCTCGTGGGCGGGCTCGACCTGGCGGGTTTCGCCGGCATGCCGGGACCCGCGGTACTGGTCTGCACCACGGAACTCGCCTCGCGCGACGCGATCGACACCCTCGTCGCATCCCTCGGGGGCCAGTCGTGAGCGACCGCCGGGCCGCCGTGGCGAACACCGGCAACGGTTTTTCCTACGAGGAGCCCCTGCTCTTCGAGCGGAGCCAGGCCGGGCGCGTGGGCCATTCCGTCCCGGAACCGGACGTCCCCGCTGCCGATCCGGCGGCGCTCTTCCCGGCCGAGGCGTTGCGAGACGACATCCCCGGGCTTCCCGAGGTCTCGGAAGTCGACGTGGTGCGCCACTTCACCCGGCTTTCCACGTGGAACGCCGCCGTCGACCTGGGCCTCTACCCCCTGGGTTCCTGCACGATGAAGTACAACCCGAAGCTCAACGAACGGGCCGCGCGGCTTCCCGGCTTCGCAGTTGCACATCCGATGCAGCCAGTTGCACTCCAGCAGGGCTTTCTTCAACTCTGCCACGAACTCGAGGCGCAACTCGCCGAAATTTCCGGCATGGACCGCGTCACGCTCCAGCCGGCCGCCGGTGCCCAGGGCGAACTCGCCGGGCTGATGATGATCCGCGCCTACCACGAGCAACGGGGCGAAAAGCGGCACCGGGTGCTCGTGCCCGATTCGGCCCACGGAACCAACCCGGCCAGCGCCGCGCTCAACGGCTACGAGGTGCAGTCGGTGCCCTCTGGGGACGACGGTGTGCTCCACCCCGAGGCCGTCGCGGCGGCCATGGGTGACGACGTCGCCGGGCTGATGATCACCAACCCGAACACGCTGGGGCTATTCGAGGAACACATCGCCCGCATCTGCGAGATCGTGCACGCCGGAGGCGGACTGGTGTACGGCGACGGGGCGAACCTGAATGCGTTGCTCGGGATGACCCGGCCCGGCGATCTCGGCATCGACGCCATGCACATCAATCTCCACAAGACGTTCTCGACACCTCACGGTGGCGGCGGCCCCGGCGCGGGGCCGGTCGGCGTGAAGAACATCCTCGCGCCCTATCTCCCCACGCCGGTCGTGCGCAAGCGCTCAGGGGACGAGGGAGAAGGCTTCACCCTGGACTACGACTTCCCCCACTCGATCGGGCGCCTCCACGCCAACATGGGAAACGTCGGCATGTTCGTGCGCGCCTGGACGTACATCCGGACCCTCGGCCCCGAGGGGCTCCGGCGCTCCACCGAGATCGCCGTACTGAACGCGAACTACCTGATGGCGCGCCTGCGCTCGGAATACCACGTTCCCTACGATCGCCCGGTCATGCACGAGTGCGTACTTTCCGACAAGAGCCTCCAGGAGACCGGGGTCACCACCCACGACATCGCGAAACGCCTGATCGACTACGGCTACCACCCCCCTACGGTCTATTTCCCGCTCATCGTTCCCGGAGCCATCATGATCGAGCCGACTGAAAGCGAGAGCCTGGAAGGACTCGATCGTTTCGTCGACGCGATGTGCGCGATCGCCGAGGAAGCCCGCGAGGACCCGGAACTCGTGCGTTCCGCGCCGCACCACACCCGCCGCACGCGGCTCGACGAGACCCGGGCGGCACGCCAGACGGTGCTGCGGTGGCAGCCCGAACCGCGCGACTGATCCTCGCAGGCGCCCTCGCGGCGACCTGCACCGCCTGCGTCCAGGACGACGGAACGCGGTTCAACCCCGTCCAGGACGCGCTGACGGTCTCCGAGGAGGAGGAGCGTGAACTCGGCTTCGAATTCGACCGGGCGCTCCGGGAGAACGCCGTCGTTATCGAAGACCCGGTGATCGCGGGCTTCATCAACGACCTCGGCCAGGAAGTGGTGCGCGGAATCGAACCGCAACCCTTCATCTACCGCTTCCGGGTAATCCAGCACCCGGCACTGAACGCCTTCGCCGTGCCCGGTGGCTACGTCTACTTCCACAGCGGGACCGTGCTCGCCGCCGGCAATATCGACGAACTCGCCGGAGTCATGGGCCACGAAATCGCCCACGTGAAGGCGCACCACTACAAGCGCGCGCGGGAGAAGTCCCAGATCCCCGAACTCCTGACCAACCTGGCGGGCATCGCCGCTTCCATCGCGACGAAGGACGCGACCCCCATGGTGGCGGCCCAGTCCGCCAACGTGGCGGTGCAGCTGCGCTTCAGTCGCGAATTCGAAAACGAAGCCGATCAGCTCGGCGGCGTCTTCATGACGCGAGCCGGATACCGCCCCGACGGGATCACGCGTTTCTTCGAGCGCATTCTGGAGCTCAGCGAGCGCTACCCGCAACAAGTACCTCCCTACCTCTACAGCCACCCGGACGTGGAAGACCGCATCCGCTCGGTCGAACAGCAGGCCCAGAAGCTCCGTACCACGGGGGCCCCCGACCCCCGCTTTGCCCGGGAACTCCGCGAGGTCCAGGCCCGGCTGGCGTACCTGCTGGACACCGGCCGCGACAACGTGCCACCGCCCTCTCCCCCCGAAGACCCGAAGCGGATCGAACCCCACCTGCGACGGGCCGACCGCCTCGCCCAGGAGGGACGGCTGGACGAGGCCCTGGTCGTGCTCGCCGGCGCCGAGCGCCTCGAACCCAACGATCCGCGCGCTCCCTACCAGATCGCCGAACTGCTGGCTGCGCGGGGGCGCCACCTGGAGGCCATTGCCGCCTACCGGCGTACCGTACGTCTGGACCCGACCCGGGCCCGCGTCTTCTACCGCATGGGAGTGGCCCACCGCGCCGTGGGCGCGCGGCACAGCGCCGTGCACGCGTTCGAACAGGCCGTGCAGCGATCGGGCGCGCGGAGCGACCTGCGCAAACGCAGCGAATGGCAGATCGAAACCCTGATCTTCCCGCCGTTCACCGAGACCCGGTTGACCGAAGTCGCCGCCACGGGCCCCGGAGAGGACCCCGGCACGGGCCCCAGAGAGGACCCCGGCACGGGCGAGGAGAGCTTCGCGGCAACGGCCACCGGCATCGTGTGGTGGGGCAAGCTGGCCGACCGCTATGACGGCTATGCCGACCGACTCCAGGTCCGCTGGCGGGGTCCACGAGGCGTCCTCGTGACGACGCCCACCGAAGAAACCGAAGAGGGCTGGGCGCGCAGCCAACTCGAACTCCCCGCGGCTGGCAAGCCCGGCAGCTGGAAGCTCGAAGTACTCTACGAAGGCGACGTGCTGAAACGCAGCGCCTTCCGCCTTCAACCCTCGAGGTGACGGCGCGCCACGTCGGCCCAGGAGCCATCCGGGTCGAGTTGGAGATAGCGCCGCCAGTGCTCCCGGGCGCGGCCGGGTAGCGTGAGCCGCTGGTAGAGCAGGGCCAGGCTCACGTGGGTGTCCGCGCCCAGGGGATCTGCTGCGAGCGCTCGCTTGTAGTGGACGAGGGCGGATTCGAGACGCCCCGATTCCTCGAACATGGCCGCCATGTTGAGGTGCCCCTCGATGTGGTACGGCTCGATCTCCAGGGTTCGCCCGAAACATTCCCGCGCCCGGGCGCGGCGCTCCTGGTTGTAGAGCACCGTCCCGAGGTTGCACCAGGCATCCGCGTACTCGGGATCGATGGCCACGGCTCGCTCGTAGGCCTCGATCGCCTCGGCGTAGGTCGCTCGGCAGGTGTCGAGGCGCCCGCCCCGCTCGAACCACTGCTCCGCCTCGCGACGTCGCTGCCGTTCGGCTCCGGGCGACCGGGTGTCGAGGGACGCCACCCGCGAAGCAGCTTCGGCGCCGCTACCAGCCAGTTCGAAGATCAACTGGCCATCGGAGCCCACGAGCACGTCGCCATGGCGCGCGGCCACATCGCCCGCGCGCCCCGGCGCAGGACGCAGGGCATCGAGCGGCCGGTCGATGTCCGGCATCCGCTGCCGCAGGCTCTGGACCCCCCGCCGGATCCGGCGCAGCGGCACGCCCTCGGCCAGGAGAGCGACGATCCGCCGAACCGCGACGAGGTCGGAGAAATCGAACGCCTCGCCCGTTCCCGGAACCTGCCGAGACTCCAGGAGCCGCGTTCGCTGCCAGTAGAGCAGCCGCTGCCTCGGCACCCCACAGATACGCGAGACATCGCCTAGCGTGTACCCACCCACCACCAATTAGCTTACACCGAATCGGCGCTTTGCAACGCAACTTCCGGTGATCTTTTTGCCCCCCACGCGGGGAGCGCACCGCGGCAGGGAAATCTCAGGAGCCGAAGAGCTTCGCGAGATCGCGCGTGGGTTGGTCTTCCGCCCCGGAGCCGAGGGGGGTGTTGCGGGCGCCGGGAAACGCGACCAAACCGAGTTTCTCCCGGAACTCGCGGGACACGCGGTTCATTCCCGCGTCCAGCGGGATCCCGGTGCCGACCGCGACCCGCACCAGGCCATTGAAGATTCCGACCGTCGCAGCGGCCTCCACGAACGCTTCGCGCCCGACCGCCGCACGCAGCGCATCCCCGCGCTGCGCCAGGTCCGGGGTCCCCTGGGTCGCCGCTTCCGCGAACCGGAGCAGCGCCTCCCCATGCGGAACGCCTCCGTCGCCCTCTCCCACCGCGCCCTGCAGGTCGGTCTCGCGTCCGATGGCCTCGCCGCTCGCCCGGAGCAGCATCACGTGGGACGTCGTTCAGTAGAAACACTCGTTGAGCGCGGAAACCCGCGCCGCGACGAGTTCGACCTGGGGCCGATCGAGCGGGCGCTCCCAGACGAGTTCCTGGAAATCCGCGACCGCGTACATCGCGCCGACGAGACGGAAGAAGGCCTGCTGCTCGCCGGGAGCCAGACTCAACGCCCGGCCCACGTTGGGTCCCGGGAAGGGATCGGTCATCGGAACGAAGGCGCCGATGTCGGCCAGGCCGCCCGGACGCACCCGGTCCGGGTCGCCGCCGCGCGCTGCGGGCAGGGTCGGCGCCGTAGCGCCCACCGCCCCGCAGAAGGCGTCCAGGGCGACGCTGCACGCGATCAGGCCCACGATTTCCACGTAGGCGGCATCTCCCAGCTCGGCCACTTGCCCTGCGCTCCACTCCCGATCGATCCGGTGCGCATCGGCCGCCACGGTTCGCGCCACGGCGAGGGCTGCCCCGGGGAGTGCCTCCGATGCCTGGGACGGCGCCTCCCGAAGCCAGGGCGGTGTGGCGCGCTGCGCCCAGGCCGCTCGACCGGCAGACACCAGTGCGGCGCGCTCCGCGCCGGTCCACCAGGAACCCGGCCCCGCAATGCGCTCCAGGACGGCATCGCGCGCCGCCGTAATTTCCGGGCGGATGTCCCGCTCCCAGGCGATTGCTTCACCGTCGACCACGCAGCCACTCTAGCGGCAGCGCCTGCCACAACGCGAACGAAGTCGAGACGGGAGCCGCTAGAATGGCCCTCGGAAGCGTTCCCAAGGCTGGTGCCTGGCTCGGACTTCAAATCCGATGGGGGGCGCGGCGACGCGTCCCCGGCGGGTTCGATTCCCGTCCGCTTCCGCCACACACGCTGGACTCGTTTCCCGTCCGCTTCCGCCACACACCTGCCGGCTTCGATTCGCGACAGTTCGAGCACCGCACGGCCGACGCCAGCGCGTCCAATCAAGTGTGGCACAGCCCGACGTCGGTGGGCCACTCGCAATGCCTTCGCCATACTTTCCAGGAAACACCGGATCCGCAGGAGGCTCCATGACCGAACGACCTTCCGTCGTCACAACCTTCAAGGACATCCCCCACGACGAGGCGGTAAGCGACGCGATCGAACGACGCTGTGAGCACCTGGCGAAGGAGTTCCACGAACTATCCCGAGTGGAAATCACCCTCGCCGAAGAGGGCGTGGGCATCACGGTCCACGGACACGCCACCGGAAAGTTTCGCGACGTCGGCGCCCAGGCCGAAGCGACCGAGGCACTCCCGGCCGTGGAACGGGTACTCGGGAAGATCGAGCGCCAGCTGCGCACCGCCCACGACAAGCAGATCTTCACCCAGCGGCGCGAAGCTCAACGCCACCCGCCCAAGAAGCGCTCCGCCTCCTAGTCCTGCCAGGACGCTGCGTCGGCACGCAAGGCGATTCCCGTTGGGGAATCGAGGTCCGCGATTTCGCCGGGCGCGCCCGCCCCCACGACGCGCCCCCCGAAAGGACCCGCCTCGGGTCCCATGTCGATCACGTGGTCCGCCGCCCGCACCACGTCGAGATTGTGCTCGACGGCAATCACGCTGGCGCCCGCGTCGATCACCCGGCCGAGGCAATCGACGAGGAGCCCCACGTCCGCGGCATGCAGGCCCGTCGTGGGTTCGTCCAGGACATAGAGGTTTCCGCGGCCCCGCTCGACCAGCGCCTGGGCGAGCCGCAAGCGCTGGAACTCGCCGCCGGACAACGTCGACAGGGGCTGGCCGAGAGTCAAGTAGCCAAGCCCGACCGCGACCAGCGGACGCAGGCGCTTTTCGATCTTCGCGTCCCCAGCGAAGCGCTCGCACGCTTCCTCGATCCCCAGCCCCAGCACGTCCACGATGGAGAGACCGTCCCAGTGCACCCGGAGCACCTCCTCCCGGTACCGGAGACCCGAGCACACGTCGCAGGGCATGCGAACGTCGTCCAGGAATTGCATGTCGACGATCACCTCGCCCGATCCCTCGCAAGCTTCGCAGCGACCCCCCGCCACGTTGAAGGAGAACCAGCCCGGCGAGACTCCCAGTGCCCGCGCCTCCCGGGTTTCCGCAAACCGGGCGCGAATCCCATCGAAGGCCTTCGTGACCGTCGCGGGGTTCGAACGGGGACTGCGCGCCGGCGGGGTCGGGTCGACCAGCACGACCTCTCCAATGTCGCGCGCTCCCTCGATGGCACGACACGCGCCGCGCCCGGGTTCTCGTCGCAGCCCCCCCACGAGAACGTCGCGCACCAGGGTCGTCTTCCCGGCCCCCGACACCCCGGTAACCACGACGAGTTGACCGAGAGGAAAGTCGACATCGACGTCCTGGAGGTTGTTCGCACACGCACCGACCACGCGCAGCATCCCCGCAGCAGCGCGTTTCGAACGGCGAACCGCCGCCAACTCCCCGCGAAGCGCCCTGCCCGTCAGGGAATCCGCATTCGTCCGAATTTCAGCGACGCTCCCCTCGGCCACGATCCGCCCCCCGGCCCGGCCCCCACCGGGACCGAGATCGATCACGTGATCCGCTTCGGCGATGATCGCCGGGTCGTGCTCGACCACGACGACGGTGTTCCCGTGGTCTCGGATGGCGCGGAGGGTCTCTATCAATCGCCCCGCATCCCGGGCATGCAATCCGATGGAAGGCTCGTCGAGCACGTAGAGCGATGCGGTCAACGTCCCGCCGAGCGCCGCCGCCAGCTGGATGCGCTGGGCCTCGCCCCCCGAAAGGGTGCGCGTGGTGCGACCGAGGGTCACGTAACCCAGACCGACCGCGTTGGCCGTGTCGACACGCGCGCGAAGCTCCTGCAACAGGCGTCCCGCCCGTGCTTCTGCGCCGGGCGGAAGCGACAGGCCCTCCAGCCACGCCGCCAGGTCCTCGAGGGGGCGTTCGACCAGCTCTGTGATCGAAGCGCCCCCGACGTGTACCGCGCGCGACTCGGGCCGCAGGCGCGTCCCCGCGCACTCCGCGCACGGAACGTAGGTCCGGTAGCGCGCGATCTGCACCCGCGCGCCCACCCGGTACCGCTTGCGCTCGAGTCCCGCGAAATACCCCTTCACACCGCGCCAGCGGCCACCCCCCCCGATGACGAAGTCCCGGTCGCCTTCCGAGAGCGCCTCGTAGGGTTCGTCCACCGCGATGCCCTGCTCGCGGCAGAAACGCAGCATCCGCGCCTGCCAGCGCTGGCCCCGGCCCGTTCGGAAGGGCGCCACCGCACCTCCCGCGAGGCTGCGCTCGGGTTCGGGGACGACCCGCTCGAGATCGAGCGCGGGCGTGCGACCGAATCCCTCGCACTCCGGGCAGGCGCCGGCTGCGTGGTTGAAGGAAAACAACGACGGCTCGGGAGTTCCGAACGTCCGGCCACACCCATCACAGGCAAAACCCTCGCGGTAGGTCGCCCGGTCAGCCGCTTCCGGCACCACGACGCAGCGCCCCGCCCCGCGCTGGAATGCGACAGCCACCGCTTCTGCGAGGCGCGCCCGGCTCTCCTCCCCGCGCAAGGCGAGACGATCGATGAGCGAAAGTCCGCTGCGCCGCAGTGCACCCAGGGATCGGGCAGACAACTCGGTGACGTCACGCACCTCCCCCTCGGCATCGAGCACCCGCTGAAAACCCTCCCGGGCCAATCGCTCGCGCAAGCCGCTCGCCGTCTCCTCCCGGCCGGCGGGGAGCGGCGCGCCGAGCGAGACGCGTGCGCCAGCAAAACGCTCGAGGATCCGCCCCGACACGGCCTCCACGGTCCCGGCAGGGACCGGCATTTCGCAATCCGGACACACGGTGACCCCGACCTTCGCGAAAAGGAGGCGCAGGTGATCGAGGATGGCGGTAGCCGTTCCCACGGTGGAGCGCGCGTTCGTGACGCGATTGCGCCGCTCAATCGCAACGGGAGGCGGCAGGTGCGACACGAGATCGACTTCGGGGCGGGGCAGACGCTCCAGGAACTGCCGGGCATAGGTGGAAAGGGACGTCACGTAGCGGCGCTGGCCCTCGGCGTAGAGCGTGTCGAACGCGAGGGTGGACTTGCCCGATCCAGACACGCCGGTCACGACCGTGAACGCACCCAGGGGAATCCGGCAGTCCACCCCTTTCAGGTTGTGGCTGCGGGCGCCGCGAATGGTGATGTCGGCTGTCAGAGGCCGGCTTCGGAAAGCGGATCCGGCTCGTCGACGATGAGCGTCACGCTGATGTGATCACCGCTCTCGCTCTGGGCCATGTGCAGCACCTGGACACGATGGGTCGAGAGATACTTGTTGACCTCTTCCTCGGCTTCCTTCACCAGACCCCGGAAGATCGCGCAGCGAATCGCCACGTCCTACTCCTCTCCGCGCTCGACCTGCCGTCGAGCATCCTGAGCGTAGCGCTCCATCCCCGCCGCCTCCGCGGCCGCGGCGACCGCCACCCATTCCTCGTGGGTGGGTGCATCGCCAGCCGCACGGGCAATCGCCCGAAACAGAAAGAGGTCGCCCGCAGCCACCGCTTCGACGCGCAGCGCAGCCAGTTCTTCCGCCGCCTCCGCCCGGGCGAGGAAGTCCAGAGCCTCCACCGTTCGCCCCTCGGCGAGATAGGCCTGGCCAATGGCCAGCGCCCGGGCTTCCGGAAGTTCTCCTTCGAGCAGGTGACGCCGCGACAACGGGTCCGGAATCTTGTTCCGTGCCATCGTTTCCCCCTCAGCGACCCAAGGCTAGTACCGGGGCACGGCCGGATCCACCGTGAGCGACCACGCCTCGATCCCGCCGGCCAGGTTTGCCACATCGCCGAAACCCGCGGCGCTGAGCACCTCGCAGGCGTGGGCGCTGCGCCCGCCGTGGTGGCAGTGGATCACGATGCGCCGATCCCGCCAGGCATCGAGTTCCGAGAGGCGCGCCTCCAACTCGCCCAGGGGCAGGAGCTGCGCGCCCTCGATCCGGGTCCGTTCCCATTCCGAGTGTTCACGAACGTCAAGCAGGAGGAACGTGTCCCCCCGCTCTCGCGCCGCGTGGACCTCGGCCGCCGAAACTTCTTCCACCTTCGTCTCCTCCGCCGCGGGAACTCCGCAGAAGCCCTCGTAGTCGATCAATTCCGTGATCGTCGGCCGGGTACCGCAGACCGGGCAGCCCGCATCCCGCTTCAAGCGGAACTCGGCAAAATCCATCCGCAGCGCGTCGTAGCGCAGCAAGCGGCCGTAGAGCGGCTCGCCGATGCCCGCCAGCAGCTTCAATGTCTCCGTCGCCTGGATCAGCGCCACCAGGCCCGGAAGCACACCCAACACACCCCCTTCGGCGCAGGATGGAACGGCGCCCGGCGGCGGCGGCTCCGGGTAGAGGCAGCGATAGCAGGGCCCGTGCCGCGCATCGAAGACCGTGGCCTGGCCGTCGAAGCGGAAGATCGACCCGTGGACGTTGGGCTTGGCAAGCAGCACGCAGGCATCGTTCACCAGATAGCGCGTCGGAAAGTTGTCCGTTCCGTCCACCACGACGTCGAAGCGCCCGAGCAGGTCGAGCGCGTTATTCGCGTCGAGTTGCAGCGCGTGGGTTTCCACCGCCACGTCGGGATTCTGCGCCCGCACCCGTTCGGCGGCGACATCGACCTTGGGGCGACCGATGTCCGCGGTTCCGTACAAGACCTGACGCTGCAGGTTCGATGCGTCGACGACGTCGAAGTCCACGAGGCCCAGGGTTCCCACCCCCGCAGCGGCCAGGTACTGGGCCAGGGGGCACCCCAGGCCCCCAGCGCCGATCAGCAACACCCGTCCCGCGAGCAATGCCTGTTGGCCCTCGACCCCGAGTTCCGGAAGCGTCAGGTGGCGCCGGTAACGATCGAACTGGGCAGGCGTCAGCGGCGGAGAATCAGCCATCTGGAAACGCTATCGGAAGTCCGGGACGGGCAAAAGGCGCGGCGTCAGGACGCCGGCGCTGGACTCGCGAGCACACAGATCTCGTGGGCCGTCCGTGGCGCGTCCGCCATGTCCCAGGAAACGATCACCCGGTCGCCCTCGCGCAAACGGCCCCAGCCCGCCTTCGCGCCCATGACCGCAACCGACGGACTCTTCGCGAACGCCAGGGGGGCGCCCCCGCCGGGTTGGATGACGATCCGCGTCGCGCCGACCTCCGAAACCTGCCCGGTGAACTGACGATAGGCGCTGGACAGTGCACAACCCGAACCCTGCGCCCCGACGAGCAGGGGCGCCGAGGGCACCAGCAGCGCCGCGAGCACAACAGTTGCCGCGAGTCGCCGCATCACTCCGGTCGCCTCCTCTCCCGGGCGCTGGCGCGCCCATCCGCCGCGAAGCGCGCATCGTGTCGCGCGAGAAATCCTGGTGCCGGAGGTGGGACTCGAACCCACACGCCCCGAGGGGCAACGGATTTTGAGTCCGTCGCGTATACCAATTCCGCCACTCCGGCCGAAACGGCGCGGAGAATACCACGCTCCGCCACGGACCGATGGCGCCCGTTTGACGCTCCCTGGGACGGGCGGTAGTTTTGATCGCAACGGTGGGGCTGTAGCTCAGCTGGGAGAGCATCAGGCTGGCAGTCTGAGGGTCAGGGGTTCGATCCCCCTCAGCTCCACCAATTTTTCGCGGGTTCCGGCGACGCTGGTCGCTCCCGTACCGGGCACGAAGCATGTACGAGAACGGGGTCCTGCGGCTCGGCGCGGTCCTGATCCTGCTTTCCACCGCGATCGGCTGCCCTTCCGAGCCGCCCCCTGTCACGGGCACGCCCGAAGACCCGTGGACCGCTTGGCGCGCGATGGGCGACAGCCTCGACCGCGCCGCTGCGGTCGGCGAGGGCGCACGCCCTGCCGGCACGGACCGTGCCGACGCCGACGGGGGCCGTTACCTGGCGGAAATCCTGCTCCAACGCACCCACCACCAGATGTTCGAAGACCCGGACTTTCCCGTGTTCCGCCCGCAATACCCCGAATCGGCGCATACCGGCCTGGTCAACCCCGACAATCTCTACGAGTCCACGCGCATCCGCCCCGGGGTCGACTACCTCGTCCGCGGCACGCGCGGCTCCACGGCCGACCTGGTCTTCCAGGTCTACGAAGGCGCACCCGGCGTGGACGGCAGCCTGAAGGGCATCTCGACCCTGTCGGTCGACGAGCTCGAGACCGCGGAAGACGGAAGCTTCGAACTCCGCGTCGGCCCGACGCGGCATCCCAACAATTGGCTCGACACCGGAGACAGCGGCGGACTTTTGCTCATTCGCTGGTCTCACTCGGACTGGGCCAAGGAGCGGGCCGGGCGGGCGGAGATCGTGCGCCTCGGCGGCGAGGGCACGCCCCAACCCAACCCCGACGCCGCGGAAGTCGCGAGAAGCCTCCGCACCGCCGGGGCTGCGGTCCCCGACGCCGGGCAGTTCTGGCTCGATTTCGTGGACAAGATCCGCCTGTTTACCAGCGACAACGACGTGATCGCGCCGCGGGCCACTGGGGGCGAGGGCCTCGAAGGCCAGGTCTCGGCAATGGGCAAGTGGAACCTGGCCGACGACGAGGCCCTGGTCCTGACGGTGCCGCGGGCGAACGCCCGGTACCAGGGGGTTCAACTCGGCAACTACTGGTTCGACGCCTTGGAATGGGCCAACCGCCAGACGAGCCTTTCCGGCGGCCAGGCGCGGCTGGGAAGCGACGGCCGCTACCACTACGTGATTTCGGCGCGCGATCCCGGTGTCCCGAACTGGCTGGACACGACCGGCCTGCCGGAAGGCCTTTTCTTCCTGCGCTTCCAGGGGCTGGCCGGAGAAATTGCCGCTGACGACCGACCGCGCGCGACGCTCGTGAAACTGGCGGAGGTTCGCGCCGCGCTCCCGCCCGACACGCCCGTGGTGTCTCCCGAGGCGCGGCGCGCCCAACTCGCCGAACGCCAGATCCAGCTCCAGCGCCGCTACGGCCGCTGAGCAACCCGCGCCCCCGGCATTCCCAAGCTTTTTCCGGCGCGGCGCGGCGCGGCACGGGCGACTATCGTTGGGAGGCACACCCGCCTCCCAGGAGACCAGGACATGCACCGGACCTTCTCCGTGTCCCGAGTGATCGCGCGATGACGCGCCGATACCCTCTCCTCGTTTCCTTGGCCGCACTCGCCACGCTGGCCCTCGGTTGCTCCGGTGGATCCGAAAACTCTACGTCTGGGGACGGCCCCGCCGAGGCCGTCGACCTCGAAGCGGCCGAGCGGTCGGTCTTTTCGCAGTACGGAGAAGACGGCGTCGTGGAACGCATCTTCGAAATCATCGAGCCCACGAGCCGATACGTCGTCGAGTTCGGTGCATCTGACGGCATAGACGCAAGCAATGCCCGGAACCTGGTGATGAACCATGGCTGGGGCGGCTACATGATCGAAGGCTCGCCGAAGCTCGCAAAAAAGCTCAAGGAAGCCTACGCGCCCTACCCGTCCGTAAAGACCGAACGGCATTGGGTCTTCCCTGGGAACATCGAGATCCTGTTCGAGGAGGCAGGGGTTCCCAAGGATCTCGACTACCTCGTGATCGATATCGACAGCAACGACTACTATGTCTGGCGGGCGATCCACGATTTCCGTCCGAAAGTCGTGATGCTGGAAGCGAGCATGTTCTTTCCGCCGCCCCAGCTCATGGTCGTGGACTTCCATCCCATGAACTACTGGGATTACACGGAATATCACGGCGCAAGCCTGCAATCCTTCTACAACCTGGCCAAGAAGAAGGGCTACGAGCTCGTGTATTGCATGAGCTTTGGCCCGAATTGCTTCTTCGTAGACAAGCAGTACTTCGATCGTTTCGGCATCGAAGACAACTCGCCCGAGAAGATCTTCAAGATGTGGCAAGTCGCACCCAAGGAAGGTGTCAAGATTCCACCGGACAAACGCTTCCTGAAAGTCAACTCCTTCCGAATTCCCAAGAAGTACATCGACACCCGCTAAGGTGTCGGGGACCAAAGCGTGGGCGCGCTCGCGTTCCTCCTGACCCTGTTGGCGCTTCCCGCGCCGGTCGCAGCCCTGGAAAGCGTTTTCGCGGACGGGTTCGAAAGCGGGGTCATCGACCTCGAGGCGTGGAACCCCCAGGTCTACGATGTCGTGGAAGGCGCGACCCTCGTCTCGGCGCCTTCCGGGGCGCCGGTCCGCAACGGGCAGTACGCGCTTCGGATCAAGCTGGAGCCAACCGACCTCGATCCCTCGGGCAAGAGTCGCAGCGAACTGCGACCGCGCTCCCGGCCCGATGAACTCGCCTACCGGGCCGGCTTCGGCGTCCCGCACGTCTACACGTTCAGCCTCTTCCTTCCCTCGGACTGGCAGGCCGATGCGCCGGAGATCGTGGCCCAGTGGCACGGCAAGCCCGATGAGAACGCCGCCGGGGAAGCCATCGAGCCACTTCGCTCGCCCCCACTCGCCCTGCGGACCACCTATCTCGAACAGCCGCCGCTTTCCGGAAACTTCGTGCCCGCCTGGAACGTGGTGGCCCACTGGGACGCTTCCCCCCAGACTGCTGAAGACGGGAGCAGCGTACACCTGGTCACGCTCCTCCCACCGACCGACGCTTCACCGGATCTCGGCCAGTGGGTCGACTGGCGCTTCGAAGTGACCTGGGACTGGAACCCCGAGGGATCGGGCAGCGTGCGCGTCATCAAGAACGGGCAGCCGATCGCGCACTACGCCGGCCCGAACGCCTTCCGAGACGACCAGGGGCCCAACTCGAAGATCGGCCTGTACAAGTGGACGTGGCCGACGAGCGTCGATCTCCGGGTAGCCTTCTACGACGAGATCCGGATCGAACGGGACACCACGGCGCTGTCCGCCCTCGGCCATGCCGCGCGGCTGCTGCTTCCGGGCCTGCTCCTCCTCGCGGCCCTCGGCCATTTCCGCAACAAGAACCGAAGGCTCGCTTGCCGGAACGGCGCGCCGGTGCCAAGCTCCGGCGTCGAAGCCGATACCGACACACCAGAGGACGGTCCATGACACGCATCGAATCGCAGTGGCGCGCCTGGGTGGCGATCGCCGCAGTTCTCTGGGCATTCCCCGGCTGCACGACTCCCGGCCCCGTCCTGTACCCCAACGCGCATCTCGACGCCGTGGGCGAGGCCCAGTCGAAACGGGACATCGCCTATTGCGAGACGCTGGCGCGGGAATACGTCGAGAATCCGAGCGGTGTCAAGCGCTCGGCGGAATACGGCGTGGGCGGCGCCGCCGGTGGCGCAGCGCTCGGTGCGATCGGCGGAGCGATCGGCGGCAATGCGGGCGAAGGCGCGGCGATCGGAGCGGCGGTCGGGGCGGCCGGCGGCATTCTCGCGAGCCTGTACGCGAATCACAAGCCGAACCCGACCTACGAACAGTTCGTCGATCACTGCCTCGAAAAGCACGGCTACTCCGTGGTCGGCTGGCAGTAGGCCCGACGGCCGAGCCGAAGCGCTACCAGAAGGCGAGCAAGGGTCGGGTGCGCGTCGTGTCGTGCACAAAACCGAGCGCTAGAACGCCCGCTTCCAACCCCGGCATGTGAAGCGCCCCCCAGGGCAGCACGAAACGGTCATGGGAGCCGAGTGCCGCGGCCAACTGGTCCAACACGTAATCGTTCCGCACCGAGACGATCTCGTAGAGCACCGCCTCGAGTGCTTCCGGGTCCTGGCTTTCTACGTAACGGGTGTAGTGCTCGAGTCCTTCGCGCACTGTCTCCGCCCGCACCGAAGCACCGATCGCGTTGAGAAACTGCACGGTCGCTTCGGAAAACTCGGAAGCATCGATGTCTGCCGGCTCGATCAACAATCCCGACGCCTCTCCCTCACCGATTCCCAGGTCGGCCTGCGCCGCAAGCCCCACCGTCCCCGCCAACGCACCGAATTCCTGGGCAGTCGGAAAATCGGCCAGCAGCCCGTCTCGATCCGAGACGCCCTCGGCAAGGACAAGGGTGCCTTCCCGGGGAACCGCGTCCATCACGCCCCGATAGAAGCTCTCGTCGCCCACGTGCATCATTGCAATCAGGTGGATCGTCTTGTCCCCACGGACATAGGTGCGTTCTTCGGCGAGGATGCCCCCCGGTCCGAGGTTGAGAAAGCCGGCCGTCTCTGTTCGCAGCCAGAACGCCCCGCCACCGAGCAACACCCCCCCCGCGATCAACGGGCCGAGAAGAGCCGTCGCGATTCCGAAACCCAGGAAACGCTTCGCATCGAAGGTCGCGCCACCCTGTTCCGGGACGAACATCCAGCTCTCCCCGCCGTTCGCGCGTCGCACCGCCCCAAAACAAAACAGCGCCAGCAGCAACTGGAGGCCCGAGAGCACCAGGAGCAGGTCGGGCCGGGGCTCCATGGACCAGAGCAGCGGCGGGGCACCCAGCGCACACCACCACACGAAGAGCACCGGGGGCAGCAGGATGCGCGCCGGGAGCGAAGACGAAGACGCTACCAGCACGAATGTCGGAATCGAAAGCAGGACGGCGAGCAACGCGGCCGCTACGCGGAGTTCGGATAGAAAACCCGGAGCGCCTCCCCACAGGCCGTCGTGGAGCACGGAAAAGAAACCGTCGAAGGCGAAAGCGACCAGGAATGCGTTGGCAAAGCGGCGCAGGGAAACCTCTCGAACAAAGGATAGCGCCGCGGCGCGCGGTTCAAGACTCCCGGCCACCCCCCTTCCGGACCGTGCGCGATCCAAGCAGGCCCGATCGCGCCAGGGTCCTCACGAGTTCGTGACAACTCCCCGCACTCTCGATGGAAGCGGCCAGGTCACCCGGAACCAGGAAGCGCGTGCTGTTCGAGAGGACCCTGCTGCAAAAATCCCGAGCAACGCCGAGGTTTGCCGTCCCCGCGCTCTCTGCACTCCCTTGGACGGCGCCAGACACATCGACCAGCCATACCGCTCCCCCCGCGCCCAGCGCGAAGCGAGCCGGGGGGGGGGGCTGGAGCGCCCCGCCCCCCCCCCCCCCGGCCCCAAAAACCACCCCACCCCCCCCGCCCCGCCCGCCCCCCCCCCCCCCGGCGA
>JAYZFQ010000020.1:0-11510 GCA_036336695.1 Myxococcota bacterium
GCGTCGTCGGGCCAAAGGCCGCAAGCGACTCGCTGTCTCGACACCCTCAAAATAGCCGTGTCGCAGGAGAACGGCGCCGAGGGCACCGGGACGGGTCGGTTCACCCCCGCTGACCGGATGCATACCGGCGCAGAATTCCGCCACGTTCTGCGCCACGGCAAACGCGGACCGCAGCCGGAGGCGGTTCTATTCACGGCCAGGACACGCTCGGTCCAGGACCCACAAGCGCGTCGTCTCGGCGTCACGGCAAGCCGCCGGGTCGGCGGTGCGGTGATCCGAAACCGGCAAAAGCGCCGTGTTCGGGAGTGGTTCCGCGCTTCCCGGGCGCGCTTGGCGGCAGGGAGTGACCTGGTCGTCCTCCTGCGCCCCGCTGCTCGAAAGGCTTCGACGCGCCGGCTCTGGTCCGTTCTTGACCGGGCGCTCGAAGAATCTCAACGATGAAGGTACTTCGCGACTTGCCCCGGGCCCTCGCGGTATTGGCCATCCGGGCTTACCAAGTCGTGCTCTCGCCTTGGCTCGGACCCGGCTGTCGCTACGAGCCGAGCTGCTCCCACTACGCGATCGAGGCGATCGAACGTCACGGCGCTGTCCGGGGCGCCGCGATCGCCGCAAAACGGCTCAGCCGCTGTCACCCCCTCGGGGACAGCGGTTATGACCCCGTGCCCTAGGAGAACGCGTGGACCGCAACCTCTTCCTGGCCTTTGCGTTGTCCTTCGGGGTCTTGCTCATCTGGACGATGCTCTTCGATCCGCCCCAGCCGCCGCCCGAGGAGAACATCCCGGTACAGGAAGAGGCAGCGTCGGCCCCGCCCCCGCTTCCCAGCGACCCGGGCAGCCTCCCCGCCCTCGCGCCGGTCGTGCCGGAGGAGGCCTCGCCCGCGAAGTCTCCGGCACCGCCGTTGCTGGGAGACCCTGCCGATCTCGATGCTGGAGAACGCATCGTCGTCGACACGCCGCTCTATCGCGGCGAACTCACGACCCGCGGCGCGGGTCTCGTTTACTGGGAGTTGAAGGACTACCGCGCCAGCAAACGTGAGGGCGGCGCGCCGATCGTACTGACCACCGGTACCGGGGCATTCGCCCTGGCCCTGGCGACGCCATTCGAGGAACTGGGTCTTGGCGATCTATCCCGGGTGGAGTTCCGTGTCGAAGAAGTCGGCCCGCTCGAGTACGCGTTCCGATTCACCCGGAACGGGGTGACCGTCCGGAAGATCTACACTTTCTTCGAGGACACCTACACCTACGAACTTCGGATCGGTGTGGAGAACGGATCCGACCAGGAAGTCTCGCCTCGCTTCGCCGTTGGCTGGCCGGCGAGCGAGCAGCCAGTCAACGATTTCCGCGAGCAGGCACTCGCCGCCTACGCCGGGGGGAGCCTGGAAATCGAATTGATACAGGGCCTTGGCGTCGCCGGGTTCTTCGGCGGCGGAGTACGCGAACGCGTACTCGAAGGTTCTGTCGACTGGATCGGCGCCCAGACGGCGTATTTTGTCGCCGCGATCCTGCCCGACCAGCCGGCCCAGACGGGTGGGCGCTTCGTGGCGACGACGCCGGGTGTAGCCGGCGTTTCCCAGGCCTTCTTCAACCCCGTGCGACTGCCTCCCGGCCAGCGCGCGGAGCGGGTGGTCCGGGGCTACATCGGGCCCAAAGAGCACAAGCGCCTGGAACAGATGGGCAGCGGCCTCGTGCAATCGATCGACGTCGGCTGGTCGTGGATCGCCCCGCTCACCACGTTCTTTGCCTGGCTGCTCGAAGCGCTGCACGTCTTCATCCCGAACTATGGCCTCGCCATCATCGTTCTGACGATCCTGGTGCGTGTGGTCACGACGCCCCTCACCATGAAGCAAATGCGTTCGATGGAGCGCATGCGGAAGCTTCAGCCCAAGCTGACTGAGCTCAAGGAAAAGTACGCAGACGATCGCCAGAAGCAGTCCGAAGAGATGATGCGCCTCTACAAGAACGAGGGCGTGAACCCGCTCGGTGGCTGCCTACCGATGCTGCTGCAGCTGCCGGTCTTCATCGGACTCTTCTACGCGCTGCGGAGCTCGATCCAGCTCCGCCAGGCCCCGTTCTTCGGCTGGATCGATGATCTTGCGGCGCCGGATTCACTTTTCATGATCCCGGGTGTCGACATCCCGTTCCGGGTCCTGCCCCTGATCATGGGCGCCACGATGCTCATTCAACAACGGATCACGCCCATGCAGGGCATGGACCCTGCGCAGCAGAAGATGATGCAGATCATGATGCCAATCGTGATGACGGTCGTGTTCTACCAGTTCCCGTCCGGACTCGTGCTCTACTGGATGGTGAGCAACGTTCTCGCCATTGCGCACCAGCTCTGGGTCGGCAAACACATGAAGTGACAGCCTGGCGCCAGCGGCCCAGGCACAACGGGAGTACCCATGTACGACGCAAAGAACGAGAGGAAGGAATTCGTAGCCGACGGCCGCCAGGAGGCGGTCGCAAAGGCCTGCGACTTCTTTGGGGCGCCGGAATCGGCGCTCGAGATCGGTGAACTGGGCGAAGGGGCCGTCTATGGTCTCGGCGGTAGGGCCGTGGTCGTCGCGGCCCTGCGTGATCGCACGCCGCCGGCTCCCGACCGTGGCGGTGACCGTGGCGGTGACCGGGACCGCGGGCGAAGCCGTGGCGGTGACCGGGACCGCGGGCGAGGCCGTGGCGGTGACCGGGACCGCGGGCGAGGCCGTGGCGGTGACCGGGACCGCGGTGGCAGGCGCGGCCCACGAGCCGCCGAGCGCCCAGAACCCGCGGCGCCGGAATCCACAGAGCCCTCGGTGGGCGCCGCCACGGGCGACCTTGGGGCCGTCGGGCAGTTCGTGTGTGGAGCGCTCGAGCGGATCGACCTCGGCCCCTTCGAGATTTCGGAGACGTCCGACGACGACCTCGTGGCCCTCGAGATCCGGGGCGCGGCCGCTGCGCCGCTGGTGGGAAGCGACGGACGAGCCGTAGATGCTCTCCAGCTGCTCGCCAACCAGGTGGCCGGCCGCGAATCCGATACGCCGCCCCGCGTCGTCCTCGATGTCGAAGGCGACAGCGACGCGCGGGAAGATCGCCTGGTCCGTCTCGCCGAGCGGGTAGCCAAGCGGGCGCTCGATAGCGGCCGCTCGGTTCGGCTCGACCCGATGAACGGCCGGGACCGACGCCAGATCCACCTGGCCCTGCGCGACATGGATCAGGTGGTGACCATGAGCAGCGGAGAAGGGCGCTATCGCCAGGTCCTGGTGGTGCCAGAAGGTGCCCCGGAGTACGAGGAAGCCGCGCGCGAGGCAGACGAGGCAGCCCAGCGCAACGCCTGAGTTGCGTTCCACGTGGAACGCTCCGCCACGCTTGGAACTCCCAGGAACCACCGCTGCCCGACACGAGGCTCCGTTCCACGTGGAACGCTCCGCCCAGCCTGGAATTCCGAACGATCCCGGGGCCTCCCGGAAGCTCCAGTGACCCCCACGGCCCGTACAGCGATCGAGCGTGGCCTGGCGGAGCTTCGGCTCGAGGCAGCTGCAGGCCAGTTAGACGCGCTCGTGCTGCTGGCGGAGCGCGTCGCGGATTGGGGCGAGCGCGTCAATCTCACCGGCCACCGGGGTCCTGTGGATGTGGCTCGCCGCCTGGTGCTCGATGCGGCGGCACTCCTGCAGGCCGCCCCGCCCTGTGCCTCCCTTGCGGACCTGGGCTCGGGCGCAGGGTTTCCGGGGCTTCCGATTGCGATTCTGCGGCCCGACATCCCCGTCACCCTGGTCGAAGCGCGCCAGCGCCGGCACCACTTCCAACGGGCGGTCTGCCGGGAACTCGGGCTCGAAAACGTAACCACCTTGCGCGGGCGGGCCGAAGCCCTGGCCGCGAAACCCCATGCTGCCGTTGTCGCCCAGGCAATGGCCCAGGCCGACCGAGCGCTCGGCTGGATGCTTCCCTGGGCCGAGCCACGGGGTTGGCTCTGGATTCCGGGCGGTGCCGAGGCCCCCAACCTCGAAGAAACCGCAGCGTTCTACGGGGCCGAGGTGCGCCGCTACGCAGTGCCCGAGGCTGGGCCGCAGCGGACTCTCTGGATCGCGCGCCGCGCCCCCTGAGTTCGGCGCGGGGCGAGTGGAGCCGGCTTTTCCCTGGGCAACCACCCGGCAACGCTGCCCGCAACATCCGCGCCCCCGGTGGAGTTCCACGTGGAACCCGTCCAGTGGACACCCTGCGGGCAGTGTGGTAAAACTTTTATTGGGTTCCTATCCCCCCGGGGATCCTCCATCGACCGTCTGCCGCTTCGAGGCCTGTTACGCCGATGCCGCCCGGGAGTCGCACGTTTGCCGTCGTCAACCAGAAGGGCGGCGTTGGCAAAACCACGACTGCCGTCAACCTGGCCGCCTCCTTCGCGGCCAGCGAGCGCCCGACGCTCCTCGTCGATCTCGACCCCCAGGCCAACGCGACCAGCGCCTGCGGACACAGTGGCGCAATACCGCAGATCTATGACGCGCTGAGCGGCAATTGCGTCATGAAGGACGCGGTGCTCCAGGCGGAACTGCCGTGCCTGCACCTCGTGCCCTCGGGTCGATCTCTTTATGGGGCGGAGATCGAGTTGGTGACTGCGCCGCGCCGGGAGCACCGGGTCAGCCAGCTGCTCGACGACTTGCGGGAGGCCTACGAACTCGTGGTGATCGACTGCCCGCCCTCGCTCGGGCTGCTCACCCTGAACGCCTTGGCCGCAGCCGATTCAGTCGTGATTCCGATGCAATGTGAGTACTACGCCCTCGAGGGCTTGGCGGGTCTGCTCGAGACCGTCGAAGCCGTGCGCCAGAGCCTGAACGCCGGGCTCGGGCTCGAGGGCATCCTGCTGACGATGGCGGACCTGCGGAGCAACCTCGCACGCCAGGTCGCCGCCGAAGTTCGCAGCCACTTCGGCGACCAGGTGTTCGAAACGGTGATTCCGCGCAACGTCCGCCTCAGCGAAGCGCCCAGTCACGGCAAGCCCGCGCTGCTCTATGACGCACACTCGCGGGGCGCGGTGAGCTACCTGGCGCTCGCCGACGAGATTCTCTGCCGCTTCGAACGGCACGATCCGCCCCTGACGCCGCCCTCGCTCGGTGGCAGCGACGCGCCGCGTCCTCCGGATTCCGCGGCCACGCCCAGCGCTTCGCCGGATTCCGCGGCGGAGTCCGCAGCCACGCCCATTGCTCGGCCCAGCGGCGAGCAGGAAGGAGATGACACGTGAGTTCTCGGACCCCGGCTCTTGGACGGGGTCTCGACGCCCTGCTCCCCGGCAGTTCCCCGGCCCCGCCGCCCGCGTCAACGCGTGCCGCGGCCGACCGCCCCAACGAACTTCCCGTGGACGCGATCGAGGCCAACCCGGATCAGCCCAGGCGCCACTTCGACCCGGAGCACCTGGAAAAACTCGCCGAGTCGATCCGGCAACACGGTGTCCTGCAGCCGGTCGTGGTTCGGCCCATTGGGTCCCGCTACGAACTCGTGGTCGGGGAGCGCCGCTGGCGCGCCACCCAACAGGCGGGCCTCGCCACGATTCCGGCCGTCGTGGCCGAAGTCGACAGCCAGGACCGGTTGGAACTCGCTCTGGTAGAAAACGTCCAGCGCCACGACCTCAACCCGATCGAGCTGGCCCACGCCTTCCACGCCCTCGCCGAAGGCGGTACCACCCAGGAGGAGATCGGCCGTCGTGTCGGGTTGAACCGGTCGAGTGTCGCCAACCACCTGCGGCTGCTCGAGCTTCCCGCCGAACTCCAGGCCGATGTCGAAGCGGGGCGTCTGTCCGTCGGCCATGCCAAGGCCCTGCTCCAGGCCGCAAACCCGGAACGTCGTCGCCGGCTTCGCGACCGGATCGTGAACGAGGGCCTGACGGTACGGGCGGCCGAAGACCTGGCACGGCCGGCGGCGGGGAAGCCTGCCGCAGCGCGTCGTGCTCGGCCGGCGACCGACCCGAACTTGCAGCGCGTCATCGACATGCTGCGTCAACGCTTCCAGACCCGGATTCGAATCCAGGGAGACGGGAAGCGGGGCCGCGTCGAGATCGAGTACTTCGGCGACGAAGACCTCCGCCGGATCACGGGGATCCTCCTCGGCGATGCCTGACGAAGGGGACGCGAAGCAAGCCCAGGAAGGCGCACGCTCCGTCATCGAAGCCGGGGCGCGTTTCGCAGGGCTGGTCGTGCTCCACGGGGCTGCCCGGATCGACGGTGCGGTGGAGGGCCAGGTCATCGGTGCCGAGTGTCTCGAGATCGGGGAGGGGGCGGCGGTGCACGCAGAGATCGAGGCCGGGGAGGTCCATGTTGCTGGCCAGGTCGAAGGGGCGGTGCGCGCGACGCGGCGGATCGCGCTCGGCCCGCGGGCCTGGGTCCGGGGCCGGATCCAGGCCCCGGCGTTTGCGGCAGAGGAGGGCGCTCGGGTCGACGCCGAGTGCCGCATGGCGGCTGCGGGGTCAGGAGACCCTCCCAGCCACCCCTAGCCGGACGCTCGTTCGGGGGCCGCCGCCCGTCGGGGTATCCGGCCCCCGCCTGCGCCCGGAACGTTGTGACACGGCTTGAAGTTCCGCCCGGCTATGCAAGAATTCCGCCGCCCGGTGAGACGCCGTCGCTCGCGACGGCGCCCCGAGACGGTCCGACCCCTCGCGCCCCGGCCACGCAGCCGGCAAACGATCGGCGACGGGACGGCCGAAGCCGGGCGGATGCACCCGGACCGATCGGAAGGTTTCCAGAGAAGCGCCCCTCGCACGCGGATGCTGCGAGAGTGGGGCAGGACGAAGAAGAATTGAATCCCCCCAGTTCTTGGTTCCGGCACAGCGCGTATTTTTCCGTTGCCCTCGTGGGCACGTTGCTGGGCTTCGTCGAAGCGGCGTCGGCCGCCGAGGGGAGCCTGGTTCTCGTACCGGACCTCACGATGGTCGTGGCGCTCCTGGTGTTCTTCGTGCTGCTGATCTTTCCCGTCGACCGGTTCTTGTTCCAGCCGATCTTCCAGGCCCTCGACGCGCGGCGCGACCGAATCGCTGGAACGCGCGCACGGGCCGAGCAACTAGAGGCCGATGCTGCCGCGGCGCTCGAACGCTACGAAACGGCGGTGCAAGAGGTCCGGGCGGAGTCCGAGGCGGCGCGAAAGGAAGCCCTCGGCGGGGCGCGCGAAGCGTCTCAATCCGAGACCGACGGGGCGCGCCAGGAGGCCGAGGCGAGTCTCCTGCGGGCGCGCGAGGAAATCCTTCGCGACCTGGAAACCGCCCGCGCCACCCTGCGCCAGCAGGCGGAAACCCTGGCGCGGGAAGCGGCCACGACCGTACTCGGCAGGCCCCTCACGTGAGGACGGCAAGCCGCGTCATCAGCGCCCTCGCCGGTGTGTTTGCGCCTGGCGCGGCCCTCGCGGCCGGCGATGGCGGGTCGGCGGGTACCGAAATCTTCTGGACCGTGGTGAACCTGCTGCTGCTCTTCGGGGTGCTCTGGTATTTCGGGCGCAAGCCCCTCGTGGCCTGGTTCGCGGAACGGCGCGACCGGATTCAGGGCGAGGTCGAGGCGGCGGCCGACCTGCGGCGCGAGGCGGAGGAGCGCCACGCGCGCTGGGAGCGCAAGCTCGGCGAACTCGAGACCGAGCTGGAAGAGATCCGCGGGAGCGTGCGTGCCCGCGCCGAGACGGAGCGCGAACGCATCCTGGCGGACGCACGCAGTGCAGCGGAGCGCATTCGGGCGGATGCCGAGGTGTCGATCGACCAGGAGCTGCGGCGCGCACGCGAGGAGTTGCGCCGCGAAGCGGCGGACCTCTCCGTCGAACTCGCCGCCGACCTGCTGCGCGGCCAGATCACCGATACAGATCGGGACCGCCTGATCGAGGAATTCGTGTCGAAGATCGAACAGCCGTCGAGCGGTTCGGGGAGCTGAGCGGTATGCGATCCAGCGCCGCAGCGCGACGTTATTCGAAGGCCCTTTTCGCCCTCGCCCAGGAGACCGGCGACGTGGATGCGGTGCGAAGCGAGCTCGCGAAGCTTTCCGGCGTCCTGGCGGGCAACCAGGAGCTCCGCGACGCGATTTTCCGCCCGCTGCACCCGGGCGCGGAGCGGCGGGCCGTCCTGACCGCGGTCTGCGACCAGCTCGGCGCGAGCAGGATCGTGCGCAACTTCTGCGCGTTCCTGGTCGACCAGCGCCGCGCGATCGACTTCGAAGGGATCTGCGCCGCCTACGGCGAACTTGCGGACCAGATGGCGGGTCGGGTGCGCGCGCGGGTCGTCTCGGCCAGCGCGCTTCGCGACGACCAGCGCGAACGCCTGCGCGGTGCGTTGGCGGCGCGCACGGGCCAGCAGGTCGACCTCGAAGAAAGCGTGGACCCGGCGCTGCTCGGCGGCGCCGTGGCTTCGGTCGGCGGCCTCGTGTTCGACGGAAGTCTCCGCACCCAGCTTGAACGGCTGCGAACCAGTTTGACGGAAGGATAGGGACATGGACATTCGACCCGGCGAGATCACCGACATCCTCAAGCGCGAGATCAAGGATTACGATCGCGAGATCGACGTTGCCGAGACGGGCACCGTGCTTTCGGTCGGAGACGGAATCGCGCGCGTATTCGGACTCGAGCAGGCCATGGCGGGCGAACTGGTCGAGTTTCCCGGTGGCCTGCGCGGGATGGTGCTCAACCTCGAAGAGGACAACGTCGGGATCGCCGTGATGGGCGAGACCACTCACGTGAAGGAAGGGGACCTCGTTCGGCGCACCGGGGAGATCATCCAGGTGCCGGTGGGCGAGGGACTCATCGGCCGCGTCGTCGATGCCCTGGGCAACCCCATCGACGGGAAGGGTCCGATCGAAACCAGCGAAAGCCGTCTTGTCGAGTTGAAGGCGCCGGGCATCGTGCAACGGAAGTCGGTCCACGAGCCCCTGCAGACGGGGATCAAGGCGATCGACGCGATGACACCCATCGGCCGTGGCCAGCGCGAATTGATCATCGGAGACCGCCAGACCGGGAAGACCGCGATCGCGGTGGACACGATCATCAACCAGAAGGGCCAGGACGTCTTCTGCATCTACGTGGCGACGGGCCAGAAGCAGTCGACCGTCGCCCAGGTGGTCGACAAGCTCACCCAGCACGGCGCGATGGAGTACACCACAGTCGTTTCCGCTGCGGCGAGCGAACCGGCACCGCTCCAGTTCATCTCGCCCTACACGGGTTGCACCCTCGGCGAGTGGTTCCGCGACAACGGCAAGCACGCCCTGATCGTTTACGACGATCTCTCCAAGCAGGCGGTTGCCTATCGCCAGCTCTCCCTGCTGCTGCGCCGCCCGCCGGGGCGCGAGGCCTACCCCGGAGACGTGTTCTACCTGCACTCTCGCCTGCTCGAGCGTGCGGCGAAGATGAGCGACGAAGCCGGCGGCGGAAGCCTCACGGCGCTCCCGATCATCGAAACCCAGGCCGGTGACGTGTCGGCATACATTCCGACCAACGTCATTTCGATCACCGACGGGCAGATCTTTCTCGAGACCGACCTCTTCAACGCGGGCATTCGGCCGGCCGTGAACGTCGGCATTTCCGTCTCCCGGGTCGGCGGGGCCGCCCAGACCAAGGCGACCAAGGCCGTCGCGGGCACGCTCAAGCTCAACCTCGCGCAGTACCGCGAAATGGCGGCGTTTGCCCAGTTCGGCAGCGATCTCGATCGCGCCACCCAGGAGCAGCTTGCCAACGGGGAACGACAGACGGAGATGCTCAAGCAGCCCCAGTACTCGCCCCTTCCGATGGAGGAGCAGGTCGTCTCCATCTACTCCTGCACGCCCCAGGACGACCGCGATTCCTGGGTTCGCGAGCTCGAACTCGAAGATATCGGGCGCTACGAGTCGGAATTGCTCGAACACATCCGTGCGAACCACGGCGGGATCCTCGAGGCGATTCGGAGCAGCGGCAAGCTGGAAGAGGAGACGGAAAAGAACTTGATCGCCGCGCTCGATGCCTTCGCTGGCGTGTTCCAGCCCGCGGGGAGTTCCGCCGCCTAGCATGCCGAACCTGAAGGATATTCGTCGGCGCATCGAAAGCGTCGGCAAGACGCAGCAGATCACGCGCGCCATGCGAATGGTGGCGGGTGCAAAGTTGCGCCGGGCCCAGAATGCGATCGAATCGGCCCGGCCCTACGCCGAGCGCATGCGCGGAACGCTTTCCGAAGTTGCCCGGGTCCAGAAGGATTCGGCCCACCCCCTGTTGCAGGCGCGCGAAACCGTCAAGGCGGTGGAATTCGTACTGGTGAGTTCCGACCGCGGCCTCTGCGGTGCGTTCAACGCAAACATCGTGAAGGCATCGGAGCCGCTTGTCGCCGAGGCGCTCGAAGCCGGGCGCGAGGTCACCCTCATGACCGCGGGCCGGAAGGTGCGCGACCACTACAAACGCAAACACGCGAAACGCCTGGGCACGCATCATCCCCAGGAGGGCTGGGTGGAATACGGCCAGGCAGCGACGATCGCCCGGGATATCGCGACGCGGTACGAGGCCGGCGAGGTCGACGAAGTGTGCCTCGTGTACAGCGAGTTCGTCTCGGCCCTGACCCAGACGCCCCGCGTGGTGACCCTGCTGCCCTTCGCGCCGCCCGATTCCGGCGAGTCCGACGACGAAGCAGAGGCCCTGGCCTACGAGATCGAGCCGAATCCCCAGGCGCTCCTCGACGCCCTGGTGCCGCGCGCGCTGGAAGTCGAGGTCTACCGCGCGCTTCTCGAGAACCAGGCCGGCGAACATGCTGCGCGCATGGCAGCCATGGAAGCGGCGACCCGGAACACCGAAGAGTTGATCGAAAAACTCACGCTCCAGTACAACCGTGCCCGCCAGGCCGCGATCACGAAGGAACTGGTCGAGATCGTGAGCGGCGCGGAAGCGCTCTAGAGAAGGAAGGACTGCCCCGATGGAGAACGCAGACGGCAAGATCGTTCAGGTGCTCGGACCGGTTGTGGACGTCGAGTTCGAACCCGGTGCGCTGCCCGAAATCTATACGGCGCTCCGAGTGAGCAACTCGGGGATCGACGCGCGCGAGGACAACCTGGTGCTCGAAGTGGCGCAGCACCTGGGGGAGAACACCGTGCGCTGCGTCGCCATGGACACCACCGACGGCCTCGTCCGGGGCCAGGCCGCGCGAAACACCGGAGACGGGATCCGCATTCCCGTGGGTCCGAAAACCCTGGGCCGCATCATGAACGTGATCGGTGAACCGGTCGACGAGCGCGGCCCCATCGAAACGGAGCAGACCTTCCCGATCCACCGGGAAGCCCCGGAATTCGTCGACCAGGCCACGTCGGTCGAAGCGCTGGAAACCGGGATCAAGGTGGTCGACCTGATCGCGCCCTACCCGAAGGGGGGGAAGGTCGGTCTGTTCGGCGGCGCCGGCGTCGGCAAGACCGTCGTGATCATGGAACTCATCAACAACATCGCGAAGGAGCACGCGGGTTACTCCGTGTTCGGCGGCGTGGGCGAGCGCACGCGCGAGGGCAACGACCTCTGGAACGAGATGATGGAGGCGAAGCTCTCGGACGGGACGACCGTGCTCGACAAGGCGGCGCTCGT
>JAYZFQ010000021.1:0-8802 GCA_036336695.1 Myxococcota bacterium
GGCAGGGTGTTTCCGGTCATCGCGCGGATCCAGATTGTCCGTGAACAAAACCACGCCCAGCCCGTGGTTTGCCGCGTATGCGATGATCGAATCTTTCGCATAGCGCTCCCATTCGGCGAGATGGGCGGCTCCAATAGCGACAACGGCGATCCAGTTGCGTGCAACTCTGTTGCCGATTTGTTCGGGTTCGAGGAGAATCTGCGGCATTGAACCTCCAGGACTTGAACTACCTAGGCGCGGTTCACGCTAGAGAACGAGAGGTTTCGTGGCAACTCGTTCGAATTCCATCGGACGAAAACACTGGTTGTGTCGCGGGCGCTGATTACACCATTTGAGAGTCAGCGCGCCGGGCTTTCAGCGCATCAGCACGCCGCGCAGGCCGCCGGAAACGAGCGCAGACAAATCGGAGAGTACGCGTGGTAGGCGGAGGCCTCCCGGGGACGCTAGGTAGCGGGGTTCCCATTCGGGGTCGAATTTCTCTTTGTAGCGCCGAAGACCCTGGAAGTTGTAGAAGTGCTCCCCGTGTGCGTAGAGGAAGCTGCCCATCCGGTTCCAGAGTGGGCTCAAGCTGTTCTCAGAAAAGCCAGAGAGCGGCGCCATGCCGAGGTTGAACCAGCGACAGCTCTGCGCCTTTCCGTGAAGGATCAACTGGGTGAATAGATATTCCATGACCGCAGAGGGCGCGTTGCGGGAGTCGTAGCGCATGAGGTCGACTGCGATTTCTTCCTGGTTTTCTCCAATCCAGAGGTTCGCGAAGGCTACCGGGCGACTTTCTTTGCGCACGATGGCTACGGGGAGACGGGTCAGGTAGTCGCGGTCGAAAGCGCCGAGGGAAAAGCCCTTTTCGCGGGTTCGCTTCGCACTCAACCAGGCGTTCGAGATGCGTTCGAGTTCGTCGATCAAGGATGGAACGCTGGGAGCCGGTATGACCTCGAAGCTGCATCCCTCTCGTTCGCAGTGGGCGATTGCGTGCCGCATGCTCTTGCGTTTCGAGCCCTCGAGCGAAAAGTCGGCGAGTCTGACGCGGGCGGTTTCGCCGAGTTTGTGGATCGAGAGTCCAAGGTCGAGATAGGTGGGCAGGTCCTGGGCGCCTACCTCGTAAAAGATCGGCCACCCACCGTGTCGATCGGACATCTCGCGAAGGCGCCAGGCGAGGGCGCGACGCTGATCCGGGCGCCCGACCGGGTCGCCCATGGCGATCCAAGACCGTCCCGAGATGCCGTACATCAGCATGGCGTCTCCTTCGCCGTCGTCGAAGAGGAGACTCTTGTCTCCCAGGAGCGCGAGATAGGCATCGGAGCGAGGCGCACGGGCGGCGATCCGGGACGCGCGCTGGAGGTCTACCTGGCTCGGAAGTGAAGGCCGCGGGGGCCGCGGTCTCCCGAGCCGCCACCCGAGGTAGGCCACGAGCGCTACGAAGACCAGCCCACCGGCGCGCAGGGCACGCGATGCGTGGCCGTCCCACGCCCATTGGGTCCAGAGGTCGTGCGCGTAGGTGACGTGGCCGTTTGCCCAGACACCGAGCCAGACAGCTCCGGCGAGGCTCACGGCAATCAGGCCCGCCCACTCCCCGGAAAGACTCGCCCCGAAGAGCGAGCTCCGCCGGTAGAAGTAGCTGCGGCAGGACAACAGCGAGAGAGCCGTGCCAGTGAGTGCTGCGGCGATGAGCAGGTGCGGGCCGTGCAGGAGTGAACTGACGATGCCCACGGTGAGTAGTGCCAAGGCCGCGGACCAGGCCGCGTCGATGCGGCGGTGGAGGCCCCGCGCCAGGAACACGAGCCCCAGGCCGGCTGCGACGCTCAACAGGTGCGAGATCTCCACGATGGGCAAGGCGAGGACCGGGCGCAGGGTCCGGACGTGCGATGTCTCCGTTGGCAGCGCTCCGGCCAGGACGAGCAGCAGGCCGCCGAGAAGACAGGCGAAGGCGAGTGTGCGCGGGACGACTGCCGGTCCAACGAGGGACGCGAAGTCGCGCAGTCGTTCCAGGGAGGCGCGGCGCTGCAGGGCTTCGATGGTGCCGAGGCACCCGACAGCCACGAAAATGGGCAGCAGGTAGTAGATGATTCGAAACGCGATGAGCGGTCCGAGCACGGCGCCGGCCGGGAGGTGGGGGGACAGGAGTGCGATGCAGACGCCCTCGAAGACGCCGAGCCCGGCCGGGACGGTGGAGGCGAGGCCCAGCACCTCCGCCGCCATGAAGATCGCGACGAAAGTCGGAAACTCGAGTCCCGGCGTTTCGGGGAGCAATAGCCATAGGACGGACGAGGCAGCCACCCAGTCGGCGCCTGCAGCGATCACCTGGGCGAGGGTCATGCGGGGCCGCGGGATCGAAATCGATACCCCGTGGATCGCGATGGGTTTCTGGCGCAGGACCGAGAAGGCCAGGTAGCCGATCAGCCCGGCGAAGAGAGCGAGGCCGATAGGCCGGGTCGACGCGAGAGGGAGGTGCAGGGTATCTGGAATTGCAATGGGCGTGATGGCGAGCAGCGCGCCCCCAAACCCGAGCAGGCCCAGCCAGAAGGTCAAGGTCGTGAAGGCCACGACGACACCGACTTCGGTTACCGACAGCCCCCAGAGCGAGTACAGGCGGTAGCGGATGGCGCTCGAGCCGAAGACGCTGAGCCCCAGGTCCATGCTGAACACGTAGGCGATGAAGGAGGTGAGGGCGACGCGCGGGTAGGGGATCTGCTTGCGCAGGTAGCGAAGCGCGAGGCCGTCGAAACTCGTGAGAATCGTGTAGGACACCGCGGTAAGGGCGAGCGCCAGGGCAAGCGTCGAGGCCGGGATGGCGCGGAGTCGTTGCCTTACCTCTGCGACCGTGTGCTCGTGGAGTTGCCGATCCAGGACGTAGAGCGCGACCCCGAAGAGAACCACCCCGAGGGCCGGCCGCACCCACCGCAGCACGGTGTGCCTGCTTCGCCCGTCTCCCCCGTCTGCCACGGCTGACTCGATACCGGAATCCGCCGGGTTTCGCCGCTGGTCTCTCCCGATCGCCCCGGTAGCAGCGAATGCGCGGGGTAGGGTACTTTTCTGATGGACCGTCAGATTCGGAGGTCCGCGTGCCCGAAGCCCGAAAACCGGTGGGACGCTTCCCGTTTCCCGCCCACCCCAACGGGTGGTTCCGGGTGGCCTATGCCGACGAGGTCTCCGTCGGTGAGGTGAAGTCGCTCGTGTACTTCGGTCGCGATCTCGTGCTCTTCCGAGACGAAGCCGGCGCGCCGCACGTGCTCGACGCCCACTGCCGTCATCTCGGGGCCCATCTCGGCGTGGGGGGGCGTGTCGAAGGGGAGGGCATCCGCTGCCCCTTCCACGCGTGGAAATGGGCAGGCGACGGGCGCTGTGTCGACATTCCCTACGCGGAGCGCATCCCGCCGGCGGCGAAGATGCGCAGCTGGCCCGTCACCGAGAAGAACGGGGTGATCTTCGTCTGGCACCACGGGAAGGGCGAACCGCCGCACTACGAGCTTCCCGACCTGCCCATGGTCGGTGATCCGAACTGGACCCCCCTGGAGATCCGGAGATGGACGGTCCACAGCCGGTGGCTCGACATGAACGAAAACGCCGTCGATCGGGTTCACTTCCGTTACGTACACGGAACGAAATCGGTGCCCGAGGGGACCGTCGAAATCGATGGCCACATCCTGCGCTGCCGCAATCCGGTCAAGCTGGGGACGCCCCGCGGTGTTGTCGAGGGTGCGATCGATACGACCGATTACGGTCCGGGGCTCCAGGTGGTCGAACTCAGTGGCATCGTTGAAACGGTCATGGTCAATACCTCCACGCCAATCGACGACGAAACGACCGACACGAGTTTCGCCTACACCGTGAACGCTCGCGGCGATCCCGCCAAGGTCCAGGGAGTCGGGGCCGCGATCATTCGCGACCTCGAAAAGCAGTTCGACGAGGACCGGCCGATCTGGGAGCACAAGCATTACCACGCGAAGCCGTTGTTGTGCGACGGCGATGGCCCGATCGGCGTGTACCGGAAGTGGATGCGGCAGTTCTTCGACGAGTCGTGGTGAACCGTGGATTTCACCGAGAGCCCTGAGCTGCGTCAGTTCCGCCTGGAAGCCCGGGAGTGGCTCGCCGCGCATGTGCCGGCGGAACTCGCCGGGCCCGGTCGTCGCGGACCCGCCGATCCCGTGGATCGGGTGGCGTTCGGTCGTCGCTGGCAGCGCACGCTCCACGAGGGGGGCTGGGCCGGCCTGTCCTGGCCGGTCGAATACGGGGGCCGGGGTGCCGGCGTGTTCGAGCAGATCGTCTGGAGCGAGGAATACGCGCGCGCCTGGGCGCCCGACCTGATCATGCTGGCCGTCGGCACGTCGCTCGTCGGTCCCGTGCTGATCTCGAAGGGAAAACCGTGGCAGCGCGAGCGTTTCCTCGAGAAGATTCTCCGGGGAGAAGAGGTGTGGTGCCAGGGTTTTTCCGAGCCCGCTGCCGGCTCCGATCTCGCGAACGTCCGGACGCGCGGCGAAGTCCAGGGCGATTCGATCGTCGTGACCGGTCAGAAGATCTGGACCAGCTTTGCTCAACACGCGGATTGGTGCATCCTGATCGTGCGCACCGACTCGCAGGCGGCGCGGAAACACGACGGGCTTACGTTTCTGCTGGTCGACATGAAGACGCCCGGGATCGATGTGCGCCCCCTCAAGGAGATGACGGGGGAGGACTGGTTCAACGAAGTCTTCTTCGACGGGGTGCGCGTTCCCATCGAAAACGTCGTTGGAGAGATCGACAAGGGCTGGGACGTGATCGTCAACACCCTCTCGCACGAACGCGCGTCCGCTGCGCCGCACGCGAAGCTGGAGCAGGAACTCGATTTGCTGCGGGAACTGGCGAAGCGTGTTCCCTACGGGAGCGGGGTCGCGGCGGAGGATCGCAACGTGCGGCAGCGATTGGCGGCCTACGCGGCGGGCTGCCTGGCGCTCCGGATCAACGCCTATCGCAACGCGGAAGTCGCGCGCCGTACTGGCCACCCGGGTCCCCAGGGATCGCTGCTGAAGCTGGGCTGGAGCGAGCTCGACCAGCAGGTCAAAGACCTGGCCGCAGAGCTTCTTGGCCCCTATGCCTTGCTCCTGGCAGAAGATCCGAAGGCGAGTGAAAGCGGGCACTGGAGCCACGAACTCCTGTGGTCCCGGGCCGGCACCATTTATGCGGGGACCTCGGAGGTGCAGCGCAACATCATCTCCGAGCGGGTGCTCCGAATGCCGCGGGACTGAGGGTCGTTGATGGTGCCTGCCGGCGAGACGCGCAGTGTCGATCAGCATGGGCGGGTTCTGGGTCCGCGTGCGCTGCAGACACGTGACCGGTTGCTCGACGCAACGCGCGAATTGCTCGGCGAGCGAAGCGTCCGAGAGATTTCGGTGGTGGAGATCGCCCGGCGGGCCAGCACCTCACCTGCCACGTTCTACCAGTACTTCAAGGACGTGAGCGACGCGACGCTCGACCTGGCCGATTTGGCGGCGAACGAGATGCCGAGCGTGCTTGCCCACATCGAGGGGAACTGGCGGGGACAGCGCGGCTTGGAGACGGCGCGCAGCGTGGTTCGGGGTTTCGTGGATCACTGGGACGCCCACCGCTCGGTTCTGCTGGTGCGGAATCTCTTTGCCGACGAGGGAGACCGGCGTTTCATGAAGGTGCGCCGGCGCGCGCTCTCCCCGGTGATCGAGCAACTCGCGTCCAAGATCCGGGAGAACCAGGAGCGGGGTCGGATTGAAGCGGAACTGCACCCCGCTGCAGCGGCGGCGGCAATGGCGAGCATTCTCGAACGGCTGGCCGCGTATCACCGAGAAATCGAGTACTTCGGTGCCGGGCGCGAGGAGTTGATCGAGAGCTGTGCGCGGATTCTCTACCAGACGGTGACGGGACGTTCCGCCCCGTCTTGAAAAATCCGCTTGCGCGGTACCGAACCCGAAAATGTGACGCTGGTCACCGAGGTGCGGACGCCCGGGGACGATGCAGTGCGTCGTGTCCGCAGCACAGCAAAAGACGAACCGCCGGTGCGGGTGGAGCCCTGTGCCGCGGACTTGCAGAGTTCTTCGGGTCCTCTTGGCCGGCATCCTCGTCGCCGCGTCTGGGGCAGGGTCCGCGTCCGCGCGGGACCTGTTCAGTGCTTCGATCTCGATCGGCGGCGGGCCCGCGGCGACGCGGAGTGCCAACAAGGCGCGCCACGTCCCGGATTGGTTCGGTACGGCTTCCCTCCAGGAGATCCAGCCCGGCTACGACGCAACCCAGGCGGTCGCCGCCACCCTCGATCTTCGCGGCGTCACCGCGACGGCACAGTACGACGCCCTCGCGACGACGCTCCGCTTCAATGTTCCCTCGGCCGGGATCGACGTCAGTTTCGACGGCGCCACCCGCGAAGAAGCCGAGGCCACGTTCCAGTCCTGGCTCGAGGGCGAACACACGGACCTCCTTGCGCCGGAGTCGGCGGCGACTCAACTGTTCCAGGCTCTGGTCGCAGAGTCTCCGGTCGACCCGGTCGCCGGAAACCCCAACAGTCTCGAATCGCGCATGTTCGCGGCGGACTGGCGGCTCGGGACCGGTGGGGCCACGCCGCGTCTCGGAGACGGGGGCCTGTCCCCGGCCCGCCTGGGGGCGCTGGCTGGCGGGGGGTACACACGGGCGGACGGCTTCGACGTGTATGCCATCGATCTACCGATCCACTTCCGCGCCGGCATCGGCGATACCCTCGCGGTCCTGATAGATCTTCCCATTGCGTTCACCGCCACCAACGGTGCCTGGTCCGGGATGGGCTCGGGCGGCGTGGGTCTTCGTGTCGCCCCGACTTCGTGGTGGCGGCTGACGCCCGCGGTGCGGGTGGGCGGCGTGGGTTCCCCGGACGTCGGCGCGCTCGCCGCGCTCTACTCGGGGAGTTTGACCAGCGAAATGCGGATTTCCCTGGGCCCCTTGGCCGTCGGGATGGGCAACATGGGCGGAGTCGCGAAATCGATCGACGGGATCGAGGTTTCCGGTCACACGATCGAATACAAGATCACCAATCCGATGGTGAGAAACGGGCTCTGGATCGAGGGCTCTCTTGGGACCGACACGCTTGGTACGGGTGTCGGCTGGCGGATCGGCGCCAGCGACGTGCGGTTCTTCGGAGACGATCTCTACATGGAAAACTACCAGGAGGTGACCGCAGCCTTGGCGGCCGGCCTTCCTCTCTTCGGGCTCCAGGTAGAGTTGTCCTACTGGGTCGGTCGACGTACCCAGGGAATCAATGGACGGCTGGGGCTCCGGTTCTAGAGTTTTCCGCGCAGCCTTGCGAGGAGCACGTCCGACGCGGCCTCGTCGATGTAGAGCCGCGTAACGCCGACACCCGCTCCGAACCGATCGAAACACACCTTGGTGGTATTGTCGCAGGTGACGTGCAAGCCGTAGCGCACGATCTGGGTATGGCGCTTTTCGAGTAGCTTGCGCGCCTTCGGACCGAAGTACTTGTCGGTCAGATCGTAGTTGGCTCCGTTCGCGTCGTAACACGTCGTGACAAGGGTGTCGCAGCTTACCGAGGGGTTCGGCTTGAAAATCGGATCGTTGGGGTAGTCGAGCGCCGCCATGCTCGGCTGGAGCGCGTCGGCCGCGGAGTCGCCAAAGAAGAGCCGCGTGAGCCCAACGCTCGGTCCGCCGCGCCAGTCGCAGACGCTCGCCGTGCGGTTGCAGGAAACCCCGCGAGCCGGCTCGAACACGTCGGATTTCTCGGGAACCGGTTCGCTGGCCGTTGGCGTGGTGGGGGTGCCGGCGCTCTGACAGCCCGAAAGCACGAGTCCGGTCAGGAAGAGCGCGGTCGCAGCGGGATGGATTCGCATGGGGCCTCCTGGCTCGAGGCGAGCATCATATCACCGTGCAGGCGGCTGGGAGCCCGGAAGCAGATATTCCTCGGCGAGTGCGCGGAAACGGGCGCTCTCGGCCGCGCACCACGCCGCATCGCGTCCCAAGTCGCGGGCCAGCAGGGTCGCGGCGCGGGGGGCGGCCTCGATCGACGCGCGCGCGTCGAGCAGCAGGCTGCGTGTGCGTCGGGCCAGGGCGTCCTCGCAAGTCCGCGCCATTTGGTGCCGCGCGGCGTACACCACGTGGGAGCCCCGGTAGGGGAGCCGCGGATCCAGGGAGTCGGCGAGGGCAGGGTCCTCGGACTCCAGGGCGCGGAGCGCCGCGAGGTCGCTTCCGTAGGGCTGCAGGGTGCTTTCTTCCGGAAAATCGCGGTCCTCGCGCTCCATCCACCCGTGGATGGGCAGGGTCTCCGTCACGCAGGGGCGCGCTTCGAGGCCGCCCACCGCGAGTGCATCGTCGACAGCGTCCTCGGCCATCTTTCGATAGGTCGTCCATTTTCCGCCGATCACCGTCACGAGTCCCGACGCACTCACGAGTACGGCGTGTTCGCGTGAGATTTTCTTCGTTTCGTTGCCGCCCGAAACTTCCTGGACGAGGGGTCGCAGGCCTGCGAAAACCGAGAGCACGTCGTCTCGAGACGGATCGTGGTCGAGATAGCGGCCGGCGTTCTCGAGAATGAAGTCCACTTCTTCGGGGAGCGCCCGCGGCTCGATGACCGCTTCTGGCCTGGGGGTGTCGGTCGTTCCCACGAGCACCCGGTCGTGCCCGGGAATGACGAAGAGGACCCGCCCATCATTCGTCCGGGGCACCATGATCGCGCTGTCGCTTGGCTGGAAGGACCGGTCGAGTACGACGTGGACTCCCTGGCTCGGGAGCATCGTCGCCGAGGCCTTGGGATCATCGAACCGTCGAACGCCGTCGGCAAAGGCGCCGGTGGCGTTGATGACGACTTTGGCCCTCACGAAGTGC
>JAYZFQ010000022.1:0-7990 GCA_036336695.1 Myxococcota bacterium
CCACCCCTCTTTTTCGGGAGCGAAGCCGAGGTTTTCCATCCACATCGGCTCGAACCAGCTGAAGGGCACGTAGATCTCTGCGCAATCGATTTCCTTGCGCGGATCGCGGATTCCGGCCTTGGCGTACAGGTCTGCCGCAGCGTCCTTGCCGGCCTGGGGGTTCACCTGGTCGCGCCCGGCGAACATTGTCGGCTCGGTGCGCATCGAGGTGGCGTGCACCCAGGCCGCCGGCGAATCCGACTGGTTCGCGACTGCTTCGTTCGAGAGCACCATGGCACAAGCGCCGTCCGAGGAAGGGCAGGTCTCGAGGTAGCGGATGGGGTCCCAGAGCATGGGGGAACTCGCGATCTTTTCGAAGTCGACGTCCTCTACCTTGAGGTGGGCATAGGGATTCTTCAGTGCGTTGATGCGGTCCTTCAAGGCGACGCGGATGCCGGTGTCCTCGGGAGCGCCCGAGCGCCGCATGTAGGAGCGGATCAGGGGGGCGAAGAAGCCTCCGGCACCCGCCACGACGGCCTGGGTGAACGGTCGCTTGATGGAGAGCGCCCACATGGCGTTGCTCTCCGATTGTTTTTCGTAGGCAACGGTGAGAACGCGTTCGTGGACGCCGGCTTCGATCAGGCTGGCGGCAACGATCGCCGTCGAGCCCCCGACGCTTCCCGCTGTGTGGACGCGAAGCATGGGCTTGCCGGCACAGCCCAGCGCGTCGGCCAGGTAGAGCTCCGGCATCATGACTCCCTCGAAGAGGTCCGGAGCCTTGCCGATGACCACAGCGTCGATGTCCTGCCACGTCACCCCGGCATCTTCGAGGGCCCGGAGGGCCGCCTCGCGAACCAGGCCGGTCTGGGAGACGTCGACCCGCTTGCTGTCGTGTTTCGTCTGACCTACGCCGATGACTGCGCAGCGTTCTGCCATTACTCGCCCTCCAGGACGCAGACCATGTTCTGCTGGAGGCAGTGGCCCTGCGTCGCGTGGGCCAGGGCGCGCCCGGCGTCGCCGGCCCAGATCTGGTTGGCCGCTTCGCCGATGCGCGAAAGGCCGGCGGCCATCATGGGGTTCGCCGCCAGGGGGCCGCCTGAAGGGTTGATGCGCACCCCCTCGCCCAGGCCGAGGGCTTCGCGCAGGATCAGCTCCTGGTGGGTGAAGGGCGCGTGGAGTTCGGCGATGTCGAGGCGCGCCGGGTCGACGCCGGCCTTTTGGCCGGCAAGGCGCGTCGAGACCGACTGGGTGAGGTCCCGGAAGCCCAGATGGTGGGGTTCGATTCGGTGGTCGATGCCCCGGATCCAGACGGGCTTGTCACAGACCTTCCGCGCGAGTTCTTCGGAGCAGAGCACGGCGGCGTTGGCTCCGTCGGTAATCGGGGGGCAGTCGTGCTTTCTCAGGGGCGACGCGAGATAGGGTTCTGCCAGCAGTTTTTCGATCTCGAAATCTCCCTTCAGCAGGGCAAACGGGTTGTCCTTGGCGTCGCGCCGGCTCCGCACGGCGACTTCGGCCATGTCGCGCTCGTTGTGATCCGTCGCGTCGAGCCAGGCTCGCGCCTGGAGCGCGGCAGCGCTGATCGTGTCGAGACCGAGGGGCGCCAGCGTGTAGGGGTCCAGTTGCAGGGTAAGCGTCTCGGGTAGTGTGCCCATGGACGCCCTGCCGAAGGAAAACACGAGGGCGGACTCCGCGTATCCCATCTGGATCTTGATCCAGGCTTCGTAAAGGGCCCAGGCACCGTCCATCTCCACGTGGGATTCCATGATCGGCGGCCAGGCGCCGAGGGCGTCGACCGCACCCACGAACGCGAACGCGTTGCCTGCGATGTAGTCCGAACTTCCCGAACAGGTGAAGCCGATCTCCCCCTTGGGAATGCCGGACTTCTCGACGGCTTCTTGGGTCACGGAACGCACCATCTGGACTTCGGTGCGCTCGTTCTCCCGCCGTTTGAACGGGGTCTGCGCGAAGGACACGAGGGCGACGTTGCGCATCAGACCCAGTCTCCCAGACTTTCGACCGGTACGTCGGGCTCTCCGCTGGGGCGGAAGTACTTGATGTTTTCGAAGGTGGGGCCCCACTCGCTCTTGGGAGCCCACACGGCTTCGACGCGCATGCCGACGCGCACGTCCTCGACGTCGACCTCCTGGAGGAGCCCGATGAACGGCATGTTCGAGCCGTCCAGCAGGATGGTCGCGGCGCAGTAGGGCAGGCTGACCTCGATGTTTTCCGAAGGCACGCGGACGATGCAGAACGTCACTACCGTTCCCTTGTCGGCCACGTCGAGACGCTCGGTTGTCTCGACGCCGCACCGTGCGCAGCTGCCGCTCGGCGGGCAGTACACGTTCCGGCATTCGGGGCAGCGGTCCCCGATGAGCCGTCCCTCTTGGATCGCGTCCAGGAATTCGGCCTGGGCGCTCGTCGCCGTCCAGTCGTAGAGCAGGTGAACGGGGGTTACGATCGTCTCGACGGGATCGCTCATGCGCCGTCCTCCGGTTCGAAGCATTCGAGGTCGTGGATTCCCCCGGTACGCTCGGCCCGCCATCGGGCTGTGACGCGCATTCCGGTGTGCATGCGCGCTTCGCTTCCGGCGTCGACGGCGTGGAGGAATCCGGTGGTCGCGCCGTCGAGTTCGATGAGCGCGAAGGCGAACGGGTGGTCCAGCGGGTGCTTTTCGCGCGGCGCGGAGATCCAGGTCCACGTGGCGACCCGACCACCGGGTCCGACGGAAACCAGGCCCGCGACGTCGAGTCCGTCGCCCGTATCCGGGTCGTGTTCCATCGGCGGGACCAACACCCGCCCTTCGGGGGCGCGGCTGCCGAGGATCTGCCCGTCGCGGAGCGCCGTGAAGAAACGGCTCAGTACCGGGCCGAGGGAGCGTTTGTAGGCATATTCCACGACGTGGTCCGTCGTGTAGGGTCGAGCCGCGTCGGACATCGGGGGACCTCGCTCGGGTGGCGGGCCATCCTAGAACACGTTCTATTCGCCCGGCAAGCGCCTTGTCTGCGCTGGAGGCGGACCCTGCTATCCTGCGCCTTCCACCAGGATGCGGGAGAGACTGAGCCATGTTTTCGAGTCGACAGTTTTGCTGTGCCGTGGTCGTCGCGATCTTCTGGGCGGTTTCCGGTTGCGGTGGTTCCGACGAACCCGCGTCCTCGGCAACCGACGAAGCGGCAGCGCCTTCTCCCTCGGCAGGAACGCCCGGGCCGAGCCCGGGGGTGACGCTCTACGCCGGCCTGCCTGAGGGATTTCCCGCTGACGTTCCGACGTATCCGAACGGCACCGTGCTCCAGGGGAAAACTGCCGGAGAGTCGGCGGTCAGCCTCGTCCTCGAAACGGACGACTCGATCGACGACGTCGCACGGTACTACTCGGACGGCCTCGCCGCCGAGGGCTGGTCCACGGAGTTGCGTCCCTCGGTGGGTGGCACCGCGTTGTTCGCGGACAAAGGAATGCGCAAGGCCGCACTGGCCATTTCGACCGGGTCGTCGGGCAAGACCCAGGTCAACCTGATCGTGTCGGAGATGCCCTTCTAGACCCTTCCGCGATCCGGCGATTCCCGCCGGGCAGGAATTCCGCCAGGTGCCGGGTTTTCCTGCACCCGAGCGAGCGGTTTTCCTGCGCCCGCGCCTCAAGCAAGCCCCCCTGGTTGCCGATCTGGGAGGGGTGGCTCGTCTCCCCCGCGGGAGTCCGGGTCTGGAGGATGGCGTGGGTGCACCGTCTCGCGATGGCTCGCGGTTCGAGCGGCTTCGGCCGCGATCGGCCGGGTGGTGGGCGCTCGTCGTCGTCTGGGCCTTCGTTGCGGGCGAAGCGCCCGCGGACGTGGCTACCGGGCTCGAGCACACCTGCGCCCTGTCCGCTCCGAGCACGGTCGAATGCTGGGGGCGGAACAACCGCGGCCAGCTGGGCGACGGCACGCTCGACGACCACGCGCTTCCGGCGGCGGTGACCGGCCTGGCCGGGCTGGAGCTCGTCGCCGTCGATGCCGGCGAAGCCTTCACGTGCGTGCAAACCCTGCCTGGCGATCTCTACTGTTGGGGCCGCAACACGGAAGGCCAGCTGGGAAACGGGTCCACCGTGTCCTCCTCCACCCCGGTGGCGGTCGTGGGCCTCGGGGGTCCGGTCGAGTCGTTTTCTACGGGCCGCCAGCATGCCTGCGCGGTGCTCGTGGGCGGCACGCTGAAGTGCTGGGGCGACAACGTTACCGGCCAGCTCGGCGATGGTACGAATTCGACCCGGACCTCTCCCGTGACGATTTCCGGTATCGGTGGGGCTGTGACCGTCGTTGCCAGCGGCTTCGACCACACGTGTGTGGTGACGGCGTCCGGCAGCGCGCTCTGCTGGGGCGACAACTTTTTCGGTCAACTCGGAGACGGTGGCGCAGCGCCCGAGTCGAACGTTCCCGGCGCTGTCAGTGGGTTGTCCCAGGGCGTGTCCGGCCTTGCAGCTGGTGGGTTCCACACCTGTGCAAGGCTCGCCGGCGGCACGATGAGCTGTTGGGGCGACAATTTCTACGGGCAGCTCGGAAACGCGACGCTGACGGACCATCTGGTCCCCGAACCCGTGACTGGACTCGGCGGTGCGGTGGCCTCCGCGCACGCGGGAGACTCGTTTACCTGCGCCCGCCTCGTTGCCGGGGAGCTCCAGTGCTGGGGCGAAAACCTGGACGGACAGCTAGGCGACGGGACGACCACCGATCGTTCCAGTCCGGGCACTGTGGGGGGGCTGGGAGGTGCCGTGTCCCAGGTCGACCTGGGTCATTTTCATGCGTGCGCGAAACTGGCGACTGGGGCGGGGTTTTGTTGGGGTGACAACACGTTGGGGCAATTGGGCGATGGGTCTCTGTCGAGCGCTTCGACGCCCGTCCAGTTTTTGTGGCCCGCTGCCGCCGTGCCCCTTGCCTTCGCAACGCGTCTTGTCTTGAGCGTCGCCCTGGTGCTCGGAGGCGTCCGGGCCGTGCGAAGGCGCGGACGCGATACCCGGGAGCCGGTTCTCTCGCGGGACTAGGCCCCGAGCAGTCCCCGGGTCGTCTCTCGCGGTTTCGTTTCCCTCTTTCTTCCCGCTTTCGAGCCCCCAAAACAAAGCCGCCCCGGTGACTCCCTGGAGTCACCGGGGCGGGCTAAGAGTCGGTTCACGGGCGACCTTTGCCCTCCGACTCGATTATCGACAGGAGATGGTTACCTCCCGACCTTCGGCAAGACCGCGTCCGGTGCACCGGAAGTCGCCGCTACGCCGCGTGGAGCAGCGGACGCCAACCGTATCGGACACCGCCGAGCCGACGTTGCAGTGACCGGCGATGCGGACTCCGCCGCGCTCATCGGCCGCGCCGATGCCGGCAACCGTCGGATCGGTCGGCAGGACTTCCACGCCCGGTGCGCTGGGCACGGTCGACGCCGGGCCGAGGCAGCTCACCTCGATCCGTCGCCGGGGCTCGAGGCCGCGGCCGTCGCACCGGTAGGTGTTGTCCTCCCGGGTGTTGCAGCGGAGGCCCGGAGCCGTTGCCTGGGCCTCTGCCTGGCAGGAGCCTTCGAGGCGGATGCGTCCGCGCCGATCAACCAGGCCCGAGGAGGCGATGACCCGCACCGTGTCCGCGGCTGCGGCTGCGGCTTCCACCGCGGCCGTGTCGATGGCGCCGATGCCATCCGCGAGGCTCGAGACGGTCACCACCACCACGTCCTGGGCGTTGGCGGCGTCCGAGTCGCCGATGAGAGCAGCGCTGGCCAGGGGCACCCCGTCGACGGCTACGGTCACCGTCCCGATGCCGGGCACCAGCGGCGCGACGTCTTCGCCACGGATCGAGAAGAGCACCTGCGCCACATCCTGGCGGGCGGTGCCATCTCCGATGCCGTCGGCATCGACGTTCTCCTGAGCGGCGACCGTTGCGATGTCCACCCCGAAGACCCGGATGATTTCGCCGAGTTCGTCGGTGAAGATCGCGGTGAAGCTGTCCACCGCCACTTCGTCACCCGGGCAGACGATCGAGAGATCGCCGGCAACGCCGCAGTCCGGGGTTTCGCCCACTGCGAAGGCCTCGGGCAGCGTGAACAGACCCAGGTTGATGTCCGCGATCGTGATGTCGAAGCGTGCCAGGTCCGGCCGCGAGTTGTTCACGAACTCGACCGCCAGGCCTTCCAGGTCCGCCGCATCGCCGTCGAACGTCGCCGGGGTCACGCCCGGCGCGGGCTCGGGAGCCACCACCGGGAGCGCAGCGTTTGCCAAGGCCTCATCCACTGCCGTCTGGAGGGCAGCCCGGGCCGCGGCGATACCTTCTTCATCCCCGAGGAGGATGGCCACTTCGAGGGCGGCTGCCGCTTCCAACTCGGCCTGGGTCAGCATGAGGCTGACGCCGGTCGCGTCGTCGAGGCTGGAGTCGCCGAAGAAGAGGTGATCCACCACCTCCGTGCCGTTGACCCGCAGGACCACGCGCGTGAGTCCGCGTACCAGCGGAACCACTACGTCGTCACGGAGCGAGAAGAGCACGTTGACCGCACCCTGGTCCACCTCGAGGGTGACCTCGTCCTGGATGGACACGATCGTGCCCGAGAACAGGCCGTTCACCGTGCCGAGAATGGCCGCGGGGACGCCCTCGAACGCGAGCTCGAAGCTGTCCACGCCGATCTCGTTGCCCGCTGTGACCGGATCCGGGAAGCCGGTGTTGGCAAACAGGTCGAGGGCTACGCCCGGCACCGTCACGTCGAACCGCGCCCGGCCGGCCCGGGAGAGGTTTTCGAAGGTGACCGTGTCGCCAGCGATATCCCCGGCCGTGCCGACGAAGTTGGCGATGGGACCTGCCGCCATGGTCGGCGTAAGCCCGTTCACGAGGGCGAGAGTTGCGCCCTGCCCGTCGTCCACGCTCGAGTCGCCGAGGAACACCGCGTTCGCCAGCTCGACGCCGTTGACCCGCACCGAAGCGGTGCTCTGCGGCGGCACGATCAGGCCCAGGACTTCGTCTCCGCGGATGGAGAAGAGCACGTTGACCACGCCCTGTTCCACAACTCCAGTGACTTCGTCCACGATGGCGGCGATCTGGGGCGTGAAGCGCCCGGTCTCGTTGCCGTCGGAGTCGGTGAAGACGAGTTCGATGCTGTCCACCGCCACTGCGTCTCCTGCCTCGAGGATCGGGTCGAACCCGGTGTTCTCGAAGAGATCGAGAGCCACTCTCGGAATCGTGACATCGATCCGCGGGCGACCGAACCGCGACAGGTTCTCGAAGATCACGCTGTCGCCGTCGATGCCGACGCCGAACCCGCCGGCACCGCCGCCCACGAAGTTGGCGGGCACCAGGCCGAGCAGGGCATCGGGGATCGGGCATTCGGGGCAGTTCGCCACGATGACCGGCACCGAGCTCACCTGCTCGAACACGCCTTCCTCGTCCTGGAAGATGCCGACGATCCGGACGCGGAGTCCGGCCTCGGCCACGGTGAGCGCCAGTTCCGTATCACGCGCGGTGACGACATCGCCGTTTCCGAAGATGCCCTCGACGAAAGTGAGGTCCGTGAATTCCCCGCTGTTGGGCGCGAGTTCAACCTGCCAGGTGAATGCGATCGCGCTCGGGTCAACCTGGCCCACGCTCGACACGTTGTCCGCGTCACTCACGTTGGCCACGGATGCTGTGATGACCATGTCCACTTCGGGCGTACCCAAGATTTCGATCGCGCCCTCGGCCGGCGTGTTGGGCGCGGCGCCAGCGAAGGCTCCCGCGGTTCCGCTCGGGATCTGCACGATCGCGTCGCGGAAGATCAGCCGCTCAACGTTGCGGACGAGGTCGCGTCCGTCGTTGTCGGCCCGTGCCGAGTTGTCCACGATTTCGATGAACCCATCCGGGTCCCCGAGGCCATCCGGTCCACCGAAGAGGTCCGCCGGGTTCCCGAGGCCATCGCTTTCGATCGAGTAGTCCGCACGGTTGCCCGCGAAGAGGACGCCGTCCGTGTCGAGGTTCTCGGGGTCCTGGTCACTGATGATTCGCGAGATCGCGAGTTCACCGGGGTTGATGGTTCCCGCGAAGATCGCGTTC
>JAYZFQ010000023.1:0-32893 GCA_036336695.1 Myxococcota bacterium
AAATCAACCCGCCGCACGCTTCCGGAAGAAGGCGTAGAACGGCAGCCCCAGGGCCAGCAAGCCCAGCCCGGCCAGGCACTCGGTCGGCCGCCCCCACAGGAGCGCACCGGCAATGGCCCCGCAGACGACGATGTACAGCCCGGGCACCCAGGGGTGGCCCCAGGCCCGGTAGGGGCGCGGCGCATCGGGCTGCGTCCGGCGTAGCCGGAACAGCGCGGCCACGTCGGCGATGGTGGCGAGCAGGATCGCGAACGTCGTGTAGTCCAGCGCCCGCTCGAAGGTGCCGAGCCCGAGCAGGATCACCGTTGCCGACGACGCCTGGACGATGATCGCCGCTCCAGGCGTATGAAAGCGGGGATGTGCCCGGTCGACTCTCCGGAAGAAGAGCCCATCGAGCGCCATGGCGTAGGCGATGCGTGCACCGACCAGGATCGTCGCGTTGAGCGTCCCGAGGATCGACACCAGGACGAAGACTCCGACGAGCGTGCCCGACCCCGCGCCGAACAACGCGCGCGCCGCCGCCTCGCCGGCGTTGGGAGCCGCTTGCAACCGGTCGACGGGCAATGCGTAGAGGTACACCGTGTTCATCAACAGGTACACGCCGGTACACAGCGCGACGCCGAGAAACAACGACCAGGGAACGTTCCGCCGCGGGTTGCGCAGCTCGCTCGCCACGTAGATCGTGGAGTTCCAGCCCAGGTAGCTGAAGAGCACCGGCGAGAGGGCCAACCCGAAACCCACCCAGGACAGGTCCGAAACACTGCGACCCATGGGGCGCAGGTTCTCCAGGCTTCCCGCGCCGAACCAGATGCCCAGGACGGAGAACGCGACCAGCGCGCCGACCTTCACGACGGCCGTCAGATTGTTCGCCAGGACACCCCAACGGACTCCCACGTAATTGAGACCCGACACCGCCCAGACGAGAGCGAGGGCAACGGCGGCCTGCCCCGTTTCAGTGATGGGCACGAAGACCCCGAGGGCTGCCGAAAACCCTGCGGCCAGGGTCGCAACCGTTCCCGCGTAGATCACGAAGAAGCTCAGCCAACCCACGAGGAAGCCGGCGAGGGGGTGAAACGCCTCGCGCAGGTAGACGTAATCGCCTCCCGCACGCGGAAACATCGTGCCGAGCTCTGCATTGGCCAGGGCGCCCGCCAGGGAGAGCAGACCGCCCAGGAGCCACGCCAGCAGCACCACCCCGGGGTGGGGAATGAGCCCGGCAATCACTGCCGGTGTCAGGAAGATGCCGGAGCCAATGACGCCGGAAACGACGAGGAGGGACCCGTCCCGCAGGCGCAACTCGCGCCGCAGACGATCGCGCGGATGTGCTTCCGGGGCGGTGGCCACCGCCCCCATGCTAGCCCGCGGTGTCCCGCCTAGCCGATGAAGGGAATGATCAGGAGGGCCACGACGTTCACCAGCTTGAGCATGGGGTTGATCGCCGGCCCGGCGGTGTCCTTGTAGGGGTCACCCACCGTGTCGCCGGTAACGGCCGCCTTGTGGGCCTCGGACCCCTTGCCCCCGTGGGCACCCGTCTCGATCAGCTTCTTGGCGTTGTCCCAGGCCGCGCCACCCGTGGTCATCGAAAGCGCCACGCAGACCCCGGAGACGATCGATCCGATCAAGAGACCGCCCAACGCCTCGGGTCCGAAGAAGAAACCCACGACGATGGGAATCACGGCCGGAATCAGCGCCGGCACCACCATCTGCCGCAACGCTTCGCGGGTCACGATGTCGACACAGGTGCGGTAGTCCGGCTTTTCCGTGCCCTGCATGATGCCCGGCATCTCGCGGAACTGTCGCCGCACTTCCTCGACGACCTTGCTGCCGGCGACGCTCACGGCGTCCATCGCAAACGAGGCGAAGATGAAGGGGATCATGGCCCCGATGAACAGGCCCACGAGTACCGCGGGGTTGGAGAGTTCGAAGCTCGCCTCGATCCCCGCGAGCCGCTTGAGATCTTCCATGTAGGTCGCGAAGAGCACCACCGCGGCGAGCCCGGCCGATGCAATCGCGTACCCCTTGGTCACGGCCTTGGTCGTGTTGCCGAAGGCGTCGAGCGGATCGGTCACGGCGCGCACTTCGTCTCCCAGCTCGGCCATTTCGGCGATCCCGCCCGCGTTGTCCGTGATCGGCCCGTAGGCGTCGATCGCAACCACGATGCCGGCGAGCGCCAGCATGGCCATGGCCGCCGTTCCGACGCCGTAGATACCCGCGAGGTTGTAGGTGACGACGATCGCGAGGACGATCGTGACGACCGGAACGACGGTCGCCTGCATTCCGACCGCCAACCCAGAGATCACATTGGTGCCGTGCCCGCCCTCGCTCGCCTGGGCGATCCGTTCGACGTGACGGGAGCCGTCGCCGGTGTAGACGTCGGTGATCCACATCATGACGCCGGTCACCGCCGCGCCCAACAGGGTGCAGATCCAGAGCGCCGCGCCCGAGACGGCGTGGCCGGTCACGTCATGGGTGGGAATGTCCGAGCGCAGGTTGAGCAACAGGATGAGACCCAACATGATCGCCGCGGCGACTCCGAGACCCGTGTACATGGCCTTCATGACCGCCGGCTGCCCGCCCTCGGCGGGCTCGGCGATGCGCACGAAGAACAGCGCAACCAGCGTCCCGATGATGCCGGCGGCACCGATGCCGAGGGGATACAGGAACATGGCGTGACTCTGCGACGCGGTGATGCCATCGCCGGTAAAGATGATGTGCGCGAGCAGCATCGAGGCCGCGGCCGTGACCCCGTAGGTCTCGAACAGGTCCGCCGCCATGCCGGCGCAGTCTCCCACGTTGTCGCCGACGGTGTCGGCGATCACCGCGGGGTTGCGCGGATCGTCCTCGGGAATGTTCGCCTCGACCTTCCCCACCAGGTCGGCGCCGACGTCGGCGCCCTTGGTGAAGATGCCGCCACCGAGGCGCGCGAAGACCGAGATCAGGGAACCGCCGAAGGCCAGGCCGATCAGGGCATCGGGGTCCGTGTGGCCCCGCGCCTCCATGAGCCAGACGATGATCGCGAGGGAAAGCAGGCCAAGCCCCACCACCATGAGGCCCGTCACCGCCCCGCCCTTGAACGCGAGATCGAACGAGCGACCGAACCCGCTCCGCGCCGCCTCGGCGACCCGCACGTTGCTCCGGACCGAAACATTCATGCCGATGAAACCGGCAGCGGCACTCGCCACCGCGCCCAGCACGAACCCGAAGGCGTACCAGCCATTCAGGAAGATCCAGATCGCAACGAAGATCGGCACACCAACCAGTGCAACCGTCCGGTACTGCCGGTTGAGGAAGGCCGAGGCCCCTGCGCGGATTGCGGCGGCGATTTCGTTCGCGCGGTCCGTGGACACGGGGGCGGCAAGAACCGAGCGGTAGAGGTAGAGGCCGAGCGCCAGTGCGGCGACGGACGCGAGGAACGCGAGGCCAGTCATGGGGAGTCTCTCCAGGCGGTGCAGAGGTTGGGGGCGCGCGGTGGCGCGGTTCGAACCCCGCGGGACTGCAAGCAATCTCCGGCGGGCGGCCGGAAAACTAGGCGCCCGGACGGCGACTTGCCAGTGGCAGTGGGTCTTTTTCGCCCTAGGGGCGCCGAATCCGCGTCACACGGCCCAGTTGCACCTGCTCCACCGGCTCGAAGCTCCAGCCGAAGGGCGTGTAGCCAAGACGGTGGCTGTAGAACCCCGCCGTCGCATCGAGGTTCGTGGTGCGCAGCGGCAGCAGGCTGGTGCGCTCCCAGCGACCCTCGGCGACCACCTCCGCGCGCCGCTGGTGCTCCCCAAGTTCGAGTTGCGCCACGTTGCGGGGACCGGCGAGCCAATCCCCCGGAGCCAGTTCGAGGGGTGCGAACGCGAGGGGCAGCACGGGCCGGAAGCCCTCGCGTTCCAGGTAGTGCTGGAACCCCCAGTTGCCCACGAACCAGCGCGCGCCGGGCCGGTCCCCGATCTCGGCGACGATCGACCGGGCCACCGCACGGTAGAAGTTGGCCTGGATCGCATCTGCAGCCGCGAGCGCCAGGGAAAGCACCAGCATCGCGCTCGCCCCGATGGCCGTCCAGCGCGTCGGCAGACGCAGTTCGGCGGAGCGGAAGAGCAGGAGCAGGGCCGGCGGGGCAGCCAGCAACGCATCCGCCGCGTTCACGTGCCAGTTGACGAACCAGGCGAAGCAGAGGAATCCCGCGAGCCACAGGACGAGGAAACCGTCGATCGGACCCTGAGAGGGACGCCAGCGTAAGAGCAGTCGCGCCCAGAGAAAACCGCCGGCGGCGAAGGCGAGGACCGCGAAGGTGGCCTGGCCCAGGGCGAGCGGCGCCCTGCGCGCCGGCTCGCCTGGCGCCATCACGAAGGGAACTACCAACATCCCGACCGCGAGTGCCGCCAGCGCAAACTCGAGCCCCCGCCCCGCACGCAGCAGCGTCCGCACCCAGACGAGGACCGGGAATCCGAGGGCCGCGCCGTACCAGACGAACGTCGACACCGCCTGGTTTCCGATCTGCGGCATCGATACGCCGCGCTCGGTGACGACCGCGGCAGACCCGAAGAAGTGCACCTCGCCGTACAGCAACGCCGACCCCACGCCCCACGCCGTCCACGCACACAGCGGCGGCACCACCACGCCCGCCCAGGCCCAAGGCTGGCGGCGGCACAAGAGAAACACACCCGCTACGAGGAGCGGCGCCGCCGACAAGCCGACGTACTTCAGCAGGCCCGCGACCGCGACCGCGACCCCAGCAGCCCAGTACCAGCCCGGACTCGAGGGCGCCCCCTGCGCAGCCGGCTGCCGGCCCGGGAGCGTGCCCTCCGCTGGCTCTCCCACTGCAGCACCGCGGAGCAGGCAGTAGACCGCAAACAGGATCGCCGCCAGCACGGGAACATCCAACAGGAGGGTCGTCGCCAGGACGACGAAGGCGGGTCCCGTAATCAGCAGGACCACTGGGGCAAGACCGGGGCGGCAGAGCCGACGCGCGATCCCGAGAAACGAGAGTGCAGCGATGAGCGGAAACGGCAAGACCGCCGTTCGCAGCACCCACTCCCGCTCGCCGAACGCCGCGAGCCAGGGCGCGAGCCAGTAGGACAGGAGGGGCGGGTTGCGATTGAACTCGGCCACGTCGAGGGACGTCTCATCCCAGAACATCTCGAAGCCGAAGGGGTCGAGCGGCGCCTCGACGACCTGCCGCGCAACGGCCACGAAAACCGGCGCATCTACGGAAAACGCCTTGCCGAGAAACGGGATCAGCGGCAACACGGCCAACGCGGCGACCCAGAGGGTCTCGCGGCGCAGCGCTGCGCGAGCGGCAGGCACGCTCTTCACGGTAGCCCCGGCGCGCTCGACTCGCCCGGGGCCGTGCGCGATCCTCGGGGCGATGCGCCCCCGTTGGATCCTCGGCCCGGCCCCCGGGCTCCTGCTCCTACTCCTGCTCCTACCCGGTTGTCAGGAAGAGGCTCCCCAGCCCCAGCCCGCAAGTGACGGCGCTCAGCAAGCCCAGATCGACGCCCTGCGCCGGGAACTCGAGCAGGAACGCACGCTACGCGCCGCGCTCGCTGCCGAACTCGTCGCCCAGCAAACACAGCGCGGGCAACCGCCGCCGGAAGCACCGCCGACCACGGCGCCGGACGCTCCGGGCCAGGCCCGGGAAGTGCCCGACGCCGAAACTGCCGAACCCCGGGCCCAGGGGCGACCCTGGTTCGACGCCGATTCGCTGCTGGTCCGGGGCATGCCGCCCCACGAGGTCGAGAGGATTCAGGACTACTTCGGCAAGTCGCAGATGCAACAGATCGAACTCCAGCACCAGGCCATGCGAGAAGGCTGGTTCAAGACGAAGCGCTACCACAACGAGCGCCGCCAGATCGAGACGGACTTTCGGGCCAAGATCGGTGACGAGGACTACGATGTCCTGCTCTACGCCAGCGGCAAACGCAATCGCGTCGTCGTCGCGGATGTCGTCGACCGTTCCCCCGGCTTCCGCGCGGGCTTCGAGGCAGGAGATGTCATCATTCGCTACGACGATACCCGGATCTTCCGCGGCACAGAGGTGCAGCGCTTGAGCAGCCAGGGCAGGATCGGCGAAAGCATTCCCGTTGAAGTGTTGCGGAACGGGGAAATCCTGCGGCTCTACATCGACCGGGGCCCCATGGGGTTCGGCCTCGAGCATCGGCTCATGTGGCCGCACCACCTGCGCTGAGTGGCGATTTCGTCCCAAGCCTGGAAACGCGCGCTGCCCCTGGTGGTCAGCGCGGCCTGCCTCGCCTGGGTCTTTTCCCGGTTCGACGTGCGGGGCGTCATCGACTCATTGTCGTGGAACATCGCGTTCGCCCTTCTCCCCGCCCTCTTCCTGTACGGAGGCGCGACACTGCTGATCGAATCCGCGTCGATCCTGCGGTTGATCGACCGGCGGCCACCGGACTTCGGTGCCTGGACCGCCGCCCGCGTGAAGTCGGCGAGCTATCTGCTGGGCATCGTGAACTACGCCCTCGGCGGTGCTGCCCTGACCGTCCTCTTGCGACGGCGCGCCGCCCTCGGGCTCGGCGAGTCGGCGGGGATCGTCCTCCTGATCTCGGTCACCGACCTCTGTGTCGTCCTCACGCTCGGGACCCTCGGCGTGCTCGCCCACGCCGATCGCCTCGCGATCGACTTCGGACTCGTCAGCGTGGCCGGCGTCGGCTTCTTCGGTGGCGTGATCCTCCTGCGGACCCAGGCGAATCTCGGCCCCCTCGAGCGCATCCGGTCCCTCGCCGTGTTCGACGCACTGCGCCGGACACCGAGCAAAAACCTCTGGCAAATCGCTGGCCTACGGCTGATCTTCAGTTTTTGCTTTATTGCGGTGGCCGGCGCGGCCTTCGTCGGTTTCGGCGTACCGGTGGGCCTCGCGCAACTGGTCGGCGGCGTCATGATCCTGGCACTGATCGGCGCCCTCCCGATCGCCGTCGCCGGCATCGGGCCCGGACAGATCGCGGCGGTCGAGGTCTTCCGCGGCGTCGCACCGCCGGAGACCCTCCTGGCCCTCTCGCTGGTGCTCGCGGGAGGACTCATCGCGCTCCGTGCCGGGATGGGACTGCTCTTCGCACGCGAGTTCACCCGCGAAGCGCTCGAGCAGACGCGAGGAACTCAGGCATGAGCGACGAAGTCACCTTTACCGGCGAACGCCTCCACGCCGACAACCCCCTGTTCGGGGTCGACCTCGCGCGTCACGAAGCGGCCTACCAGTTTGCCGCCGCCCTCCCGGCCGAGGGTCCTGCGCTCGAACTCGGCAGCGGAACCGGCTACGGCGCCGACTTCCTCGCGGGGGAATCCGGCACCGTCGTCGCACTCGACCGCGTCGCCCCCCTGGACGCCTGCCGCGGATCGGCGCAATTCGTCCGCGCTGACTTGAACGCGCTCCCGTTGAAAGCAGAAGCGTTCCCGCTCGTCGTCAGCTTCCAGGTGATCGAACACCTCGAAGACCCCCGCCCCTATCTCGACGCGATGGCTCGCTCCCTTGCGCCCGGCGGCACGGCGTTGATCACCACGCCGAACATCCTGATGTCGGATGGCGTGAACCCCTTCCACGTCCACGAGTACCGGGCGGAAGAACTCGCCGCGCTGCTCCGGAACCATTTCGCAGCAGTCGAAATGCGGGGGATCGGCGCAAGCCCTCCCGTGCGTACCTACCTCGCGGCGCGTTCCCGCCGGATCCGTCGGATCATGCGCCTCGACCCGCTCGGGCTGCGGAACCTGCTCCCGAGCCGTCTCGTCGAGTGGTTGTTTGCCCGGTTTGCCCTCCTCGTGCGCCGCGGTGCCCAGGCCGACGAGGGAACGCCCGACTGCACCTGGGCAGACTTCCCGGTCGGGCCGGCCAACGACGGCTGCCTGGATCTTCTCGCGATCTGTCGTGGCGCGCGCTCACCAGGCTCCTAGACCGGCGCAAAGAGTTTCCGGAGATCGGCATCATCGACGACGGCCTGGTCGTTGGCCAGTTCCTGGAAGCGCTCGAACGCCGGGTCGAGCCCATCGACCGGGACCGGAATGCCCAGTTCCCGCACCCGGGCGACGAAACCCGCCCGGCCCGACAGCTTGCCCAGCACGATCTCGGTTCCCCGGGTGTGACCGATCGCCGCCGGGTCGATCACCTCGTAGTTCTCCCGAAACTTGAGGACCCCGTCCTGGTGGATGCCCGAGGCATGGCGAAACGCATTGCCCCCCACGACCGCCTTGTTGGGCGGAACCGCGATCCCACTGGCGGCCTCCACCGTGCGGGACAGGGGAACGATGCCTCCCGGGTCGACATCCGTGTGGACGCCGAGTCTTGCGCCGTGCACCTGGAGTGCCATCACGACCTCTTCGAAGGCGGTGTTTCCCGCCCGCTCCCCGATCCCGTTCACCGCGACCTCGACCTGGCGCGCCCCCGCGGCGATCGCCGCCAGGGCGTTGGCCGTTGCCATGCCCAGGTCGTCCTGCCCGTGGAACGACAAGACGGCCTCTTCGAGTTCCGGAACCGCCGCTTGCACCGCGCGGAACATCTCGGCGCAAGCGTCCGGGGTGGCGTATCCCACGGTGTCCGGGAGGTTGATGACCCGGGCTCCCGCCGCCAGCGCGACCCGAACGATCTCCGCCAGGAACGCCGGGTCCGCCCGCGTGGCGTCCATCGGGCTGAACTCGACGTCGTCCGTGTACCCCCGGGCCCGGGAGACCGCGAACTCCGCCATACCCAGCACCTCGTCGCGGCCCTTGCCCAGTTGCTGCGCGAGCTGGACATCGCTCGCGTTCACGAACACGTGGATTCGCGGCCGTGCCGCGTCGCGGAGCGCCTCTCCGGCCGCATCGATGTCCCCAGGCACGGCGCGGGCGAGAGCACAAACCGTCCCCTGACGGACCTCCTGGGCCACGGCCGCCACGTTGCTCAACTCGGAGCGCGAGGCCGCGGGAAAACCGGCCTCGATCACGTCCACGCCCAGGGCGTCGAGACGCGCGGCAATCTCCACCTTTTCCCGCCCGGAAAAGCAGACGCCCGCGGCCTGCTCTCCATCGCGGAGTGTCGTATCGAAGACATGAACCTTTTCGGACATGGGATGCTCCTCATGCCGGGTCCGGCACCGGAGCAGGGAAACGGGTCAGAACCCTAGAGACACGAAACCCCCTCTGGCCGGACGCGGCGAGAGAGGGTTGCGGTTTCGACTAGCGAACGGCGCAGGAACCCACTCCCGCCCTGCTAAGCAGCAGGGCGCCGAGAAGGTTCCCGAGGATTCCGTTGCCGTTCACCATCTCTGTGTATGTAGGCCAGGCCCCAGGCGGCGTCAACCGTGCCGGCCTACTGCGCATAACCCAGGGCGCGCAGCGCTTCGTCGATGTCTGCCCCCTGCCGCGCCTCCCGTTCCTCGACGCGCCCGGCAGGTACGCGCTCGAGGAACGCCTGCCTGGCGGCTGCGAGAGTGGGCGCGCGCTCCGGGTGCCCTTGTTCCTCGAGCGGCCGCTCCGAGAGATCGTAGACTTCCGAGAGCGTTCCGTTCGGCTCCCAGATGGCCTTGAACCGGCCGTCCCGCGAGAGCGCCATGCCACCCTGGCGCTGGGAAACCAACGGCTCCTCCCCGTCGACGCGAACGGGCCAGGGGTGGTCGATCCCCAGGGCCCGGGTCAGCAGGTCGGGGACCGCGGCCAGCGTGAGCGTTTCGGGCAAACGTCCGGCACCGACCGCGATCAGCGGGATCTCCGTGAGCGGCTCGAAAAGCCAACGGCGGTGACCGAACTGGAACTGTTCCCCGAGCATCTCCCCGTGGTCCGACGTCACGACGACGACGCTGTCCTCGAGATGCGGCCCGAGGGCTTCGAGGATCTCTCCGATGCGCGCGTCCGTGTCCTCGACGACGGCCCAGTAGCCGCGGCGGTAGAGGGAGGCACCGGCCAGCCAGTCGTCCGCGGGAAGCTTTCTCGCCCAATGCAGGGAGAGTCCGAGCGGGTGGTCCCGGAGATCCTCCGCGATGTCCCAGCGTGCGGCCGCGGCGGGACTGGGGCGCAGCGGTTGGTGGGGACCCATCAAGTGCACGTAGAGAAAGTGACGCTCGCCCGGCCGCCAACCAGCGACCTCCTCCCGGACCAGGCGCGGGATCTCCCGGTCGATGCTGCGCCGCCACCGGCCGAAGCCGCGCTCGAATCCGAGGTTCCACGCCAGCACGCGGCTGGCGAAGATCCCCGTGGTTTCGAACCCTGCATCGCGCAATACCCCGCCGAGCGTTGGAACGTCCGGCAGGTACGGAAAGGCCGTTGCGCGGTCGCGGCGGCTGCCCCGAAACCCGAAATCCCAGCCGTGCTCTCGGACGTGCATGCCCGTGAACAGGGAAACGAGGCTGGGCGCCGTCCACGTTCCCGAACTCCAGGCGCGCCCCACGCGGTCGCCTCGCTGCTCGAGCCCGTCCAGTGCGGGCGTTTCCGCGTGCGCGAGGGCATCGGCCCGCAAGGTGTCCACGACGATGACGACCGCGTTGCGCGGGGGGGGCTCCGCCGCACACGCCGACAACAGCAGGAGGAGCCCGAAGCGCCCCAACCCCGAGAAGTGGCTCATTCGACGTAGCCCAGCGCCTCGAGTCGGCGCGCGTCCTCGGGAGACACCGGTGCCACCGGGGCCATCACGGGGTGCTCCTCTCGCCAACGCGCGAGAAAATCCGCAAGAGCGGCCACCCGCGCGGGTTCCCGGCCCGAGACGTTTTCCATTTCCCCAGGATCGCGCACCAGATCGTAGAGTTCACGGCGGCCTTCCTCCGGCGCTTCCACGTACTTCCAGCGGCCGGCGCGTACCGCAAGCGCTTCGCCGCGAACGGGAATGCGCCCCACGCGATCGGTGCGAAACTCGCGTCGCTCGAGCACGATGGGCCGCTCCGCATCGAAATTCCCAACTCCGCGCAGCAGCGGGGCGAAGCTGCGCGCGCCGGTCCCAGCAGGACCGGGACCTTCCACGAGGTCGAGGAGCGTCGGAAGGAGATCGACGAGGCTCACCGGGCCGGCCACCACCCGTCCGGCCGCGATCCCCGGGCCCCGCACGACGAGCGGCACGCGAACCGCCTCTTCGTAGAGAAAGACGTCGTGAAAGAGGTGGCCGTGGTCGAACAGACCTTCGCCGTGGTCGGCGGTGACCACGACGAGGGTGTCGTCTGCCAGTTCCAGCGCATCGAGGCCGGCGAGGAGCCGGCCGATTTCGGCATCGGTATAGGCCACCTCGGCGTCGTAGCGCGCAGTCGCCTGGTCACGGGGCGAAGCGTCGGGCGCCACCGCGAAGCGTTCGGCGAAAGGCGCCGGCGGCACGTAGGGATCGTGGGGATCGAAATAGTGGACGAAGAGGAAGAACGGTGCGGTCCGCGACTGGGCGAGCCAGGCCAAGGCCCGGTCGGTCGTCTCCGAGGCCCGGCGATCGAAACCCGCTTCCAGCGCATGACCCTCGAAGCTCCCGTGGCGCACGGTCGCCTGGGAAGGCTCGAAGTCGTCGTCCCAGTCGGAAAAGCCCTGGTCGAAACCGAAACGCCCGTCCAGCACGAACGAACTCACCACGCCAGCCGTGGCAAACCCGGCGTCTGCGAGGCGTTCGGCAAGTGTGGGAACCTCCTCGGGCAACGGGACGGCGTTTCGACGCACGCCGACGCTGCGCGGGTGGCGCCCGCTGAAAAGCGCGGCGTGGGTAGGCCCGGTCGTCGCTGAAGGCGCGTAGGCGATTTCGACGCGCGTGCCCTCCGCCGCCAGGGCGGCCAGTTGCGGCGTGGTATCGCGGGGATAGCCATAGGCGGAAACATGATCGGCACGCAGCGTGTCGACGACTACGAGCAAGAGGTTCCGGGGCAAGCCTTCCGGGGAACCGCCGCCACACGCCACGACGAGACCCGCACCTGCCACCAGGCTTCCGATCCGTCCCCACTGCACCGCTCAGCCGATCCCCGCCAGGTCGAGACGGTCTCCCCACCGACTGTGCACGGCGCCGCGCAGTTGCGGATCACCTTCCAGGCGTGGATCGGAACGCAGGGTCTGGACCGCCGCCTCGCGTGCCCGGGCCACCCAGCGCGCGTCGCGCACCAGATCCGCGAGCCGAAGATCGGGCAGTCGCCCGTGCTGGCGGGTTCCCAGGTATTCTCCCGGGCCACGAATCGCGAGGTCCGCCTCGGCGATCTCGAAGCCATCGGTCGTGCGCAAGAGCGCCGACAGCCGCGCTTCGCTGTCCTCGGTGACGTTCCGCGCCATCAAGACACAGGTGCCCGCGCGGCTTCCTCGACCCACGCGCCCCCGCAGCTGGTGCAACTGCGCCAGGCCGAAGCGCTCGGCGTGCTCCACGATGACGAGCGTGGCAGCGGGCACGTCGACCCCGACTTCGATCACCGTCGTCGACACGAGCACCTGGGTGTTGCCCGACAGGAACTCTCGCATGGCACGCGCGCGCGCAGCGGAATCCAAGCGGCCATGCACCAGGTCGACGCGCACGTCGGGGTACGCCTTCCGCAGGCGTTCGGCGGCGTCCGTCGCCGCCCGCAAGTCCACCTTTTCGGACTCCTCCACCAGCGGGTACACGACGTAGACCTGTTCACCCCGCGCCACCGTCTCCCGCAACAACTGGTCGGCACGGGAACCCTCGCCCGGCCGCATGAGAAGCGTACGCACCGGCACGCGTCCGGGCGGCAATTCATCTAGGGTCGAGACATCGAGATCTCCGTAGGCCGTCAAGGCCAGGGTCCGCGGAATCGGCGTTGCCGTCATGACCAGCACGTGGGGCGGAAGCTCGGCGCCCTTGCCCGCCAGTGCCCCGCGCTGGCGGACGCCGAAACGGTGCTGTTCATCGACGACGACCAGGGCCAGGCGCCGGAAGCCCACCGCCGCCTGAACGAGGGCGTGGGTTCCCACGACCAGGTCGATGTCCCCGGCGGCGAGGGCCTCGCGCACCCCTGCGGCTTCGGCCCGGGGCACCGACGCCGTCAGCAGCCCCAGACGCGGCGCGGCGTCGCCCACGGCTTCGGCCAGGGACGCCAGCGTCCGGGCGTGCTGCTCGGCGAGGAGTTCGGTCGGCGCCATCAGCGCCGCCTGCCCGCCGCTCTCGGCCGCCGCGATCGCCGCGAGGAAGGCGATCACGGTCTTTCCGCTCCCCACGTCTCCCTGGAGCAACCGGTTCATCGGGTGGGGTTGGGCGAGGTCGGCGAGAATCTCCGACCAGGCGCGCGCCTGGGCACCCGTGAGTTCGAATGGCAGCCGGCCCGGCGCAGCCTGGACCCGCGGCCCCTCCGCCGCCAGCGCCATCCCCGGCTCCCGGCCGCGGGCGGCGCGCCGCAACCCCAGGCCCACTTCGAGGAGGTACAACTCCTCGAGCACGAGCCCATTGCGCGCGGGATGCGTCCCCTCTCGCAGGGCGTCGACATCGGTCTCGACACCCGGAACATGCAGTTCCCACAACGCGGCGGCTGGCGGCAGCAGCCCGGCCTCGCGAACGACGTCCTCGGGGAGGTAGCCCTCCACCAGGTCGGCGTACTCGGCGACAGCACCCTGCACGGCGCGCCGTACCGCACGGCTGTGGACTCCGTCGGGCGTCGGATAGTCGGGAACGATGCTGCGCAACGCCGACTCCCCCGGTGACGGTGCGACCTCGTCCTCGGCCAGGCGCTCGATTTCCGGGTGGGCCATCTCCTTCGCGAAGCGATAACGCTTCACGTCTCCCGTGACGAGCAGCCACGCCCCCTTCTGCACCCACTTCGAGATCGACTCTCCGCCCCGGAACCACTTGAGGTTGACGGTGCCGGTCTCATCCCCGACCACGGCCTCGAAGAACCGCCCGAACTTGCGGCCCCGCCGCACGGCAAAACTCGTCCCCAGCACGCGGCCAACGAAGGTCGCCCGGGCGCCGACCTGGAGATCGCCGACGGCGACGAGGTTCCGCCGATCGTCCCAGCGTGAAGGGAGATGGAAGAGGAGGTCGCCGACGGTTCCGAGGCCCCGCCTCCCGAAGGTCTCCGCGGTCTTGGGCCCCACGCCGGGCAGCACGGCGGCGCTCCGCGCCAGGGTCGCTTCGCACCAGCCCGGTTCGGCGAGGGGCCGCAGGAACGCCAGGGCGCGGGAAACCGCCTCCTCGGGCTGCTCGCGGAGTTCGTCCTGGAACCCACGCGCCAGCGCTTCGAGACGCGAGCGCACCTCCCGCGGAATCGCGAGGGCCGCGATTTCTTCCGCCCGGGCCGCCACGCTCGGCCCGAGATCGCGCACACGCTCCAGAGCGGCCCCGCCATCCCGGCCGGCAAACTCGAGAGGACGCAACAGCGCGCCGAGCTTCGCCTGGAAGGGGCTCTGCGCCATGACCCAAGCGTACTACGAGGAGTGGATGTCCTGGAGCGCCCGGACCCCGATCGACTGGAGTTGCAGGGCGCGAATCGCCCCCACCGCCGCGCGAGCCCCGGCCACCGTGGTGAAGTACGGCACGGCGCGCAAAAGCGCCGAGCGCCGGATCGAAGCGGAATCCCGCACCGCGACCGGATCCTGGGCAACCGTGTTGATGACCAGGTCTACCTCCCCTGCCTCGATGCGCTCCACGGTATCCGGGTGCCCCTGTCCCACCTTGTGCACCGTTTCCGCCGCGATGCCCCGAGCCACGAAGTCGGCCGCCGTACCCGGGGTCGCCAGGACCCGAAACCCGTTTTCCGTGAGTTCCTTCACCGGAGCCAGCAGCCGCGCGCGGTCCTCGGCTCCAACGGAGACCAGCACGGTGCCCTCGGTGGGCGGCCGGTTCCCCGCCTCGATCTGGGCTTTGGCGTAGGCGCGCCCGAACTCGGAGTCGATCCCCATCACCTCCCCGGTGCTCTTCATTTCCGGCCCCAGCAAGGTGTCTGCTCCGGGGAATTTCACGAAGGGAAACACCGCCTCCTTCACCGAGTAGTGGCGCGGCCAGATCTCCTCGGTGAAACCGAGCTCGGTGAGCGTCTTTCCCACCATCACCAGAGACGCGAGCTTGGCCAGCGGACGCCCGATCGCCTTGGAGACGAAGGGCACCGTGCGCGACGCGCGCGGGTTGACCTCAATCACGAACAACTCGCCGCGCTTGACCGCGTACTGCACGTTCATGAGGCCGCGAACGCCCAGTTCGAGTGCAAGCTTTCGCGTCGAGGCAACGATTTCGTCCACGATCTCGCGGGAAAGCGAATACGGAGGCAGTGAACACGCGGAATCGCCCGAGTGCACGCCGGCCTGCTCGATATGCTCCATGATTCCGCCGATGACTACGCGCTCGCCGTCGCAGATCGCGTCCACGTCGACCTCGACGGCATCGGCGAGAAAGCGATCGACGAGCACCGGGTGCTCCGGCGACGCCTGGACCGCGAAGCGCATGTAGCGCCGCAAGCTCTCCGCGTCGTGCACGATCTCCATCGCCCGCCCACCCAGCACGTAGGACGGGCGCACGAGCACGGGGTAGCCGATGTCCTTGGCCACCGCCTCGGCCTCTGCGGTGCTCCGGGCCACCTGGCCCGGCGGGCGACGCAGGTGGAGCGATTCGAGCAGGTCGTCGAAACGCTCCCGGTCTTCCGCCCGATCGATCGCGTCCGGCGTCGTACCGAGAATCGGGACGCCGGCCTCCTCCAGGGCCACCGCGAGCCGCAGCGGCGTCTGCCCCCCGAACTGGACGATCACGCCTTCGGGGCGTTCCCGCTCGACGATCTCGATCACGTCCTCGAGGGTCAGCGGCTCGAAATACAGCCGGTCGCTCGTGTCGTAGTCCGTCGAGACGGTTTCGGGATTGCAGTTGACCATGATTGTCTCGAAGCCGGCTTCGGTGAGGGCAAACGCCGCGTGCACGCAGCAGTAGTCGAACTCGATGCCCTGCCCGATGCGGTTGGGACCCCCGCCCAGAATCACGACCTTCCGGCGATCCGTCGGTTGCGCCTCGCACTCGTCTTCGTAGGTCGAATAGAGATACGGCGTATGGGCCTCGAACTCCGCCGCGCAGGTATCCACCCGCTTGTAGACCGGGCGGACTCCCGCCGCGTGACGCATCGCGCGCACCTCACCCTCTTCCAGGCCCCAGAGCGCCCCCAGGCGCCGGTCGGAAAAACCGGCCTGTTTCGCGGCCCGGAGGCTTTCCGGCCGTTCCCCCGGCTCCAGCGCCGCGAGTTCCCCTTCCAACGTGACGATCTGCTCGAGGTTGCGGAGAAACCACGGGTCGATCTGGGAGCGCCGAAACAACTCCTCGCAACTGGCGCCCCGGCGGAAGGCTTCGGCCAGGGCCCAGAGCCTCCCCGGACGCGGCGTGTCGATCGCCCGCCAGAGCGCGTCTTCGTCCCCTTCCGCCCCGTCGAGGTCCGGCGGCTCGAAACCCATGTGCCCCACTTCCAGGGATCGCACCGCCTTTTGCAGGCTCTCCTTGAAGGTGCGTCCGATGGACATCGCCTCTCCAACGGACTTCATCTGGGTCGTCAGCACGTCGTCGACCCCGGCGAACTTCTCGAAGGTGAACCGCGGGACCTTCGTAACGACGTAATCGATGCTCGGCTCGAAGCTCGCCGGCGTCTCCCGGGTGATGTCGTTCCGGATTTCATCGAGGGTGTATCCGACGGCCAGCTTCGCCGCGATCTTGGCGATCGGAAAACCCGTCGCCTTGGAAGCGAGCGCCGATGATCGAGACACCCGAGGGTTCATCTCGATCACGATCAGGGTCCCGTCTTCGGGGTTGACCGCAAACTGGATATTGGAGCCGCCCGTGTCGACGCCGATTTCCCGGATGATCGCGACCGCAGCGTCTCGCATCTCCTGGTACTCGCGATCCGTCAGCGTCTGGGCCGGCGCCACGGTGATCGAATCCCCCGTGTGCACCCCCATCGGATCGAAATTCTCGATCGAGCAGATGATGACGACGTTGTCCGCGGCATCACGCATCACCTCGAGCTCGTATTCCTTCCAGCCGAGGGCGCTCTCCTCGATGAGGCAGGTGTGCTGCGGCGACTGGCGCAGGGCCCACTCCACGAGGGGGTCGAATTCCTCGTCGTGGAAGGCGACGCTGCCCCCGGTTCCGCCGAGAGTGAAACTCGGCCGGATGATCGCCGGAATGCCGGTCCGCTTCACGATGCGCCGCGCCTCTTCGACGGACCGGGCAAAGCCCGACGCGGGCAGCTTCAGTCCGATGCGCTCCATGGCGGCGCGGAAGGCCTCCCGGTCTTCGGCCTTGTGAATCGCGTCGAGCTGGGCGCCGACGAGTTCGACCCCGTAGCGCTCGAGCACACCCGCTTCCGAAAGTTCGACCGTCAGGTTGAGCGCCGTCTGGCCGCCCAGGGTCGGCAGGATCACGTCGGGCCGCTCGGCCGCGATGATCTTTTCGACGGACTCCACGGTGATCGGCTCGACGTAGGTGCGGTCGGCCATTTCCGGGTCGGTCATGATCGTTGCCGGATTCGAGTTCACGAGGACGACGCGGTAGCCCTCCTCGCGAAGCGCCTTGCAGCCCTGGGAGCCCGAGTAGTCGAACTCGCAAGCCTGGCCGATCACGATGGGGCCGGCCCCGATCACCAGGATCGTCTCGATATCGTCTCGCCGCGGCACGCCTAGCTCCCCTGCCCTGCCACATCGGCCCCGGTGACGGCCTCGCCGGCGCTGTGCCGCACCACCATCGCGCGGAAGCGCTGGAAGAAGTACGCCGCATCGTGGGGCCCCGGAGAGGCCTCCGGATGGTATTGAACCGAAAAGAGGGGGCGGGTGCGGTGCGCCAGGCCCTCGACGGTCCCGTCGTTGAGGTTCACGTGGGTGACGTCCACGGGCTCGCCGGCGGCGGCGAGGGAATCCGCATCCACGGCGTAACCGTGGTTCTCCGCACAGATCGCCACCTTCCCGGTACTCCGGTCCTGGCCCGGCTGGTTGCCGCCGTGGTGCCCGAATTTCAGCTTGCGCGTGCGGCCGCCCAGGGCGAGGCCCAGGATCTGGTGACCCAGGCAGATCCCGAAAACCGGCAGGTTCTCGGACAGCGTGCGCACCGCCTCGTAGATTCCGGGGTCCACCCCCGCCGGGTCACCGGGACCGTTCGAAAGAAAGATCGCGTCCGGCTCCAGGGCGAGCGCGGCTTCCGCGGAAGTACGCGCCGGAACCACCGTGACCTCGAATCCCTCGTCGACCAGGCGGCGCAGGATGTTGCGCTTGATACCGAAATCGTAGGCCACCAACCGGAACGCCGGCGACGGCCGCTCGGGCCGCGGGCACTGGCCCTGGATCCCGGGCCAGCGACCCTCGTTCCAGGCATAGGGAGCTTCGCAACTCACCTCCGACGCGAGATCTCGGCCGTCCAGTCCCGGGGCCGCCTTCGCTTCGCGCACGAGAGACTCCGCATCCTGGCGCTCGGGGTCGGTGGAGAGTACGCCCACCTGGAATCCCCGGTCCCGGATGCAACGCACCAGCGCCCGCGTATCGAGGTTGGCGATGGCCGGAACCCCGTGACGCTCCAGGTAGGCACCGAGCGGAGACTCGGCCCGCCAGCTGCTCGGAACCTCGAAGTACTCCTTCACGACGAAGCCGGAAAGGAACGGACGCGCGGATTCTTCGTCCGCGGGGTTGACACCCACGTTGCCGATCTGGGTCGCAGTCAGTGTCACGATCTGGCCGGCGTAGGAGGGGTCGGTCAGGATTTCCTGGTAGCCCGTCAGACTGGTGTTGAAACACACCTCGCCGACGCCGAGCCCCCTTGACCCGAAAGAGGTCCCTCGAAAGATCGTCCCGTCGGCCAGGGCAAGCGTCGCGGCGTCTCGGGGAGTCACGGAACCAGCACGCCCCGGTCCACGTGGTAGACCATCGTCCCGTCCACGATCGTACTCACCACCCGCCCCGTGAGATCGCGGCCGGCCCAGGGCGAGTTTCGACTCTTCGAATAGCCCTTGGCCGGGTCGTAACACCAGTTGCGATCCGGGTCGACGACGGTGACATCGGCGGGCTCACCCGGCGCGAGACTCCCGCCCGGCCGGCGCAGGATTCGCGCCGGCGCGGTCGAGATCCGGTCCACCCCCGCCAACGGGGCGAGTTCGCCGGGTCTCCCCAGGTCGAGGGTGACCGGAGCGGCCGTCTCGAAACCGATCATTCCGTGCGGGGCCTCCGTGAACTCCTGGTCCTTCTCGTGCATCGCGTGGGGTGCGTGATCCGTCGCGATCGCGTCGATGGTGCCGTCCACCAGGGCGGCGCGGCACGCCGCCCGGTCCTCGGCGGATCGCAGGGGCGGCGCCACCTTCGTATTGGTGTCGTACCCGGCCGTCTCCTCGTCCGTCAAGGTCAAGTGGTGCGGCGTCACCTCGGCGGTGACGTTCAGGCCGCGCTCCCGCGCGGCCCGGATCGAAGCGATGCCCCCCGCGGTCGAGACGTGCGCCACGTGAAGACGCGCTCCGGTCACCTCGGCCAGGATGACATCGCGCGCCACGTGGACGGTTTCTGCGATGGCCGGATTGCCGGGAAGCCCGAGCCGGGTCGAAACCGCACCCTCGTTCATCACGCCCTGCCCCACCAGCGTCCGGTCCTCGCAGTGCACGATCACGGGAACATCGACGAGGCGGGAGTACTCGAGCACCCGCCGCATCACACAACTATCCATGATCGTGCGCCCATCGTCGCTGAACGCAACTGCGCCGGCATCGATCAACGCCGACATCTCCGTCATCACCTCGCCCTCGAGATTCCGCGTCGCCGCAGCGATCGGGTAGACCTTGGTCGGCGAGTCTTGACGGGCCCGGTCGAGGATGAAGTCCGTGGTCGCGGGATCGTCGTTTGCCGGCTGCGTGTTCGCCATGCAGGCAACCGCCGTAAAGCCTCCCGCCACGGCTGCACGCCCCCCCGACGCGATGTCCTCCTTGTACTCCTGCCCGGGCTCTCGCAAGTGCGCATGGAGATCCACGAAGCCCGGGGTGATCCAGGCGCCTTCGGCATCGAGCACTTCGGCGCCACGGGCATCGAGACCTGCACCCACGGCGTCGATGCGGCCGTCGACGCAAAGCAAGTCGCCCGGCTCGTCGAGGTTGGTGGTCGGGTCCAGCAATCGCCCGCCGCGGATCAACAGGCGGGTCATCGGGCGACCTCATCGGGCGCCGAAGAACCCGCGCCGCGGCGCCGGCCCGCGAAGAGGTAGAGAACGGCCATACGAATCGCGACTCCGTTTCGCACCTGGTCGAGAATCACGCTTGGCCGGTGATCCGCCAGGTCATGGGAAAGTTCGACGCCCCGGTTCACCGGCCCGGGATGCATCACGATCGCGCCGTCTCGCGCGTAGCGGAGCTTTGCCCGGTCCAGTCCGAAGGTGGCGCTGTACTCGCGCACACTCGGAAACCAGGACCCCACGAGGCGCTCGTTCTGGATGCGCAGCGCCATCACGACATCGACGCCGTCCAGCGACTCCCGCAGGGAGGTGAACGCTTTCACGCCGAGGGTCTCGACATCGGCGGGAAGCATCGGCGGCGGCGCCGCAACGCGGACCTCAGCGCCCATCTTCCGGAACCCCACGATGTTCGAACGCGCGACCCGCGAGTGGGCAACGTCGCCCACGATCGTCACCGTGAGTCCATCGATGTGGCCCTTCTCCTGTTGCACCGTCAGCAGGTCCAGCAAGGCCTGGGTCGGGTGCTCATGGGCCCCGTCTCCGGCGTTGATCACCGGCGCATCCAGCACATCGGCAATGCGCTTGGGGACTCCGGCGACGCCATGTCGAACGACCACGGCATCCGGATCCATCGCGTCCAAGGTCCGGGCGGTGTCGAGAATGCTCTCGGACTTCTTCAGGCTCGAGCCGGAGGGAGAGAAGTTGACGACGTCGGCCGAGAGCCGCTTGCCCGCGATCTCGAAGCTCGCCCGGGTGCGCGTCGAGGATTCGAAGAACAAATTCACGACGGTCCGGCCGCGCAAGGTCGGCACTTTCTTGACGTCGCGCTGGCCCACCTCGCCCATATGCACCGCCGTCTCGAGGATCTTTTCGATGTCCTCGCGATCCAGGTCCTCGATGCCCAGCAGATCCCTTCCCATCATGCCGCATGCTCCTCGGCGGGCAGCACCACCACTTCGAGCGACTCGCCCGGGTCGGCCCCCGCGCCTCGGAGACGTACCGCCTCCCCCACCTGGGTGGGCACGTTCTTTCCCACGTAGTCGAGCTTGATCGGAAGCTCGCGGTGCCCCCGGTCGACCAATCCGACGACCTGGACCGCCCGAGGCCGTCCGAAGTCCATCAGCGCGTCCATGGCGGCGCGAATGGTGCGCCCCGTCTTCACCACATCGTCGACGAGGACGACGACGCGCTCGTCCACGGCTGACGGCATTTCCGTGCGGCGCAAGGGCGGGCGCTTCCCCGACTGCATCAGGTCGTCCCGGTAGAGGGTGGTGTCGAGAACCCCGACCGCTACGTCGAGGCCCGCGATCTCATCGAGGCAGGTCGCGAGGATCCGGGCCAGCGGCACCCCACCGTTGGGAATCGCAACGAGGTAGAGGACGTCGGGCGCTTCGTTTCGCTCGAGGATCTCGTGAGCGATGCGCGTCAGCGCGCGCCGGATGCCCTTCTCGTCGAGAATGGAACGCGGGTTGGAATCTCGCACTCCACTCTGTCCGGAGCCGTTCGGGGGGGGTGCAGGGCTCACGCGCCGTCTTTCTCCGCCTCTCGGGACGGAATTAAAAGGCCGTCGTTCGTCGCGGGGCAGCATACCGACGACCCGGCGACCGCGCCACGCCGCCTGGAGCCCCACGATATACTGCCGACGGGAGGCACCTGTGGCGACACTACGCTTCAACCACATGGAACTCACGGTGCCGCCGGGCACACTCGGCGCGCAACGCGACGAGATCAAGACCTTCTACGGCGAGGTCTTCGGCTTCGAGGCGCTCGACGTACCGATCCTCAACCAGACCGGCCTGCTGCTCCGGACCGATCCGGAGACGAGCCAGTTCCTCCTCCTCACGGAACAGAAAAAACACCTCGACTGTCCTGGGTACGACCACCTGGGATTCCTCTATGAAACCCGGGCCGAAGTCGACGCCCTGCGAGAAGCGGTGCAGAAATGGCAGGACCGCGACGCGCGGGTCGAGATCAAGGACTACGACGATCTGGTCACCGGACCCGTCACGGTGCGCGCCTTCTACGTGCGGTTCCTGCTGCCCATCTGGTTCGACGTGCAGTGCATGGAGCACGCCGAGGGCACGGCGCCGAGCGCCCGCTGGACCTGGGGCTGACCGACGCACGGGCGCCCCTAGGGCACCCCGTCGCCGATGCGGTCCCAGCGCATCTCTCGGGTCAGAAGCCGGAACCAGGTGAGCGGGTTCAGCAACTCGGCCCAACTCCCGTTGAAGTTCCAGGACCAGTAGAGCAGAAAAGCCGGCCCCTTGAGCTCCGCGAGCCGCACCGTACCCCAGAAGCGGCTGTCCTTGGAGTAATCGCGATTGTCGCCCAGCATGAAGTAACGGCCTTCTTCCACGACGACGGGGCCGAAGGGCGGCGCTTTCCCCATCGGGTCCTTCAGGGCGACGAAGGTGTGCTCGTCCAGCGTCACCTCGGTTTCGTGCAACTCCCGCCCGTGCCGATCGGCGAAGGTCTCGCGGAGCGGCCGCGAAGGCACCGCTTCCCCGTTGACATACAGGATGTCGTTGCGGAGTTCGATCCGATCGCCGGGAATCCCGACGATTCGCTTGACGAACTCTTCTCGGGGAAGTTCGGGCCGACGATCCGCGGGGTAGGTCCTCCCGCCCTGCTTCGCCACCGTGAACACGACGACATCGCCGCGCGCCGGCGCACGCAGGGCCGGCGCACGGATCTCGGTAAACGGCACCTTGGCTCCGTAGATGAACTTGTTCACGAAGAGATGGTCTCCAACAAGAAGCGTCGGGATCATCGACTCCGAGGGAATCCGGTAGGGCTCGATGACCACCGCACGAATCCCGAGCGCAATCAAGACAGCCAGGATGAGCGTGCCGAACTGCTCGAGTAAGGATGCGAGCAGCGTCTTCTTGGCGTCCGGAGCCTCCTCCGTCTTCCGAGCCTTCCGGCTCACGAGTCCCCCAGCTTGAGCGCGGCCAGGAACGCCTCCTGGGGAATCTCGACGGAACCCACCTTCTTCATGCGCCGTTTCCCCTCCTTCTGTCGCTCCAGGAGCTTGCGCTTGCGGGTGATGTCTCCACCGTAGCACTTGGCCGTAACGTTTTTCCGCAGCGCCTTTACGTTGGTGCGCGCGATCACGCGGGCGCCGATCGCCGCCTGAAGCGCCACTTCGAACATCTGCCGGGGAATGAATTCCTTGAGCTTGCGAACGAGTTCCGTGCCGCGCGCGTAGGACTTCTCGCGGTGCACGATCAGGGAGAGTGCGTCGACGGGATCTCCGTTGACCATGATGTCGAGTTTCACCAGATCGGCCGGGCGGTACCCGAGGAAGTCGTAGTCGAAAGATCCGTAGCCTCGTGTCGCGCTCTTGATCCGGTCATGGAAATCGACCACCACCTCGGCAAGGGGCAGTTCGTAGCGCAACTGGACCCGCGAACCGTGCTGCGCCATGTCGCGCTGGACCCCCCGGCGTTCCTGGCACAGCGCCAGCACGGCGCCCACGTAATCCGACGGCACGTGGACCGTGGCGAGGATCACCGGCTCTTCGATCCGGTCCGTGTCTCCGGAGTCCGGAAGCGCTGCGGGACTCTCGATTTCGATCTCCTCCCCGCCCGACAAGACGACCCGGTAGCGCACCGTCGGTGCGGTGCTGATGAGATTCAGGCCATATTCGCGCTCGAGGCGCTCCTGGATGATCTCGGCGTGCAGCAGACCCAGGAAGCCGCAGCGAAAGCCGAAGCCCAGGGCTGCGCTCGTCTCCGGCTCATAGGCCAACGAGGCGTCGTTGATCTGCAGCTTTTCGAGCGCCGCCTTCAAGTCCTCGTACCCTTCCGCTTCTACGGGATAAAGCCCGCTGAACACCATGGGCTTGACGTCGCGAAAGCCGGAAAGCGCCTCTTCGGCCCCGCCCTTCGCCAGGGTCACCGTGTCCCCGATCCGCACCTCGGCGAGGGTTTTGATGCCCGCCACGATCATGCCGACCTCTCCGGCAGCCAGGCGCTCCACTTCTCGCGGATGCGGGTCGATGAGCTGAAGGCTCTGGACCTCCCGTTCGATCCCCGAAGCCATGAGGCGCACGCCGTCGCCCCGCTGGAATGCCCCGTCGAACACGCGGACCAACATCACCGCCCCGACATAGGGGTCGAACCAGGAATCGAAGACCAGGGCCCGGGTCGGGTCCTCGGCAGAACCGGTGGGGGGCGGCACATGGGCCACGACCGCCTCGAGCAGATCGGTGATCCCCTTGCCCTCCTTGGCCGACACCGGGAGAACGTCGGCGGCGTCGAGGCCGATCACGTCCTCCAGTTCCTGGGCCACCGCGTCGGGATCCGCGGCGGGCAGGTCGATCTTGTTCACGACGGGGACGATCTCGAGACCGGCATCGACCGCCAGGTAAGCATTGGCAAGCGTCTGCGCTTCGATGCCCTGGGCGGCATCGACGACCAGGATCGCGCCTTCGCAGGCTTGCAGCGCGCGGGAGACCTCGTAGGCGAAATCCACGTGACCGGGCGTGTCGATCAGGTTGAGCAGGTACTCCTGCCCATCGCGCGCGGTGTAGGAGAGGCGCACCGTCTGCGCCTTGATCGTGATCCCGCGCTCGCGTTCCAGGTCCAGCTTGTCCAGGAACTGATCCCGGCGCTCGCGCACCGACAAGGCTTCGGTGGCATCCAGCAGGCGGTCTGCCAGCGTACTCTTGCCGTGATCGATGTGGGCAATGATGCAGAAGTTCCGGATACGCTCCCGGTCGATCACGCCAGCGCCTCCAGCCCATCCGGAGATTCGAGATAGGCGCCGACGGCCTCCCGCCAGGCACGCAGACGCACGCCAAGGCTGTCGGCCTTCGAGCAATCGAGCACCGAATAGGCCGGCCGGGGGGCATCGAGCTCCAGGTCGCTCGTGGCGATGCGCTCGATCGGCAGCGCGGCATGACCCGCAGCGTCCAGGCAACAACGTGCCAACTCCCACCAGGTCGCCTCGCCACCGCCCGCCAGGTGGTACAAGCCCCGCGCCCCCTTCCCGACCAGCGCGCGAATCCCCCCGGCAAGATCTTCGGCGTAGGTCGGCCGCCCGCGCTGATCGTCGACCACGCGGAGCGGTCCCGACGCTTCGCCGCGTTCGCGCGCCGAGGCCTGGGCGAGCATCGCGGCCAGGAAGTTGCGCCCGCGGCCAAAGACCCAACTCGTACGCACCACGAGAAATTCGGAGGAGACGGCCCGCACCCGGTCCTCCCCTTCCAGCTTGGTGCGGCCGTAAGCGGATACCGGGCCCGTGGGATCGTCCTCCCGATACGGCCGGTGTCCATCGCCCGGAAAGACGTAGTCGGTGGAGACATGGACCAGCCGGCATCCCGCTCGGTCACAGGCCTCGGCAAGCAATCCGGGCGCGATGGCATTGGCGCGCTCGGCCGCTTCGGGCTCCCGCTCACACCGGTCGACGTGGGTGAAGGCCGCCGCGTTCACGACCACGTCGGCGCGCAGGCTCTCGAAGAGCGCGCGCACCGCCCCCGCGTCCGAGACATCCCACTCCGGCAGGTCCACGGCCGCAACGACCTCCGCATCCGTCGCTTCCGCGAGTTGCCGCTGGAGAGCCGTCCCGAGTTGCCCGCCGCTCCCGACGATCAGCCATTGGGTCATCGCTGCTACCACCCGTTATCCGGCCCCATCCTCATCCAGAACCCAGGTCGGCAGTTTTTCCTCCGCCTTGAGCCGCTTGGCGGAGCGCTCGGCCTCCTCCCGAGACGGATGAGGCCCCACGCGGACCCGCCAGCGCGTGGCGCCGCTTCCGGTCCCCGGGGACACGTAGACTGCGTATCCCTTCGTCCGCAACGCCCCCGCGAGGCGGTCGGCGCTGGCGCTCTCCGAGAACGCACCGACCTGGACCGCGAAGCCGGCTGCGGCGCCGCCCGGAGTCAACACCTCGGGCCGCAGCCGCGTCACACTCGGTGTCTTGCGCTCCCGGACAGCCGGTTCGGGCGCCCGGTCGGGCAGGGCCGCGACGTCGGGCAGGGAGTCCACTTCTTCCCCCATCGGCGCCTCCCAGGTCACGACGGTCGTCCGGCCGACGAGATGGCTCGCAACGAGGGAAGGGTCTTCCCAGGCGATGCCGGCGAAGAGTCCCAGCGCAAAACCGGGAACGGCGACCAGGCCGAGCGCCGCCAGTGCCCATCCCCGCGTCCGCTTGCGTTCCGCCATCAGCCCCTCCTCACCGGGCGCACGGGCACCCTCGGAATTCGCCGCATCACATACGCTCGGGAGCCTGGACACCGAGCAGGTCGAGGGCCCGGGCAAGCACCGTGCGGACGGCCAACGTGAGACCAAGCCGCGCACTCGTCACCGCCGCATCCTCGGAAAGCACCCGGTGACGCGTCCGGTCCTGCACGTAGGGATTCCACAGTCCCGCCACTTCTCGCGCGTAATAGGCCAGGTGGTGCGGTTCCCGGCTCTCGCTCGCCCGCTCGATCACCTCGGGGAACTCCCCGATTTTCTTGAGGATTTCGATCTCTTCGGGGAGCACGAGCGCCCCGGCATCGACCGTCGCGGCGTCGGGCATCGCCACCCCCTGCTCGCGCGCCTGGCGCTCGATGCCATGGGTCCGCGCGTGGGCGTACTGCACGTAGTAGGCGGGGTTCTTCTTCCAGTCGGTTTCCTTGGCGAGATCGAGATCGAAATCGAGGTGCGCCTCGGCCTTGCGCTGGATCATGAAGAAACGAAAGACGTCCCGGCCGACGTCCGCCAGCAGCTCATCCACCGTGACGTAGGTCGCGCGGCGCGTCGACTGCTTCACCTGTTCGCCGGCACGCGTCAGCGTCACGAACTGGTGCATCACCAGCTCGATCGCGTCCTTGGGTGCACCCAGCGCTTCGGCAGCCGCACGGACATAGGGAAACTGGTCGATATGGTCTGCACCCTGGACGTCGATCACCTCGTCGAACCCGCGCCGAAACTTCTCGCGATGGTAGGCCACGTCCGGCAAGAGGTAGGTCGGATCGCCCGAACTCTTGACGAGCACACGGTCCCGCTCGAGCCCGAGCGAAGACGCCTTGAGCCAGACGGCGCCATCGGCGTCGTACACGAGACCCGCAGCCCGCAGATCCTCGAGCACCCGCTCGATGTGCCCCTCGGAATAGAGTTCCATTTCGTTGGAGAAGACGTCGAATTCGATCCCTAGATCGGCGAGACTGAGCCGAATCGTCTCGAAGATCCGCGCCTCCGCGTGCTCGCGGCAGACGTCGGACGCAGCCTCGCTCTCGACGAAGTCGTCGCCCCGCTCGGCCAGGACTTCGTCCGCCAGCTCGGCAATGTAGGCGCCCTGGTACCCATCGCGGGGAAAGGCGACCGGAAGCCCGTCAACTTCCGCGGGCCAGTCGGCCTCGGCGTCATCGAATGCACCGGGGGGCGGCGGGGCCGCCCGGCCGAGCCGCTCGAGGGCACGCGCCCGCACGGAATCACCCAGCACGCGCATCTGTCGGCCGCCGTTGTTGAAGTAGTATTCCCGGGTCACAGCGTGGTCGGTCGCTTCGAGCAGTCGCGCAAGCACGTCGCCGATCACCGCCTGTCGCCCGTGACCGAGCGTCAGCGGGCCGGTCGGATTCGCGGAGACGAACTCGACCTGGACCCGGCGCCCGGAACCCAGCGTGGACGCGCCGAACTGCGGACCCCGTTCGAGCACGAGCCGCAACAGATCCTGCCAGCGGGTTTCGGCCAGCCAGAGGTTCAGGAACCCGGGTCCCGCAATTTCAGTGCGCGCAACGAGTTCCCCGGCGTCCCCCAGTTCGGCCGCGAGCCGCTCCGCAATCGCCCGGGGCGGCTGCTTCAGCCGCTTCGCGAGCAGCATGGCCGCGTTGCAGGCGAAATCGCCGTGGTCCGCGCGCTTCGGAACCTCCAGGGAGAATTCGGGCAAGGGCCCCGAGTCGCCCGCTGCGTCGAGCAGGGCGCGGAGCACCTCCCGGAGGCGTTCGAGCAGCCGTTCCTTCATCGCGGGTCCGGGTTCCAGGGAGGAGTTAAAGCCTCAGGGATTCCAGCCACTTGGAGCACCTTGGCCGAGCCGGATCAGCTGTTGCCCCGGGCGCACCAGTTCGAGTTCCTCACGGATGGCCCGCTCCAGGGCGAACGAATCCGATTCGAGCAGAACGGCTTCGCGTTCGAGTCTACCGACCTCGCCGCGCAGGCTTTCGATGCGTTGGTTGGCGTCCGTGAGCTCGCTCCGCAGGTACTGCCAGCGGCCAACGCCCGCGTCCTCGTCGAGCACGGCCGCGACGAGGAGCGCCGCCATGACCGCTACCGAAGCAAATCCCAACGCTCTCACTCAGCACCCCCCGGAGCAGCGGGCGAAGGTACCTCTCCGTCGATCAGGCGTCGAATGCGCGCCACGTAAGGCGGTGAATCCCACTCCCTGCCCCCCACGTAACGCTCGACGATCACCCCATCGCGCCCCACCAGGAGGGTCTCGGGATAGCGGAACGTCTGGTAGCGGTGGGCCACGGCCTCACCCGGGTCGAGGAGGATGGGGAAGCTCAGATCCAGGCGCTCGCGAAATGCGTGGACCTCCTCCGCACCCTCGTCGACCGAAACCGCGAGCAACTCGAAATCCTCCCGATCGAACATGTCGTGAAGACGTTGCATGGCGGGCATCTCCGCCTCGCAGGGCTCGCACCAGGTCGCCCAGAAATTCACCAGCACGACCCGGTCCCGGAAGTCGGCGAGCCGAAGGGGCTCGCCGTCCGCAAGGCGCGGCAAAGTAAACTCCGGTGCCGGGGTCCCGCGGCCGATCGGATCCGGCGTGTCGCCACCCAGCAGGAGCGCGAACACGGCGGCCCCCGCAGCTGCCAGAGCCACGACCCAAAATCCCACGCCGCGCCCCATTGCCCCTCCCCGAGGCAGCGCTACCTGCCGCTCTTCTTCCCGGTCTTCTTCGCGGTGGATCGCTTCCTCGAGGTGGCCTTTCCAGCGGAAGGCTTCTTCGCAGCGGCCTTCGATCCCGATTTGCGTGCGGAGGGTTTCTTGGCTGCGGGCTTCTTTGCCTTTTCCGGCGCCGCGGCACCCGATTTCTTCGCGGCGGCCTTCTTTTTCCCGGCCGTCGCGCCACGCTTCGACTTCTTGCCCTCGCCCGCTTCCGGCTCCGCAGCGGCGGGCGCCGCGTCATCCACGAGTTCCACGAGCGAGAGCGCCGCCGCATCCCCCGGCCGTATCCGCAGCTTCAGGACACGGGTATACCCGCCAGGACGCTCGCGGAAGCGCTCGGCGAGATCGTCGAAGACCTTTGCCGCCACCTCGCGGCTCCGGATCACCCGGAGGGCCTGGCGACGCGCGTGCAGGTCCCCGCGCTTCCCGAGCGTGATCATGCGCTCGGCGATCCGGCGCACCTCCTTGGCCTTCGCATCGGTCGTCTCGATGCGCTCGTGCTCCAGCAGCGACGTCACCATGTTGCGGTACATCGCCTTCCGGTGCGCGCTGGTGCGACCCAGCTTCCGTGAACGTGCGCGGTGGCGCATGGCTACGCCTCACGCTCCCGAATGCGCTCGATTTCCGCGCGGTCGGGGAAGCCCTCGAGAGCCATTCCCAGTTCGAGCCCCATGGAGGTGAGCACCTCCTTGATCTCGTTGAGGGATTTCCGCCCGAAATTCTTCGTCTTCAGCATCTCGGATTCGCTGCGCTGCACCAACTCGCCAATGAAACGAATATTGGCGTTCTGCAGGCAATTCGCCGACCGCACCGAAAGTTCGAGTTCGTCCACGGAACGGAAGAGGTTCGGGTTGAGCGGGCGCGGCTCCTCGTAGACCGGCTGCAGCATCTCCACCGGCTCGTCGAAACCAATGAAGATGTTGAGCTGCTCCTTGAGGATCTTCGCCGCGTAACCCACCGCTTCCGCCGGCGTCACGGTGCCGTCGGTCCAGATTTCGAAGTTGAGACGGTCGAAATCCGTCTCGCGCCCGACCCGCGCAGGAGTGACGGTGTAGTTGATCTTGCGGACGGGAGAGAAGATTGCATCGATCGGAACCGTGCCGATCGACATCTCCTCGGTCTTGTTCTTTTCCGCCGGTACGTAGCCCTTGCCGGTTCCGACCGTGAGTTCCATCTCGACGTCCGCATCCGGGGACAGGGTCGCGATCTTGTGCTCCCCGTTCACGATTTCTACGGACGAATCCTCGGAGGCCAGGTCGCCGGCGGTCAGCACACCTTCCCCGGTCTTGTGCACCCGAAGGATCTTGGGTCCCTCGCCGTGAAGACGCAGACGCACTTCCTTCAGGTTGAGAATCACGTCGCTGACGTCTTCCATGACACCCGGAATCGTGGAGAATTCGTGCAGCACGCCATCCACCTTGACCGCCGTGATGGCAGCACCCTGGAGAGAGGAGAGCAGCACCCGGCGAAGCGCGTTTCCCAGCGTGACGCCGAAGCCACGTTCGAGGGGTTCGCACGCAAACCGCCAATAGGTTTCCGAGGGATCGTCGTCCGACTCGATCCCCCGCGGACGAATGAGTTCCCGCCAGTTTCTTGCGATCTGTTCCTGATCCATCTGGATTCCCCCTGTCGACTGCTAGCGCGAGTAGAGCTCGACGATGAGCTGTTCTTGAATCGGCAGCGTGATGTCTTCGCGTGTCGGAAGCGACCGAACGACCCCCGAAAAGGCGTCCTTGTCGACTTCCAGCCATTGCGGAACGCTCTTGCCCTCCAGGGCCTCGAGCGCGCCCGCGATCCGGGCAACCTTTCGGGACTTTTCCTTCACCTCGACCTTCGCTCCTTCCCGGAGATTCATCGAGGGTGTCACGGCCTTGCGGCCATTGACGGTGAAGTGGCCGTGACGGACGAGCTGCCGCGCCTCCGCCCGGGAGGTGGCAAAGCCCAGCCGAAACACGACGTTGTCGAGACGCCGCTCGAGAAGCATGAGCAGGTTTTCACCCGCGCGACCCTTCATCCGCGAAGCCCGGTCCATGGTTCGCGCAAACTGCTTTTCCAGCAGGCCGTACATGCGCTTGACCTTCTGCTTCTCTCGGAGCTGCACTCCGTAATCCGAAAAGCGCGTGCGCCCCTGCCCGTGTTGTCCCGGCGGATAGGCGCGACGCTCTACGCCGCACTTGGGCGTGAAACAGCGGTCTCCCTTCAGGAAGAGCTTCGTTCCCTCACGCCGACAAAGCCGGCAGGCCGCAGCTGTGTATCTGGCCATCTCGTATCCCCTAGACCCGCCGCCGCTTGGGCGGGCGACATCCGTTGTGGGGCACCGGCGTCACGTCTCGGATCAACGTGACGCGAATGCCGGCGGCCTGGAGTGCCCGGACCGCGGATTCACGGCCGGCACCCGGACCCTTGACGTGGACGGAGAGTTGGCGCACGCCGTGCTCCATCGCCTTCTTCGCGCACTCTTCCGCGGCCATCTGGGCGGCGAACGGAGTCGACTTGCGCGAACCGCGGAAGCCCTGAGCCCCCGCCGTCGTCCAGCAGAGCGCGTTGCCTGCCACATCGGTGATGGTGATCATCGTGTTGTTGAACGTCGAGTGAATGTGGGCGATGCCCGACTGAACGTTCTTCTTGACCTTTTTACGGCCGCCCTTCTTCATCGAAGCTCCCTACTTCTTCGCCAGCGTCTTCTTCTTGCCCGCGACCGTCTTCTTCGGCCCCTTGCGGGTACGCGCGTTGGTATGCGTCCGCTGCCCGCGGACCGGAAGCCCCCGCCGGTGCCGCAGGCCCCGGTAGCAGCCGATGTCCATGAGCATCTTCACGTTCTGGGAGACGTTCCGTCGGACGTCACCCTCGACCTTGTAGTCCCGCTCGATGATTTCGCGCAGTCGGACCACTTCGTCGTCGGTCAGCGTTTCGGTCGAGGTGCCCCCGTCCATCGCGGCCTTGTCGCAGATCTGCCGCGCCGAGGTACGGCCGATCCCGAAAATGTAGGTCAGCGCGATGTCGAGGCGCTTGTTGCGCGGAAGGTCGATTCCCGCAATTCGAGCCATCTCGTCCTCCTCAGCCCTGCCGCTGCTTGTGCTTCGGGTTGGTACAGATCACGCGCACCACACCTCTCCGTTTGATGATCCGGCACTTGTCGCACATCTTCCGAACCGAAGCCCTCACCTTCACGATCGATCCCTCCGGGCCCTCAATGAGACCCCGCCACCCGGGTCAGCACCTCGGGGGCATCCTCCGTCACAAGAATCGTGTGCTCGAAGTGTGCAGACACGGCGCCATCCGCGGTCACGGCCGTCCATTCGTCGTCCAGGATCTCCACGTCCGGGGTCCCCGCATTGACCATCGGCTCGATCGCGAAGACCATCCCGGGCTTGAGTCGCGGCCCTCTTCCCCGGGTACCGTAGTTCGGGATCCAGGGCGGCTCGTGCATCGCCGAACCGATACCGTGACCCGCGAAGTCCCGAACGACGGAGTAACCTGCCGGCTCGACGTGCTCCTGGACCGCGTGACCGATATCCGAAAGGCGATGGCCTTCCCGGAGCATCTCGATCGCGCGATCGAGCGACTGATGCGTGGTCTCGACCAGGCGCTTCCGATCCTCGCTGACCTCGCCGACGCAGACCGTAACGGCGGAATCGCCGTGCCAGCCCTCGACCGAAACGCCGAAATCGAGGCTCACGATGTCGCCTTCGCGGACGATGCGGCCCCCGGGAATCCCGTGAACGATCTCTTCGTTGACCGAGACACACAGGACGGCGGGATAGGCCGGTAGACCGTGCGGACCGTAACCGAGGAAGGACGACGTCACCTCCCGCTCCTGGATCCGCTTGCGAGCATGCCGATCGAGTTCTTCGGTGCTGACGCCAGGGCGTACCCGTTCACGCAACTCGAGAAGAATCTCGCCCACGTGACGACCGGCTTCCCGCATCCGGGAAACCTCTGCCCGTGTCTTGATCGGGATCTGCTGGCCGTCGGAGAGCTTCACGAGAGCCCTCCC
>JAYZFQ010000024.1:0-10074 GCA_036336695.1 Myxococcota bacterium
CTGCACCGGGGATGTAGATCACGTCCAGGCTCACGACCAGGTCGAGCGGTGCATAGTCGATCTCGGGCGCGCAGATGTCGCCGGGTCGAAGGTCGGCGTCGGGAACCTTCTCACGCGCGAGGGCAAGTGCGGCGGCCGACGTATCGAACCCCGCGAGGTAACTCGGCTGGAGGAGATCCCGCAGCAGCCGCAGGTTGGCGCCGGTCCCGCACCCCGCATCGAGAACCCGCGGCGAGACGGGCAATTCGAAGCCGGGTCTCCGGAGAGTTCGCGCGAGGCAGTCGCGAAGGCCGCGGTACCACCAGTGGTCCGCCTCGACCCGTGACATCACCTCGTGCTCGCCGGGATGCATCGCGCGAAGAACCTCCAGCTGGGTTCATAGCAGGAAGAGCGCCGCCACTCCGACCGGCCACACGTACCAGGCGAAGCGATAGAAACTCCCGCTCCGCAAGAGACGCACGAAGAGGGCCAGGGCCGCGAGGCCGGCGACGAGCGCTACGCCGCTCCCCACGAGCAGCGCCGGCCCCTCGCCGGCGGGCACCCCATCGACGTGGAGCAGCATCCGTACCGCGGCACCGGAGATCGCGATGATGCTCATGAGAAAGGAGAACTCGGCCGCGGCGACGGGGGCCACGCCCAGGGCGAGCGCGGCCGCCACGGTGCTCCCGCTGCGCGAGATTCCCGGCAGAATCGCAAGGGCCTGGGCGCAACCGATCCAGAACGCTGCCGCCCAGCTCGGCTCTTCCGCATGGGCGCGCGGGAGGGTGCGTCGTGTCGTCCACAGGATCGCACCGGTGGCGAGCAGCCCCAGGGCGGCGGAACGCGGCGACTCGAACTGCGCCTCGAGGAAGTCCCCCGCGACCAGCACCAGGCCTACCGCCGGCACGGTCGCCACGGCGAGCTTCCCCGCATACCGCCAGTCCGCCGCGCGCCCGCGGAAGATTCCCGAGGCGAGGGCAAGGACGCGGCGCCGGTAGAACACGAGAACCGAAACCAGGGTTGCGACGTGCAGCGCCACTTCGAAGAGCACGCCCTCTTCGTGGATCCCCAGCCACGCCTGGATGAGCACGAGGTGGCCCGAACTGGAGACGGGAAGGAACTCGGTGAGGCCCTGGACGAGGCCGAGAAAGGCCGCCTGGAAGAAATCCACCGGCCGGCGCTCAGGATCCGCCGGCCGGGGCCGGCTCCGTGGCCCCCACGCGCGGGCGACCCCCGGAACGCGCGCGGACACGAGCCACGACCACGTAGGTCGCGGGTACGAAGAAGAAGGTCAGAAGCGTCGAGAACACCATGCCGCCGGCCACGGCGATCCCCATGGGCGCGCGGGACGCTCCGCCCGCGCCCAGGCCCAAGGCGATCGGCAGCACGCCGACAATCGTGGCGAGTGAAGTCATGAGGATCGGCCGGAACCGATTGCGCGCCGCCTGCTCGACCGCCTCGATCAAACCGAGGCCGCGGCCGCGGAGCTGGTTCGCAAACTCCACGATCAAAATGGAGTTCTTCGTGACGAGGCCTACGAGCATCACCATGCCGATCTTGCTGAACAGGTTCAACGTTCCGGAAATTTCGATGAGTCCGCGGTCCTCCAGGAGCCGGGTGATGCCCAGGGCCACGAGTGCACCGGTAAAGGAATACGCCACAGCCATGAGGATCACGAGCGGATCGACGAAGCTCTCGAACTGCGCGGCGAGAACCAGGTACACGACCAATACGGCCAGCGCGTAGGCCATGAGTAGCGCGTTCCCGGACTCCAGGAACTTCTGGGCTTCTCCCGTCCAGCGCGTCTGGTATCCCTCGGCGGGGAGCACCTCCTTCGCGATCCGCTCGGCAGCCCGGATCGCCTCGCCCTGGGTGAACCCGTCTTCGAGATTGCTCGATACGGTCACCGCACGCCGACGGTTGTAGTGAGGAATTTCCCGGGGCGCGATGGTTTCCCGCTGCCGAATCACGGGAGACAGCGAAATGAGCGCACCGTCATTGCCACGCACAGTGAACTCGAGCATGTCGCGCGGGTCGTCGCGATCCGATTCCTCGACCTGGACGATCACGTCGTAGGTCTCCCCCCCGAGCTTGAAGGTGGACAGGTCGAGTCCCCCGAGAAGAATCTGCAGGGTGGCTGCGACGTCGCGCACCGAAACCCCGAGGTCTCCAGCGCGCTCGCGATCGATCACGATGTCCATTTGCGGCTTATTGAGGAAGAGGTTGCTCGTAGAGAAATCGATTCCCGGGACTTCGAGCATCCGGCGCTCGATCTCCTCGCCGTACTCGGCCAGGGCGACCAGGTCCTCGCCCTGGATTGCCATGGCGACCGGCGATTCGAGAAAACTCCCAAGGGCCGGCGGTGTATTCGTGTACACCTTGATCCCGGGAATTGCTTCCAGGTCGGGACCGATCTCATCGGCGATTTCGGAGGCGCTCCTGTCCCGATCGCCGGGATCCACCAATCCATTGATGATGAGTCCCCGGTTCACCACCGGAGGCGCACCGATCCCGAGGGCAATGATCGAAAAGGACCGCTCGACCTCCGGCTGGGCCAGGGTGATCTCTTCGGCCATCGTCTGGTAGCGATCCATGTAATCGAGCGTGCTGCCCTCCGGTCCGTCCGTGACGACGAAGAACACGCTGCGGTCCGACGAGGGAATCAGTTCTTCCGGAAGCCCGAACAGCAACACGACGCCGAGGCCAACCCAGACGCCTCCCAGGGAGACATAGACGCCCGGGCGGCGAAGAACGGAGGCCAGGGCCACCCGGTACCCCTCGGCAAGCCGATCGAACCCTGCGGCGAACGCCCGCTTGAGACGGTTCGACTCCTCGCTCTTGGGACGCAGGACCAGGGCGCAGAGCGCGGGAGAAAGCGTCACCGCGACGAAGCCGGAAACCGCCAGGGCGGACGCCACCACGACGGCGAACTCCCGGAAGAGCCGACCTGTCTCGTCCGTCAGGAACGTGAGGGGCAGGAAGACCGCCACCGCGGAGACCGTCGCCGCCACGACGGCGAAAGAGATCTCCTGCATTCCGCGCTGGGCGGCTTCCAGCGCCGGCGTACCGTCTTCAATCCAACGAGAAATGTTTTCGAGAACGACGATGGCATCGTCCACCACGAGACCGATCGCGAGGGTGACCCCCATCAGGGTCAGGGTATTGAGCGTGAAGCCGAGCATGTAGAGGAACGTGAACGAACCCAGGACGGAAACGGGAATCGCGATGGCCGGCACGAACGTGGCCCGGAACGAGCGCAAGAAGACGTAGATCACCAGGATCACGAGGATCGCCGCCTGGAAGATCGTCTGGCTCACGTCGCGAATCGATTGCCGGATGAACTTGGAAGAGTCGTAGGCAACCACGAATTCCACACCGGGGGGAAGCTCGGAGCGGAGTTCGTCGAGAATGGCGCGCACCCCGTTGACGACGTCGATCGTGTTCGCGTTCGACTGCTTCACGACTCCCACGCCGACGGCTGCCTTGCCGTTGAAGTGGACCTGCTTGCGAAGGCTCTCCGCGCCGACCTCCACTCGCCCCACGTCACGCAAGCGAACGAGCTTCGGACCGAAACTCTTGATGACGAGATTTCCGAACTCTTCGGGAGATTGGAGCTCGCCAAGGCTGCGCACAGTGAATTCGGTGTCTGCCGATTCGAGACGACCCGAGGGAATATCGACGTTTTGTCTCCGTAAGGCGTTGGCGACATCCGCAACATTGACCGATTGGGCGTGCAGCAGATGATTGTCGAGCCAGACACGCATGCTGTAGCGCCGTTCCCCGAACATCACGACGCTCGCGACCCCGGGTAGCTTGGCCATGCGGTCGACCAGGAGCTTGTCGGCCATCTGCGTCAAGGCGATCGGGTCGTGGCCGTCCCCGGAGAGCGCCATCCACAAGATCGGCCGCGCGTCGGAGTCTCGCTTGGCAACAACCGGATCCTCGGCCTCCTCCGGAAGATCGCGGATGGCCCGGGCGACGCGGTCGCGAACGTCGTTGGTGGCGGCCTCGAGGTCACGATCGAGATCGAACTCCACCGTCACCAGGGAAACCTGCTCCCGGGACACCGACGTCACGTTCTTGACGCCGTCGATCCCGTTCACTTGTTCCTCGATCGGATCGGTGACGGACGTCTCGACCACTTCCGGTGCGGCGCCGGGATAGACGGTCGTCACCGACACCACCGGGGGATCGATGTTCGGCAGGTAGCGGTTCTGCAGCCGCGTCAGGCTGATGCTGCCGAAGAGCAGGATGACCAGCGACATCACCGTCGCGAGGACGGGGCGCCGAATGCAGACCTCGGAGATCTTCAAGCACCGTCTCCGGCGGGAACCGGGACCTCCCGCGGTGCGCCGCCGACTGCCCCGGAACGCGGCGCAACCGCCACGACCTTGTCGCCTTCGTCGACCTTGTGGGTCCCCGCCGTCACGAGCCGGTCACCCGACTGGAGACCGGACCTGACCTCGACCTCACCGTCCCGCCGCAAACCCGTTTCGACCGGAACCTTGGAAACCACCATGTCGTCCCCGACACGCCACACGTACGTCCCGCGCCGGTCGAAGACCACCGCGGCTTCCGGGACCATGATCGCGTTCTCGCGCGCGTCGACCTCCATGTGGATGCGGGCGAACAGGCCTGCGCGAAGCCGACGGTCGGTGTTTTCGACCCAGGCCTTCACGATCAGGCGGCGCGTCGAGGAATCGAGGGTCGGCGACACGAAGAACACCTCTCCGGGAAACCGCTCGCCGGGGTACGGAGCCACCGTCAGTTCCACCGGTGTCCCGACGCGTGCGAAGAGCACCCCGACCTCGGCGATCGCGAAGGTCACCTGGAGGCGATCCACCGAATCGATCTCGACGAGGGCGGTCGTCTCGTCGACCCGCGAGCCGGGGGCGACCTGTCGCATGCCGAGAACCCCGTCGAACGGCGCTCGGATCACCGTGCGATCGAGTTCGACCCCCGCGAGTTCGACCCGGGCTTTTGCCACGGCAAGGCTCGCGGCGGCTTCGTCCCGCTTGGCCTGGGATACGGCGTCCTGCCGCAAGAGCTTGTGCGTGCGCTCGAACACGCCGCGTGCGAGATCGAGGTTCGCCTTCGCTTCCCGCAACCGCGCCACCTGCTCGCCGTTTCGCAGCCGGAAGAGCGGATCTCCGGCCGCGACCTCCTGACCTTCCTCGAAGAACACCTCAGCCACGATGCCGTCGTCTTCTGCCTTCACGACGACCGAATTCTCGGCCGACAGCTGCCCGCTGAACCCCGCAATGTCCCGCAGAAGACCCGACTCCACCGTGGTAATTTCGATGCTCACGGGCTCGTCTTCCACGAATTCTTCCGAGTCGCCCACGCCCGGGCCGCAGGCGGCCAGCGAAAAGCCGAGCGCGCAGACCGCAGAGCGTGCGGAACGCGCGCGAAGGGCCAGCGCACAGCGGCGGAACAGGGGGAAGCCGGACATCTGCCCGATGGTATCGGATGTGGTAGAACCCTGCCGGAACGCGCAGTTAGGGAGATTCGCCGTTGAAGCTCGTCTGTCTCGACCTCGAGGGGGTCCTGGTCCCGGAGATCTGGATCAACGTCGCAGAGCGCACGGGCATCGACGCACTGCGGCGCACCACGCGCGACGAGCCGGACTACGACCGGTTGATGCGCTTCCGTCTCGACGTCCTGGACGAGCACGGTCTCGGCCTCGGAGACATCCAGCAAGTCATCGGGACGATGGCCCCGCTCGAGGGAGCACGCGCGTTCCTGGACGGCCTGCGCGAACGCCACCAGGTGGTGATCCTTTCCGACACGTTCTACGAGTTCGCAGACCCGCTCATGGCACAACTCGGACGCCCCACTCTCTTCTGCCACCGGCTCGAGTCGGATGCCAAGGGACGGGTCGTGGACTACCACATTCGGCTCGCCGACCAGAAGCGCCACGCCGTGGAAGCGTTCCAGCGGCTCTGCTTCACCGTGATGGCCGCCGGCGATTCCTACAACGACACCAGCATGCTCGGCGCAGCCGACGCCGGAATCCTCTTCTGTCCCCCGGACAACGTGATCGAGGAATTCCCGCAATTCCCGGTAACGCGCACCTACGAGGAACTCGACCACGAGTTCCGCCAGGCCGACCAGCGTCTCGAACTGGACCGGCCCTGAGCCCTTCGGCCCTTTTCACAGCAGGGGGCGACCCGGGTTGTGCGCGCCGGCGTCGCGCACGGCGTCGACCTTGAACATGCGGTGGCCTCCCGGCTGGTAGGTGAGCACGAACGCACGGCGCCGCTCGTCGGAGAGATTGGGATTCGAGCCGTGAACCGTATGGGGGCTGAAGAAGATCAACGTGCCCTCCGGGACCTCGAGGAGAACCTCCTGGGTCACGTCGAAGCTGCGCGGGTCGGTGAACAGGGGGCCGAGCACGCCTTCTCCTTCGAGGCCGGGCAGACAGCCACGGGTATGACTCCCGCGCACGACCCGGAAGCAACCGTTGCGCTCCGAGGCGTCGTCCAGGGCCAGCATCACGTTCGGCAGCCGATCGACGTGGGAGCAGAAGTGGGTCCAGTACGGCGAGTCCTGGTGCCAGCGGAACCCGGAACCCTCACGCGGACGCTTCAGGTTCACCTTGTCTGTGAACAGCGCCACACGATCCGAGCCCACGAGATCGCGCATCGGCACGACGATGCGTTCGTCATCGAGTAGCGCTTCGAAGCGGGCATCCAGGTGGTGGAAGGGCTCGATGACGCGGATCGTCCGGGACTCCGCATGGTGTTCGTACTGGATGGTGGCGCCGCCGGCTTCGTGGTAGCGGTTGCCGTCGATGCGGTAGCTCTCGCCCTCTCGCGTCGAGGCGGCCTCGGCCCGGACTACGACCCGTTCGGCCGCCTCCCGAAGGACCTCGAGTTCCGAGGCAGCGAAGACCGACTCGCGGACAAAAAAACCGTCCTCGCGCCACCGCTCGCGTTCCTGGTCCGTGATGCCCGTCTTCTGCATGGGGGGCCCGATTTTCCGGATCCCGGGGCATCCACGCAAGCCCCAGGGGGAGATCCGGCGTTTTACGCAACTTTTACCCGCTCCCCAATGCGGCAATCCGATGCTGACCTACGGTCCCAAGCAACGGGGGGATCCGTGACACCGACGAGCCAGACCTTGAGAGCCAAGCAAGCGCGCCTGACCGAGGCCGAGGGCTGGTGGGCGCGCCAGCGCGCCCTGACCCTGACCATCTACTGGGGCATCCACGCGTCCTGTCTCCTCGTGCTCTGGGTCGGCGTCTCGGGCCTCGACCTCGCCCTGTTCGCCGCCACCTTCTTCGGGCGCATGTTCTGCATCACGGGCGGCTACCACCGGTACTTCGCCCACAAAACCTACGCAACGAGCCGGGCATTCCAGTTCGTGCTCGCCGCGTTCGGCGCGACCTCGATCCAGAAGGGCCCGCTCTGGTGGGCCGGCCATCACCGCACCCACCACAAGTATGCGGACCAGCCCGGCAAGGACGCGCACAGCCCGCGCGACGGGTTCTGGTGGGCACACCAGATGTGGATCTTCGACACGCGCTTCGACGGTTCGAACCTCGAGGGAATCCGCGATTTCGCGCGCTACCCCGAACTCATCTGGCTCAACCGGTGGCACGTGGTGCCGCCGCTCCTGCTGGGGCTCTTCTGCCTGGCCATCGGCGGCTGGAGCGGCCTGGTCTGGGGCTTCTCCATGTCGACGGTAGCCCTCTGGCATTCCACCTACTCGATCAACTCGCTCGCCCATCGCTTCGGACGTCGCCGCTACGCCACGCCGGACGACAGCCGGAACAACTGGGCGCTCGCGCTGCTCACGCTCGGCGAGGGATGGCACAACAACCACCACCACTTCTGCTCCTCGGCGCGCCAGGGCTTCCAGTGGTGGGAAATCGATATCACCTACTACATCCTCCGAGGCCTCCAGACCCTCGGGATCGTCTGGGACGTCCGCGAGCCGCCCGCCCAGATCGTGAACGCGACCATCGCAGCGCGCGAGCAACAACAGCGGGCCGCCTAGGGCACGGGGCGCGCAAACCAGTAGACTCCCCCCGTGCGGACGGCGACGCTACGTGGGCGGGAGCACTTCGGCCTGGGACGCGTCGCCTGCATCGCCGAAGGCCCCTGCGCCATCGCGATCTCCCAGGGCGGCGCGGCGAAGACCTACGCGCACAAGGATCCGAACGAAGATTGCGCCGCCTTCGCCCACGCCGACGGGACGACGCTCCTCGTCGTCGCAGATGGGCACGCGGGCACTGAAGCCGCGGAACTCGCCATCGACAAGCTGATCGAAGCCAACGCCCCGACGTGGCTCGCCCCGGACTTCTCGGACGCCGGCTGGGAAGAACAGGCGCGAGGGGCAATGGCGGCGGTGCACGCCGAGATCGTGGCCCGCTCGGTGCAGACCGGCTCGGAATCGCGCACGACCGTGTCCTTCGCCCTGGTCTCGCCGCGCGCCAACCGCCTGACCTGGGCGAGTGCGGGAGACAGCCACGTGTTCCGGGTGGGCGAGAAGAGCGAGGAACTCGGCCCGGCTCAGGGAGCGCTGCACTTCCTCGGTTCGCCAGCCCAGACCGCGGACGACCTGGTCGTGCGCTGCGGCACCGCTTCCCTCGCGGGAGCTTCTGCGGTCGTGCTCGCCACCGACGGACTTTCCGAGCACAACATCGGCGTCGCGGACCCGGCGGCGGCGGCCCGTGAGGCCACGGAAGCGGCACAAGAGGCGGAGCGCGCCCTGCGCCCGTTGGCTGCGGCACGGGGGCTCGCCGAGATCGCCCTCGCCGCCCAGCGCGGCCATCGCGCGGGGGACAACATCGCGACTGCGGTCCTCTGGAACGGCGCGGACTAGAGCGAGGCGAGTATTTCGGCGACGTGGGACGCGATCGCCGGCGAGGCCGTGAGGCCCGGCGACTCGATCCCGAGGCAGTTCACGAACCCGGGAAATCCCGCTTCGGACTCCTCGGCCACCACGAAGTCTCGAAAGGCTTCCCCGGGTGCGGCCAGCTTCGGCCGCACACCGGCGTAGTCCGGAGACAACCACTCGGACCGCATACCGGGCAGGTAACGCCCCACCACTTCGGCAAACCCCGCCGCCTTGGCGGCGTCTACCTCGTAGCGAATGGAATCGACGTATTCGGCATCGGGACCGAAACGAACGCGCCCGCCCAGGTCGACGGTCGCGTGCACGCCGAGCCCGGGACCCGCAGGCACGGGGTAGACCAGGCCGGTGACCCGCAGCGGCGCACCGGGAGCCAGGGCGAAGTAGTCCCCCTTGCAGTAGTGGAGCCGATAGCCCCGGGCATCGACATCGAAACCCGCGGTCTGCGCGATCTCGTCCCCCGCGAGTCCAGCAGCGTTCACCACCGCGGCACAATCGACATCATCGGTCTCGCCCGCAGCATCGCGCGCGGTGACGCGCCAGCCGAAATCCGTCCGGGCCACCGCCACGACTTCGCTCCGGTACGCAAAAGCCGCCCCGTGCGCCTCGGCCTCCGCCGCATAGTCGAGACAAAGCGCCAGGGCATCCACGATGCCCGTCGCAGGCGACACCAGCGCCGCAACGGCCGAGACGTCCGGCTCGCGCCGCGCGACCGCCGCGCCGTCGACGATCTCCAGTCCCGGGGCGCCGTTGGCACTACCCCGCTCCTGGAGCGCCTCGAGCGCTGAGACCTCCTCCGCAGCGGTGGCGACCACCAGCTTCCCCGTGCGGCGATGGGGAATCCCGCGGGCGGCGCAGCGCGCGTAGAGAGCCTCGCGGCCATCGCGGCAAAAACGGGCCTTGAGGCTGGCTTCCGGGTAGTAGAGACCCGCGTGCACCACTTCGCTGTTGCGCGATGTGGTCTCGGTCCCGGCCCGCTCGTTGCGTTCGACGACGACCACCGAGCGGCCTGCCGCGGAAAGCGCTGCCGCGCAGGCGAGCCCCACGGCACCCGCCCCGACGATGACGACGTCGGTTGCCGGCGCCATGGACCGCCGGGCCTCACTCCTTCGACTCGGAGCCCGGCAGGCTGAACATCAGCCCGAAGAAAAGGCGACGGCGTTCTGCATTCATGAGCATTCCGATCGATAGGATGAGGTAGATCCCGGTGAAGAGATAACGCACCTCGCTGCTGGT
>JAYZFQ010000025.1:0-5486 GCA_036336695.1 Myxococcota bacterium
TTCGGTGGTAGCGCGTTGAAGCTCTAGGTTATACGTCCTGCCTCTGGGCCTGTAAACCTGGAGCCAGAGTCAGAGAGACAGGGCGAGGAACTTGCCGGACACCGGCTGCGCTTCCTCGAAGCAAATTTCCGGTGAGCGCGAGCGTGCCTGTGTTCCGGCGACAAGAGCCCCGACTCCGGGCGCTACCCACACCTGCGCGTAACGCCGTATCGAGTGCTGCGTCGGTGACGGGCACCGAATCGTTGTTATGGTCTCGCGGGTGTGGAAGACACGTCGCCCGCTTGCCTGCGCCGTTGCGGTTTATATCGCCGCGTGGCTGGGCTGCTCACGCTCGGAGGAGCCGCCGCAGCCGCCGGTTGAGGTGGTCGAGGAGTCGGCGCCCCGTGTGTCGGAACCGGAGAGATCCCCCGAGGTGCCGCGGGTTTTGGCGCAACCGGAATCCATGGATGGCCCGGCCCTGCCGGACCTCAGCGATTGGGACTGCCCAGGGGGTTGGGGAACTTCCTCCCCGTGGTCCGGTGCCGAGGGGGCGTCCGAGGCCGTGGCCAAGCGGCTCGGTTTTCGCGTCTGCCGTCCGCCGGAACTGCCGGCCGAGTGCGCGCCGGGTTCGATGCCGGTTTTGGGCAACGGCAGTTGTGTTCCCCAGGGTCTCGAGTGCCCGGAATACGACGCTTGGCACGATGAGGCCACGATTCGACGGCGCGCGGCCGGTTTTGATGGGAAGGTGGTCTACGTCTCGCCCGCGGGGCATGAAGATGGAGAAGGCACCCGCGAGAGCCCGTTCGGCTCGATCGAGGACGCTGCAGACTGGGCGGAAGATGGGGATATCCTCGCGCTGTCCAAGGGGACGTTTTCCGCAGAGATCTTCCTCCAGGACGAATTCGCGCTGGTCGGGGCGTGTGAGGCACAGACGCTCCTGACTGTGGCGTCGCTGGACGATTCCGATGCGGTCGTCAACGTCGACGTACTGGGTCCGGTGACGCTCTCGGATCTGCGGATCTCGGGCGGTACGCGGGGCATCGGTGTGCTGGCGACCCGCTTGCTCCGGGTCGTCGGCGTGTCGCTTCACCAGACTACCGGCGCGGCGCTCTGGATTTCGCCCGTGGAACAGTCGGTCGAGGTGTCTCTCGAGGATGTCGTGATCTCCGACACCCAGCCCGACGCGGAGAGCGGTCTCGGCGTTGGTGTTGAGATCAATGCGGGCGGCCTGGTGACCATGCGACGGACGGTGGTCGAGCGCAGCCAGCACGGAGCGGTCTACGTCGACGGGAAACGGAGCATCTTGCGTGCCGTCGATTCAGTGATTCGGCGCACGCAATCGACGGACGCTTCCGACATTGCGTCCTGGGCCGTGATGGTGACCGGTGGAGGGCGTGTGGAACTCGACCGGGTCTGGGTCGGAGACAACGAGGATCTCGGTGTCTACGTCGATGGGGAGCACAGTGAACTCGTACTCACCGACGTCGTGATCGCGAATACGGCGCCGGCTTCGGACGGCGCTGGCCTGGCGCGCGGTTTGAGCATGCACGGCGGTGCCCGTGCTGTTGCGGAGCACCTCCTGGTCGACTCGAACCGGGGCCTCGCGGTCCTCGTCAGCGGAGCGGGAACTTCCGCGCGGATGGACGGGCTGGCGGTTCTGGGCACCCGCTCCCAGCCTGGCATTGCCAGCGCGGGTCGCGGCATGCAGGTCCAGCAGGGGGCACGGGTCGAAGCCTCTCGAGCCCTCTTCCATCGCAATCGCGACGTGGGCGTGCTTGCGACCGGGCCGGGCACGGTCCTGGAACTCTCGGATTTCGCAGTCTCGGACACCCGGCCTCGGGAGGCCGGTGTCGGTCGAGGGCGGGCCCTGGAGGTGAGCACGGGTGCCTCTGGAACAATCTTCCGAGGCATCCTTCGGAACAACCGCGAGGCCGGCCTCGCGGTGCTCGGGGCGGAAGCGACGGCCTCGGTTCGGGATCTTCGGGTTCGCGCGACCCGGGAATCGCCGTGCCCGAGTGCCTCCTGCCCTCCCCCTGGGGGGTCTGGAATCGTGGTGTCGGATGGTGCCCTTCTCGAGCTCGAGGATTTCGAGGTTTCGGGGAGCGACCTTGCTGGCCTCCAGTTGGCCGGGGCCGGGGGCCTTCGCGCCCGCTCCGGCGTGCTCCGGCAAAACCGGATCGGGTTCAGTGGCCCGGAAGCGGGCGCGCCGGAACCGGGCACTGTTCGCGCGGTTGCCAACGATCTGGGTCGAGAACCGGGGAACCTTCCCCTTCCTTCCTCGAGCGATTCCATCGAGTTTACGACGAGCGCCGAATAGCCCCACTTCGTGCGCGTCGCGGTGGCACGCGGCAAATTTCGACCCGCCCAAAGCGTACGTCTTGCGGTGCTGCCGTGGTCGTTTTCTGCCTCTGAGACGGCCTACCGCTTGATTACCGCAAAATTACCGTTTTGTTTTTCTGCCTTTTTTCGCTGACGCATTCGTTGGTGCCCATCTTCCAGCAAGTGAAATGTGCAACTAATACGCAACTGGTGCGCAGTTTTCGTGTAATACAGGCGCACTTTTCACAAAGAACTTGGGAAAAACAGGTGAAAGAAGACAATCAAAAACATGTTTACCGGAAAAATACATGCAACTCGTCCGAAACATGCTTGCGCTAAAAGAGAAAATAACAATCCCGCCACTTAGAGGATGAAATTTCTTCATTTCGACGAGTTTCGCGAGAACTTGGGTTGAGAATCCCCATTGACTGCTAGTTCGACACGCATACTATGCGATCGAGATGCGTGCAAAGCCTGTCCAGTGCAATTTTCTGGATATCTGTTTTTTCGGACAGGGGCGTTCGCATTTCCGGGGGGTTCTTGTTCGGGCTTTAGGGCTGCCCGGGCGGATTACCCGTCGAGAGACTCGGCTTCAGTCATGTGTTCGCTGGGTCTGTGGAAACCTTTTGCAAGGCCGGATCTTTGTCCTGGAAAGCCAGGATGCCGAGGCCGGCGCGCGTCGGGTTTCTCGATGGGTGATTTTGGGAAGTCCTTTGGGGGTCATGTTGGCTCGCGAGAACGATTGGTAGATCGGGGGGAGAGGACTGAAGGAAATGCTGAATCGGAAACGCAACGGAAACGTTGTAGCTGACGCAGAGAACTCGGTCATTCGCCGCTTTGGCGTGTCCGTGTTCTCGATCATTGCGTGTGGGCTCGTGATCTCCGCGGGCGCCAGCGCAGGAGAGACGACGCTCGAGGACTTGTGTAGTGACGACGTGGTCTATCTCGGCAAGGCGCTGTTCTGGGACCAACAGGTCGGCGGCGGTAATGGGGCGCAAATGGCGTGTGCCAGTTGCCACTACCAGGCTGGTGCGGATTCGCACCCGCTTCGAGTGGCCGATGCCAAGGACGGTGTCGGCGTAAACGGGTCGACGGGCGTGCTCGCATCGGACTTCATGGCGTTGGCCGAGACGACGCAGCCCGATGGAAGCGTGAAGTGCGATGCCGAAGACATGAACGTGGCAACGGGTATTTTCGTGGGTACGGGTGTCCAGGCGCCGCCTTCGAACGACTCCAACTTCATTCATAACTTCTGGGACGGCCGGGCGCGGAACCGGTTCGACGGCGTCGCGCCGAATGGGAACAATGAAGGCACCCTGCGCAAGCGTGATGCGGACGGAAATATCGTTCCGGCGAGTTTCTCGATCGTTGATGCCTCCCAGGCATCCCAGGCAACTGGCCCGCCGAATAGCGACATCGAAATGGCAGGTGCCGGGCGCACGTTCCACGAGGTCGGCTACAAGTTGGTCTCCCGTATGCAGCCGCTGGAGATGCAGGTTGGCGATATCGCCGATGACTTTGGGCCCGGTGACCGCTATGCGGACCTGATCGATCAGGCGTTTGGCGACACGCATGGGGAATTCATCGGCGACGAGATCATCGAGGGCGTGACGGCGAAGTGTTCTGTCGATGGCGCTGATCCGGTGGATGCCCCGGTGACGATGACCGAGAACAACTTCTCCCTGTTCTGGGGGGTCTCGGTGGGTTGCTACATGCAGAGTGTGGAGTCGAAGGGTCACGTCCGGAAGGCGAGCAAGTCCCAGCGGAAGTCCTTCAAGCGGCTCCGCTGCAAGCATTGCCACAATGTCGACGGCACCAGTGCGGCGCACGTCTTCACTGGCAAGAACGGGAATGCCTTCGTGGCGACGGGTGTGGAGACGACCGCGGCCTTCGGCGGTGCGACGAACGATTTCGTGACCGACGATCCTGGTGAGGGAGAGTCGAAGAGTTCGCACCTGTTCAACCTGCCGCTCACGGGTCCCTACTTCCACGACGGGTCGGCGACTACATTGGAAGAAGTGGTCGACTTCTACATTCGTGGTGGGAACCACTGCGATCGGAGTGGCGCTGGCGAGGTGGACTGCGACTCGCAGGTCCGACCGCTCCGCACACGCGGACGGGACCGGAAGAACGTCATTGCGCTGCTCGAGCGCCTGACGGACGACCGAGTTGCGGAGGGCGCGGGTCCGTGGAGTCACCCGAGCATCAAGCTCACCCTGAGCGACGGTTCGGAGATCCAGATGGATTCGTCGGACGGCGCACTCGGAATCGACTGCTCGGAGAACTCCCACGGTCCGGGGCTCTGCTACGACCGATAGGACGTTGCAACCTCACGGCTGCGCGCGGCTGATGAGGGGTGGAACCACGACTCCGGGGTTCTACCCAGCCTGATCGCGGTCGAGGACGCGGGGGGCGCGGTTTAAGAACCGCGCCCCCCTTTTTTTGTTTTTCGGAGGGGCTCCCCGGGGCGCGGGGTCCGACGAAGGCACTTGTGCCGAGGCGCCCGCGCCCATCTCCCGCGCCTGGACGGCGCTGGCTGCGTTGGCGCCGATGGGCGTCCCAACGGGGCGCGGAGAACGCCCCAGGAGGCCGGCCGGGGTTTGCGCCCGCGGTCGCATTCCAGAGCAGGTCCCCTGGCCTTGCCTGTTTCTTTCCTAAAAAACCTGGGGTTGCCCTTGAAATGGAATAAATTTCCATTTAATATGTCCGATATGTAGTGTTCAGGCTACGTGGTTCTTGACCACCGTCCCCTATAGGACCCGCACTCCGGGCGCCTGAACGATTGTCGAGAAACCTGAGAGAGGAAAATCGGAGCCATGCATAGAACGCGACATTCAGCCAAGACAGTCCCCTCGCCGCGATTGCTGCGCGGGGTCATCTCATCCGTCCCGGGGGGTGGGCTCGGGATCGCCGTGGTGGCGGCGCTGCTCGCCCTCGGGGTGGGCCCTGCCGGGGAAGCGGCCGCTCAGCCTGCCGAGCCTCCCTTCGAAAATGCCGAGGTACCGGGTGCCCCGGACATCGCGGACGTTCCGGATCTTCCGGATGCCCCGGACATCGCGGACGCCCCGGATCGTCCGGATGCCCCGGACATCGCGGACGCCCCGGATCGTCCGGATGCCCCGGACATCGCGGACGCCCCGGATCGTCCGGATGCCCCGGACATCGCGGACGCCCCGGATCGTCCGGAT
>JAYZFQ010000026.1:0-6266 GCA_036336695.1 Myxococcota bacterium
CATCGAATCATCGACCACGGCGCCGAAGATGATGTTGGCGTCGTCGTGGGCGGCTTCCTGGACCAGGGTGGAAGCCTCGTTGACCTCGTGAAGTGTCATCTCCGGGCCGCCGGTGATGTTGATCAGGACTCCCTGCGCGCCGTCGATCGAGAGATCCTCGAGCAACGGGCTGGAGATCGCGCTCCCCGCGGCTTGCGCGGCTCGGTCCTCTCCGCTGGCAAAGCCCGTTCCCATCAGCGCGACACCCGCTTCGGTCATGATCGCGCGCACGTCGGCAAAATCGAGGTTGATCAGTCCGTGGACCGTGATGAGGTCGGAGATGCCTCGGACGGCGCTGAGGAGAACCTCGTCTGCCAACTTGAAGGCATCCCCCAGTGCGGTGTTTTTTCCCGCGAGCGCCAGCAAGCGCTGGTTGGGAATGGTGATCAAGGTGTCCACGACGGAGTGGAGGTCATCGATGCCACGGTCCGCATGCTTTGATCGGACGCGGCCTTCGAAGATGAACGGCTTCGTCACGACGCCGACCGTCAGGGCGCCGACCTCACGCGCGACCTCGGCCACGATGGGTGCGGCGCCAGTGCCGGTACCACCCCCCATGCCTGCGGTGACGAACACCATGTCCGCACCCTGGAGAATCTCCGTCAGCCGATCACGTGATTCGAGTGCGGAGGCGCGCCCCCAGTCCGGATTCGCCCCGCATCCCAATCCGCCCGTCACCTGCGTGCCGAGTTGGATCTTCAGGGGCGCCTGGTTGTGAGCAAGAGCCTGTGCATCGGTGTTGCCCGCGACGAACTCGACACCACCTAGCCCCGATTCGATCATCGTGTTGACGACGTTCCCGCCGGCACCGCCGACGCCAATCACCTTGATGACGGCGCGCTTGTTCGACTGGGATTCGAACTCCAGCATGTCCGGAACCACGTCAGTGTCCAGGTCGAGACGGGCCTTCGTCCGGCGCGCAGGCGCCTTGCGACGAGCGGTTGCCTTCTTCTTGCTTCGGGTCCCGGTCTTGACCGTTCCACCACTGCGCGTGCGCTGCGTCGACCGACTGGCCTTTCGCTTCGGCATCTCTCACCCCCCATGGCTCGATAGCTCGCGAATCCAGTTCGATGGTACAGGCTCCCCCTGCGGATGTACAGGCCTCTGGTCACTCGAATTCGGTATAGAACCAATCTCGCATGCGCTGGCGAACTTTGCCGAAGATCGAACCGTCGCGGATACGGAAGCGACTTCCCTTGTCGGGACGCCGCTGGAAACATCCGAACAGCACGAGCCCCACGCCCGTGGAGTACATGGGGCTCTTCACGACGTCTTGCAGGCCGCCGATCCCGGTGGGGAGCCCGCGGCGAACCGGCGTTTCAAAAATTTCTTCCGCCAGGTTCGGGATGCCATCCAGGGCCGAGGCCCCGCCGGTCAGGATGACCCCGGAAGGGATCTTGTCCGCCAACCCCGCCTTGACGATCTCCTGGCGGGCGAGGGACAGAATCTCCTCCACGCGCGGCTCGATGATTTCGCACAGGATTTTGCGGGAGATCTCCCTGGGGCTCTGTCCCCCGACGCTTGGCACCGTCAGGACGTCGTCCGTGGCCAGGTAGCGTGCCGAGGCGACGCCGAACTTCTTCTTGATCCGCTCCGCCTCCTCGAACGGTGTCCGAAGACCCACGGCGATGTCGTTGGTCAGGTGGGTTCCCCCGAGGCCCAGCACGGCGGTATTCTTGATCGAGCCATCGGCGAAGACCGCGATATCGGTGGTTCCACCGCCGATGTCGATCATGCAGACCCCCAGTTCGCGCTCGTCCCCGGCGAGGACCGCCTGGGCCGACGCCAGCGGTTCCAGCACGATATCGATGACATTGAGCCCGGCCTTGTTTGCGCATTTGACGATGTTCTGGGCGCTCGTCACTGCAGCGGTCACGATGTGGATCTTGGCCTCGAGGCGGACCCCGCTCATTCCCAGCGGCTCGTGAATTCCGTCCTGGTCATCGATGATGAATTCCTGCGGAATCACGTGGATGACCTCGCGGTCCATCGGGATCGCGACTGCCTTGGCGGCGTCGATGACGCGCCGGACATCACCCTCGTCGACTTCCTGGTCCTTGACCGCCACCACGCCGTGGGAGTTGAAGCCCCGGATATGCCCACCCGCGATTCCTGCGTAGACCGACGTGATCTCGCAGTCCGCCATGAGTTCGGCTTCTTCGACCGCCTGCTTGATGGAATGAACCGTGGCGTCGATGTCGACAACGACGCCCTTGCGTAGTCCCTTCGACGGATGCGTGCCGATGCCCACGATGTCCACACCGTTCTCGGTGCGTTCGGCGACGATGGTACAAATCTTGGTCGTCCCGATATCGAGTCCCACGATCAGGCCGTCTTTGCGCATTCTTTCTTCCCCCCTGAAAGGATGCCGGTGGTTCCGGCCTCCTCGTTCTGGGTGACCTTGCGTATCCACGCAGGCCACCCCGGTTCACCCAACTCGTCTCGAGGCGGGCTAGTCACGCGTTTGCCTTCCCCCGGTGGGATCGACATCCGCGACCCAGATTGCTTGATTCTTGAAACGCAGATCGATGCGTCCTGTCGTCGCTGCTTGCGAGAGATCGGCCGCAAGGAAGTCCTCCAGGCGCGTCAGCCGCGTCTCGAGAGAGGCGAAGCGCTCGTTTCCGTGCAATTTCGGGGGCTCCCAGGCACCCAGTACGGCCTCGAGTTCGCCGCTTTGGTTCCGCAGTACCCACTGCCGGGGGTCGCCGGGCTCGGGAAGCTGGATTTCCGCGTTTATGCGTCCCAGGCCCGTCCGCTGTGCGAGGTGCTGGCTGAGCGCCACGGCGTTTGCGAGGGTCGGGTGGGCTTTGCCGGCTGCGAACTTCTGCGTCGTCACGAGGCGCACCCGGGTGGCGAAGTCCCGATCTTCCTCGTTGGCGAGCGCGAAGGGAGTTCCGGAAGCGTCGACCCACATCACGCCGGCCGCATCCCCGCTGTGCAGTGTCGCGCTCGGGTCGCGTTCCTCGATCCGCACCAAGACCTGGCCGGAGGGGAGGGGCACGACGTGTGCGGCTTCAATCCACGCGTGGTCCGCGAGGTCCTGGGCGACGGCCGATGCGTTGAGGTTTTCCAGGAACGCGCTGCGGACCAGGCCGGTGGCGGAAGCGACCTGCACCGCTTCGAGATGCTGGTGGCCCGTCACCGCAATGCTGTGGATGCGGCTGGGTGCGTCGGCCCACCAGTGCGCGATCCCCCGCGAGACCTTCGCAGAGGTTGCAATCCCCACCGCGACGGCGACCAGGAAGAATCCGGCGAGGCCGGCGATGCGTATGGGGCGCGACACGGGGGTGCTTCGGCGACCTCGAAGGCTGCGGCTGACCGGGTCCTGCCGGACACGGGGCTGCGGGCTCAGGTTGCGATCGCGAAGTTGCTCGGTCTTGGTTCCCTGGGCGTTTCGCGATGCGCGGCGCCGGCCGAACTCCATCCTGCGTTTCATGAAGGCCTCCCCACGATCTTGACCTCGGGTTCCAGGTGCACGCCGCTCTCCCGCGCGACGGTTTCCTGGATACGCTCGATCAGCGCCAGGACATCCGCCGCCTTCGCTTCTCCGCGGTTGGCGATGAAGTTGGCGTGCTTGTGTGAGACCTCGGCAGCGCCCTCGCGTGCTCCCTTGAGGCCCGCGGCTTCGATGAGGCGCCCGGCAAAGTCGCCGCCCGGGTTCTTGAAGACCGAGCCGCAAGAGGGCACATCGAGGGGCTGGGTGTCGCGCCGGTGCGCCAGCATGCGGTCGACCTCCGCCTGGACGGAGCGGGGCTTCGACGGGGTGACGGCCAGCAGGGCAGCGACGATGACCGAGCCCGGGGCGAGCCCCTCGAGGGCGCGATAGCGGAAGGCGAGTTCATCTCGCGAGGCCCGGCGTACCGTGCCCGCGGGCTCCACCCATACGACCTCCCGAACCACGTCCTTGGCCTCGCGGTCGGCGATGCCTGCGTTCATGGCGATCCATCCCCCGACGGTTCCCGGGATGCCGGCGCCGAACTCGAGACCCGCCAGGCCGTGCTCGATGCAGTACTTGGTGATGCTGTTGTGGGAGATGCCGGTTTCGGACCGAATCCCTTCCGGTTCGCGAGCAATGCTCCGCATTGCGTTGGTTCGGATCACGACCCCTTCGATGCCGCCATCGAGGATCAGGGTGTTGAACCCGGCACCGAGTACCGTGTGGGGGAGGTCGTATTCGGCGCACAGCTTCATGAGTCCGACCAGGTCCTCACACCGTTCGGGCGTAGCCAGGGCATCGGCGGGCCCGCCGATGCGCAGGGACGTGTGGCGGGACAGGTTGGCGTCGAACTCGATGCAACTACCCAGGGCGGCCTCGAGCGCATGGCGAGCGGCTTCGATCACTGAGGCTCCTCTTCGAGATGCCCGAGCAGGCGTGGCCCCAGTGCCGAGATGTTGCCTGCGCCCAGCGTCAGGACGAGATCGCCCTCCCGAAGTTGCGCGGGAAGGCTTTCGACGACGCTCTCGAAATCTCCGATGAACTGCGCGTCGCGGTGGCCGTGAGAGGAGATGGCTTCGACGAGCAACTGCGCTTCGATGCCCGGGAGCTTGGGTTCTCCCGCGGGGTAGATCTCGGTGACGATCAGCACGTCCGTGTCGTTAAACGCGGAGGTGAAGTCCTCGAAGCAGTCGCGTGTTCTCGAATAGCGGTGTGGCTGAAAGACACTCACGATCCTGCCGCTGTGGGAGGCGCGCGCCGCCGCCAAGGTGGCCCGGATCTCGCTCGGATGATGTGCGTAGTCGTCGACGAAGCGGACGCCTCGGGCGCTGCCGCGGAATTCGAAGCGGCGTTCGATCCCCGGGAACCCCGCGAGCGCTTCCGCGGCGGTTGCGAACGGAACCTCGAGTTCCAGCGCGACCGCCAGGGCCGCAAGCGCATTGGCGATGTTGTGGCGGCCGGGAAGCCGGAGGCTGACGGGGCCGAGGTCCTCGCCGTGCCGAAGCACGCGGAAGCGCATGCCGAAGTCGACGACCTCGATCCTGTCGGCGACCAGTTCGGCCAGGGAGGAGAAGCCGTACGTGACAACGCGGCGGGTGAGGCGGGGCAGAATTGCCTGGATGCCCGGGTGGTCGGCACACAGCACCGTCACGCCCCAGAACGGCACACCGTTGGAGAAGCTCACGAAGGCATCCTGCACGGCCTCAAAGGATCCGTAGTGGTCGAGGTGTTCGGGGTCGATGTTGGTGATGACGGCGATCACCGGCGTCAAGCGCAGGAAGGAGCCATCGCTTTCGTCCGCTTCGGCGACCAGGAGGTCGCTGCTCCCGAGCCGCGCGCCGGTCGGGTCCGCGCCTGCGGCGTGCACGCGGCCGCCGATGACGGCCGTGGGATCGAGTCCGGCGGCGTCGAGAATATGGGCGATCAGCGAGGTGGTGGTGGTTTTGCCGTGGCTTCCTCCCACGGCGATGCCCTCCTTGAGTCGCATCAACTCGGCCAGCATCTCGGCCCGGCGGATCACCGGGATCTTGCGTGCCTCGGCCTCGCGAATCTCCGGATTGTTGGCGTTGACCGCGGAGGAGTAGACGAGCACGTCTGCTTGACCGAGGTTTGCTTCTTCGTGCCCGATGCTGATCGAGATGCCGAGGGATCGGAGGCGCGCGACGCTCGGGCCCTCGCGGAGGTCGGAGCCGCTGACGCGGTAGCCCTGGCTGAGCAGGAGTTCCGCGATGCCACACATCCCGATGCCACCAATGCCCACGAAGTGGACGTGCTGGATTCGCCGGCGCACCTAGGCGACCTCCAGCCATTGCGCGCAGGTGTCGATGACACGCGTCGCGGCATCCGGGCGGGCCAGACGGCTGGCCGCCACGCTCATATCCTGGAGTCGTTTCGGCGCCTCCAGTAGTTCGCGGAGCGGCGAGACGAGAAGGCTTGCATCGCTTCCGTCCCGGGGCAGTTCGTGAAGGCCGATGCCCGCCCCCTCGCGTTCGAACTCTCCGGCGTTTGCCGCCTGGTGGTTGTCGGCGGCGAAGGGGTACGGGATCAGCAGCGCCGGAAGGCCGGAAAGTGCGAGTTCTGCCACGGTGAGTGCACCGGCGCGGCAGATGGCCAGGTCCGCCCAGCGATAGCGCGTGGGCATGTCTGCTTCGAAGGCGACCACCTCGGCAGCGATCCCGGCGTCCCGGTAGGCGCCCTGGAGTTCCTCGCGATCTGCCTCCCCGGATTGGTGAACGACTTCGACGGGCATGCCGCACAGCTGGGGGAGGGATGCCTTCATGAGCTGGTTGAT
>JAYZFQ010000027.1:0-7799 GCA_036336695.1 Myxococcota bacterium
CACCGACACACCGACCTGGCTGCCCAGGGCCGCGAGCTCGTGGTAGAGCGTTTCCGAGAGGGTCACGACCGCGTGCTTCGTGACGTTGTAGGGACCCATTCCTGGCACGGACACGAGCCCCGCCATGGATGCGGTGTTCACAATGTGGCCTTCGTCCTGGGCGACCAGGTGCTTGGCGAACACCCGGATGCCGTGAATCACCCCCCAAAGGTTGGGCCGCAGGCAGAACTCCCAGTCTTCCGTGGTCAGTTCCCACATCGGGCCCCCGGAGCCCACCCCCGCGTTGTTGCAGAGGACGTGCACGGCGCCGAAGCGCTCGAGCGCCGCCGCACCGGCGGCGTCCATGGCGGCGGCATCGGAAACGTCGAGTCGCTGGGCGAGGACCTCGACGCCCTGGGCTTCGAAGCCCCGCGCGGCCTCGTCCAGCGGACCGGCCTCGACGTCGAGCAGTACCAGCTTCATGCCCTCCTCTGCGAACCGGGTGGCCAGGGCGTGGCCGATCCCGCTGGCGCCCCCCGTCACCACGGCGACTTTTCCAGAAAGCTCCTGCATGAAGACACTCCTCGAAGAGCGCGGCCCGAAACCGGGAACGCGCTTTTTCGTGTTCAGCGGATCTCGTAGTCCCCGAGTTCCGGTTCGCGGGTCATCGCCCAGTAGTCGTACATCGTCCACGGCACGTTCGTGATGACCCGACCCGAGGTGTTGTTGTAGTAGCTGTGCACACGCGGGTGGCGCCAGACCATCTTTTCGAGTTCGGCGTCCAGTCGCACGTTGTACGCGTCGTGTACTGCCTCGCGGCATTCCATCGACTGGTGCCCGTTCTCCAGCAGCGCACGCAGACAACCCATGATGTAACGGGTCTGACATTCGAGCATGAAGATCACACTCCCCACCACCGGGTTCGTGTTCGGACCGTAGAGGCAGAAGAAATTGGGAAAGTCGGGCACCGTGATCCCGAGGTAGGCGCGCGGGTTTTCGCCTTGCTCCCAGCGGTCCTGGAGCAAGACGCCGCCCCGACCCCGGATCTGCATCGGCCAGAGGAACTTGCCGGCATGGAAGCCCGTCGCGAGTACCAGGACATCCAGGTCGTGCTGGGCGCCGTCGGCGGTGACGACGCCCTTCGGCGTCACTTCGCGGATCCCGTCCGTCACCAGTTCCACGTTGTCGCGTGTGAGCGTCCGGTACCAGCCGTTGTCCAGGAGCGGTCGCTTCCCCAGCGGCGGGTAGTCGGGAGTGCACTTCGCGATCAACTCCGCATCGCCGCCGAGTTGTTCCTCGATGTACTGGATCGCGCCCATCCGCAGCCCGGCATTCAGCGGCCCGGTGGTGTTCTCCGCATCCTCCCAGTCCGGCTCGATGCGAAAGACCGGGTACACCCGGTCGGCGACGGTCCAGAACAACAGGAAGCGGTACCAGCTGTGGTAGTAGGGAACGTGGCGCAGCAACCACTTGAAGCCGTCGCTCACCGTGCTGCGGTATGCGGCATTGAACAACGCCCAGTGCGCCGCGCGCTGGAAGATGGTCAGCTGAGCCGCTTCTTGCGCGACCACCGGCACGAATTGCATCGCGCTCGCACCGGTTCCGACCACGCCGACCCGCTTCCCATGGAGATCCGCGTCGTCCTGCCAACGGGAAGAGTGGAAGCAAGCGCCCTCGAAGGAATCCAGACCGTCGATGTCCGGAAACTGGGGGCGGTTCAGCATGCCCACCGCGCTGATCACCGCGTTGGCCGTCAGGGTTTCCTCCGCGCCCGATTCGCCGCGAATCCGGACGCGCCACAGGCCCTTCGACTCGTCGTAGTCGGCGCCGAGCACTTCGGTGCGGAAGCGCACGTTCTTCTCGATGCCGTGCTTGCGCGCGCAGGCGCCGATGTAGGCCTCGAGTTCGTCGCGGCGCGAGAAGTAGTCGGACCAGTCGGGGTTGGGCTCGAACGAATAGGAATAGAAGTGGTTCGGGACGTCGACGCGCAGGTCGGGATAGCTGTTCTCGTACCAGGTCCCGCCGAGCGCCTGGTTCTTCTCCAGGATCGTGTAGGGAATCCCGGCCTGCTCCAACCGCACGGCCGCGCAGACGCCGCCGAACCCCGCGCCGATGATCACCACGCGAAAGGCACCGAGAGTCGCCGGATCGGGACGCCGGTCCCACACGAAACGCCGCGGGTCGGGTTCGCCGAGGCTGGCCTCCTCGATGGCGAGGGGCACGTATTCCGCCGGCAAGGCTTCTCCCGCACACCAGTTCATCATCTCGTGCAGCTGCGCGGCCGAAGGCAGGGGCGGCAGCGGCCCGTCGCCATCCCGGTAGGCCTTGAGCGCCTCCAGGGCCATCGCGCGGATCGCGGCCTGATCCTCGGGCGCCAGGTCGCCTTCCACCGCACCCATCATTCCGGGACTCGGCGCGGGGAAACGCCGCAGCAGACTCGCGTCGCCCGTCAACTGGACGATCGCCGGCACGAGCGCGGGCAGGTTGGCGTTCTCGAGGTATTCCGCAAGGGCCGCGTCGTCGGCAGGGAGTCTCATGGGGCGCATCCTACCCCTCCGCGGGACTCCCTGTCCCCAGCGAAATGCGCGACGCGCAGACCGCCTTCCCCACCGCTGACCATTGCCCGGTTGCAGCGAGTCGTGTTTCCTTGCGACGTGACCGAAAACCACCGCGGGCATCGCGTCGGGTGTCTTGGCAGACCGAAAGGCCCGAGATGAGCGAGGCGTCCCCCCGCGTCATCGGCCCGCTCGGCGGTTTCGCGATCGTCGCGGGCTCGATGCTCGGTATCGGCATCTTCCTGTCGCCGCCGATCGTGGCCAAGTACGTCGCTGAGCCCCTGCCCTTCCTGCTAGTCTGGGTGGCCGGCGGCCTGACGGCACTTGCCGGTGCCGTGGCCTGCGGCGAACTCGGCACCCTGTTTCCCCGGGCCGGCGGAGACTACGTCTTCCAGTACGAGGCCTACGGCCAGTCCGTCGCCTTCGCCAGCGGGTGGACGCTCTTCGCGGCCATCTTTTGCGGTTCGATTGCGACGATGTCGGTGGGTCTGTGTACCTACCAGCTGCCGACACTCCTGGGGATCGACCTCGCCGCCTACGCCCTTCCCCTGCCCGGGGGCGCCATGCTCGACGGCACGCGGCTGGCCGCAATCGTGCTGGTCGTCGCCCTTACGCTCCTCAACGTGCGCGGTGCGCGGCCGTCGGCGGGCACCCAGGCGGCACTGACCCTCGTTCCCATCGGTGCCCTGGTGGTCTTCTCCCTCTGGGCACTCCTGCGGGGCGGCGCACCGCCGCCCGTCGAAGCGGCGGCAGTGCCGGCCCTGACCCTCGGCGGGATCGTGCTCGCCTACAACGCCGTCTACTTCGCCTACTCGGGCTGGATCAACGTGATCTACGTCGGCGGCGAAGTCCGCGAACCCCAGCGCAACATTCCGCGCTCCCTGGTCCTGGGCACCCTGGCCGTGACCGCGCTCTACCTGCTGCTCTGCATCGGGTTCCTGCGCGTGCTCGGGCCCGCCGGCGTCGCCGACGCGGGCGAGGTCGGCTCGGCGACGGCCGGGGTCCTCGGCGGCCCGGGGTTGCGCCTCGCGCTGACGGTGCTGATCGCCAGCGCACTCGTCGCCAGCATCAACGGCACCGTCCTGGGAGGCGCACGTGTCGCCCAGGCCATGGCGGAGCGCGGCGCGCTCTGGTCTCGGCTTGCCGCACTCGACCCGGAGCGGAAGACACCGCGGCGCGCGCTCTGGCTCCAGGCCGCACTCTCGATCCTCCTCGTCGCCAGCGGACAATTCGAGGAGTTGCTCCACCTCGTCAGCCTCACGATGGTGCTCACCGGGACGCTCACCGTCGGCTGCCTTTTTGTCCTGCGCCGGACCCGGCCCAAGACCCACCGCCCCTACCGCGCCACGGGCTACCCGTGGCTGCCCGGCCTCTACGTCGTCTCTTCCCTGGTTGTGATCGGAATCATGCTCCAGCGCGCGGTCGTCGGAGAACCCGGCGCGTGGTACCCGCTGCTGGGACTCGCGATCTTTGCTGCCGCGTACCTCGGGCACCGGACAGTCGCCGGTCCGTCGCGCCCTGCCTGACCCGGCCGCCCGTCGAGGCGGCGGGCGCCCAAAAAACAGGGACGGCGGCCTTGCAGAGCCGAGGAGCTCGTGTTGCAAAACCGCCGTCCCGCGAGGAGGGGCCGGGAAGCCCGGCCCAAACGACTGACTGATCAGAGGGACTTTCGCTCTTGGGACACTCGGGGTTTGAAAAAGGTTCAATCCCCCGAGGGGACGGAACCTTCCGCCGTGCCAGTGCCTCCAACGCCGTGTAGACTCCCGCGGCCTCCGCTTTCCAGGCTCGCCCCCCGAAACCGACAGACCCGATTTACAGACCGAAGGGTGATGACCCATGGCACGAAAAAGCAGAACCGCCGTACTCAAGCGTCAGCGCGAGGCCAAGAAGGCCGAGAAAGCCGCGATGAAACGCGAGAAGCGCGCCCTTCGCGCCGAGGACGAATCCGGCGGGCAGGTGGCGACCAACGACGACCTGGCCGGCTACGGGTTCCAGGAAGAAGAAGAGGCCGTGGAGGAGCCTGAGGCCCCACCAGCTCATGGCAGACGAACCGAGAATTGCCGTCTTCGTCGATTACGAGAACCTCGCGATCGGCGCACGAAGCCTTCGCAAGGGCGGGTTTCGGATCGATCTGGTCCTGCGGCGCCTGCTCGAGAAGGGACGGATCGTCTTCAAGCGCGCCTACTGCGACTGGGGTCGCTACCGAGGCGCGGTGCGCGAGTTCCATACCCAGGGCGTGGAACTCGTGGACATCCCCCAGTCGAAGGTGAGCGGGAAGAACAGCGCCGACATCCACATGGTCGTGGATGCCCTCGACCTCTGTTACCAGAAGCAGCACGTGGACACCTTCGCCCTGATCTCCGGCGACAGTGACTTCTCCCCGCTCGTCGGCAAGCTCAAGGAAAACGACAAGCGTGTCATCGGCTGCGGCATCAAGAGTTCGACGTCCGATCTGCTGATCGGAAGCTGCGATGAGTTCGTCTACTACGACGACCTGATGCGCAGCGTGACCGAAACCCAGAAGAAGAAGAAGACGCGGTCCCGAAGCGCGTCATCCTCGAGTCGCTCGGGAAAGAACGGCCGGCTCGACGACGCCGGAGAGAAGATCCTGCAGATCGTGCGATCCCTGGAACGGGATTACGACACGGTGTGGGGCTCGATGGTGAAACAGGCGACGCGGCGCGTCTTCCCCGGCTTCAACGAGGAGTACTACGGCGAGGGGAGCTTCGCCCAGCTTCTCGAGCACCTGCGCGAAGCCGGGCACATCGAACTCGAGTTCGACGAGAAGCGCGGCAACTACGTCGTGCGCAGCCCGCGCAGCGCCTGACCCCTTCGGCTGCCGTGGCGCAGACCTGGCGCGAGCGGGATGCGACCGGTCAGCGCCGGGCCGCCCGCGCGACCCGTCGGCGCAACCAGAGCCAGAGGACGGCCAGCGCGAGAATGATGCCCGCCGTCCAGAGCAGCTGCCCAACGGGGTCGGCTTCGCCCAGACCCGGGGCCTTCGAGCGCCCGTCCCCATCGACGTCGATCCAGATCGGATTCGACAGGGCCTGGGGAAGAAAGCCCGGCGCGACAACCGCGGCGTAGACGCCGCCCTGCTCCGCGAGCCAGCGCTCCCGGTCGACGTCGATCGGCACCCCCGCCTCCAGGGTCAAGAAACCGTCCTCCAGCAGCTGGAGCGCGACTTCGCCGGAGAAGCGCTGCACGACGTCTGCCGTGGGCAGGTCCGTGAACCTTCGGACGACTTCGCCGTTGCGGAGCAGGCGCACTTCGTCCACGGGAACCCACGGTGCCGCCACGACCTCGATCTCGACCCGTACCTGGCCGCCCGGTGCCGCCACGGTGTCTCCGACCTCGCCGCCGTTCGCCCGGAAGCGCGCGAAGATGGGACCCGTGGTCGTGAAGAGCCGCCCCGCGCGAATGGCCGCATCCAACGCGGCCCCGTCGTACGGATCGCCCGACGCGACGAAGTTGCGCGGGTACCCCGGGGTCTCCGAGGGGCCATGGGTATCGGAATTGCCCGTCGCGGTGCGACGGAACCCCTGGCGCTGGAGCGCGTACCAGGCCTCGCGCAGTTGCAGGTAGAGGCCCCAGTCCGAGCCATTCATCACCTCGATGGCGTCGAAATCGATCCCCCGCGTCTCCCCATCCGTCGCCCGCTCCAAGAGCAGGCGATTGGGTTCCGCCGTGATCGGCTGCTCCGGATCGAACCGCTCCCCGGCGGTCCCCATGTGCGTCAGGTACGCCCCGTCGAACACCCCGGATTTTCCCACGAGGGCGTGGTTCATCTGGACGACCCGTGCGCCGTAGTCGCTTCGGAGCAGGGCATAGAGGTCCGCGGCGGTCATGTCCTGGCTCGGTGGCGCACCGCGACGGTGCGCGGTCTCGTCGTAGGCGATCGGCCAGGCGTTGTGGTGCCCGATCGTATACGGCGCCGCGTGGCTCGGCGTGCTGCTCGTAACCTCCACGCCCTGGACGACCCGAATCCGGTCGCGAACGCCCAGGGCATCGAACGCGGCCTCGAAGCTCCCCAGGGAATCGTGGTCGGTGGCCACCATCACATCCACGTTCTCCACGACGAAACTGGCGAGTCGGGCCTCGTTCGACATGCCCGAGTCGTCGCTCGCCTCGGCGTGCACGTGGAAGTCCGCGCTCACCACGCCGTCGAGTTCGATCCGACGCGCGAGATCGAAAGCAGGCACCACGACCTGCGTGCTGCCCGCGGGCACCTCCACGTCGACCTCGTCGATATCGAACTCCAGGCCGCGGCTCGCGGTGAGCCGGTAACGCCCCGGCGCAATCGGAATCCGCGCCGGCTGGTTGGCGATGAAATGAATTTCCCGCGTCTCCGTTCCGCTCCCGGCGGGCTCCCCGTCGAGACGGAAGTCGAGAAGTTCGGAACCGAAGACCGGGTCGGGAGTCCCGTCGAGCCCCTGGAAGACGACGCGACCCGGCTCCCCATCCCGGAATGGGGGATCGAAGACGAGAGCCGGGAGCGGTTCGAAGCGCTGAAGCGGTACCTCCGCTGTTTCCCCGGCATCCACGCGAACGGGAACTCGGCGCTCGGCGCGCCCTGCCGCCCGCACCGTCAGCACGTAGTCTCCGGGAGGGAGCACGGCGGCGTAGCTCCCGGTCTCGACTCCCGAAGTTCGCGTCGCCGCCTGGGTGACGGGAATTCCATCCGCGGTATCGACCGCGACCACCGCGCGCACGTCCGCCGGTTCGACGCGACCGACGATCCCACTCGAGCCGTCGGCAAACCCGAGCATCGGAAATACCAGGTCCGTCACCGACGCGACGTCGGACCCGGGCGTCACCACGAGGCGACGCTCGAACACGAACTCCTCGCCTGCCGGAATCGAACCGAGTGCAGCACGCAGGAGGCGCAGCAGCCCCACCTGGTCCCAGCCCGGATCGTCGACGAAGGCATTGACGAGGGTCACGTGTCCACCGGTCACGCCGAAGTTCGACAGGCCCTGGGCGGCGCGTTCCGGCGTGGTGAGTCCGTAGGCGACGGGCGGCCAGGGCGGTAGTCCGGACATGGCGACGAACGTCGAAGGCGCCATGGCCTCGCTGGTCCGCAGAATCGCCCGGCGGTCGAACGAGCGGTGGTGAAAGCCCGACGAAAGCGCCGGGTCGAGGGTGTCTCCGATGAAAGCACGGGGTCCACGCCCCCCGCGCATCCACAGATCGCCGAAAGAGAAGATGGGCGCGTCCGCGTCGCCTCGATTCCGAAGGTGCGTCGTGATGCGCACGAAGGGCTCA
>JAYZFQ010000028.1:0-23315 GCA_036336695.1 Myxococcota bacterium
ACGTCGGTGGCGGCTGCGAACGCGATGAGGCGCACCGCGAAGCCGACCCCCACGACCGCGAGGACGGAGCCGCGAACTCGAGCGGGCACTTCGCTCACGAAGTTACCACGCGTTGGACACCTCGCCCGCGCTGGGGCAGGCTTTCCCGGTGTCCGAGAAGCTCCTGCGCAAGACGATCGAGGAGCTGGGTGTCGAAAAGATCCAGCGCCACATCTTCCTCTGCTGCGACCAGACCAAGCCGAAGTGCTCGCGCAAGGAGGCGAGCCTCGAGTCCTGGGTGTTCCTGAAGCGGCGCCTCGAGGAGCTCGGCCTGGCCGGAGAGGCCGGGGTCTACCGAACCAAGGCCAATTGCCTCCAGATCTGCATGCGTGGGCCGGTAGCGCTCGTCTACCCCGAAGGCGTCTGGTACGGCGGGTGTACGCCGGAAGTGCTCGAGCGGGTGATCCAGGAGCACCTGGTCGGGGGCGAGGTGGTCGAGGAGTTCGTGATCGCCCGCCGCCGGCTGCCCTAGCCGCGGAAGCCGCGCACGTAGGGCAGGGTCTGGGCCGTGCCCTCGATGGCGTCACCGGCTTCGAGCAGCACCGATGTGGCGTCCCAGGTTCCCGCCAGGAGCTGCTGTCGGGGCCCTGCGGCGAGGGTGACGGGGGTCGTGCCCGCGCGTGAGGTCACCGTCCCGGCCTCGAGGTCGAGCACGACTTCCTGGCTGGGATCCAGTTCGATGGCGTCCAGGAGCGCGTTCCGGGCGTCGTCGTCGAGGGTCGCGCACGGCAGGCCGAGCGCGGTGCAGTTGCCGGCGAAGATCTCGGCAAAGGAACCGCCGACGAAGGCCTGGAACCCGCGGCGCAACAACGCCTGGGGCGCGTGTTCCCGGGAGGAGCCGCACCCGAAGTTGTGCCCCACGACGAGGATGCGGGCGCCGTCGAAACGCGGATCGTCCAGGGGGTGGTCGCCCTTCGCCTGGGTGCGGTCGTCGGCGAAGGCGTGTTCGCCGAGGCCGTCGAAGGTCACGCAGCGCAGGTAACGCGCCGGGATGATCCGGTCCGTGTCGATGTCGTCGCCGCGCAGGGCGCAGGCGCGCCCCGCCACGCGGGAGAGGGCCTCCCCCGGCATCAGTGCAACTCCAGGACAGCGGCGCGGGTGCTTGCCATCAGAGGACCTCCCGGACGTCGGCGACTTCGCCCTTCAGGGCCGCGGCCGCGACCATGGCGGGGGACATGAGCAGGGTGCGACCCGTCGGCGAACCCTGGCGCCCCTTGAAGTTCCGGTTGCTCGACGACGCGCTCACTTCGCGTCCCACGAGCTTGTCGGGGTTCATCGCCAGGCACATCGAACAACCCGCTTCGCGCCAGTCGAAGCCCGCCGATCGGAAGACTTCCGGGAGCCCCTCGTCTTCGGCCTGGCGTGCCACGGCCTGGGAGCCGGGAACCACGAGGGTGCGCACGCCCGGTGCCACGGTCCCGGTGCGGGCCACCCGGGCGGCCTCGCGCAGGTCGGAGATGCGCCCGTTCGTGCAGGAGCCGATGAAGGCGACGTCGATCTTGGTTCCGGCGATGGGTTCGCCGGGCCGCAGCCCCATGTATTCGAACGCTTCCGCCAGCCCGGGCTGGGCGTCTCGCGGTGCGTCGGCGAGCCGCGGCAATTTTTCGTCCACCCCGACGCTCTGGCCCGGGTTGATGCCCCAGGTCACCGAGGGAGCCAGCGCGGCCCCGTCGAGTTCGACCCGGTCGTCGTAACGGGCGTCGGCATCGCTCGCCATCCCGCGCCAGTGGTTGGCCGCCCGCTCCCAGGTGTCGCCCCGGGGCGCGTACTCCCGGTCGTGCAAGTAGTCGATCGTCGTTTCGTCGGGATTCACGTAACCGCAGCGGGCGCCGCCCTCGATGGACATGTTGCATACGGTCAGCCGTTCCTCGATCGTCATCGCGTCGACCACGGGTCCCGCGTACTCGTAGGCGAAGCCCACGCCCCCCTTCACGCCGAGCTGGCGGATGATCGCGAGGATCACGTCCTTGGCGTAGACGCCGGCAGCGAGCTTCCCGGTGACATCGATCCGGCGCAGCTTCGGCCGTGCCATCGCCAGGCACTGGGTGGCGAGCACGTCGCGCACCTGGCTGGTGCCGATCCCGAAGGCGACCGCACCGAAGGCTCCGTGGGTCGAGGTGTGGCTGTCGCCGCAGGCGATCGTCATGCCCGGCTGGGTGAGACCGAGTTCCGGGCCGATCACGTGGACGATGCCCTGCTGGCCTTCGCCGGGAGCGAAAAGCTTGATGCCGGCAGCGCGGGTGTTCTGCTCCAGCGCGACCAGCATTTCCTCGGCCAGCGAGTCGGCCAGCGGCCGTGCCTGGGTATCCGTGGGAATGATGTGGTCGACGGTGGCGAAGGTGCGCTCGGGGAAGCGCACGGGGAGCTTCAACTCGCGCAGCATGGCGAAGGCCTGGGGACTGGTCACTTCGTGGATCAGGTGCAGGCCGATGAAGAGCTGGGTCTGGCCGCTCGGGAGTTCCCGCACGGCGTGCGCGTCCCAGACCTTGTCGAGGAGAGTTTTGCCCGAAGTCACGCCCGTGTGCTCGCGAGGGGTGTGCCCGAGGTCGCAGTCGGGAGGTTGGGGAGCGTTTTGTCCGAAGTCACAGTCGGGCGAGGATAGCGGAACGCAACGGGGAGCCGGTGGGGCTGCTAGGCTGCGCGCCCATGGAGTTGCTGCACGCGGCCCACGTGCCCGCCGGCGCGGGACCGTTTCCGACGGTGATTGCCCTCCACGGCTGGGGCGCGAACGCCCACGACCTCCTGGGGCTGGCGCCCTACCTGCACGGCGGCGAGGCGCTGGTGCTGTGTCCCCAGGGCCCGGTGGTGCTCGACATCGGCGGCGGAGCCCAGGGCTACGGCTGGTTTCCGATCACCGGCGGCGGTCCGCCCGACCCGGCCGCCTTCGACGAAGGGCGCGCCGCCGCGGCGCATTTCGTCGACGCGGCCCTCGGCGCCTATCCCGTCGATGCCGCGAAGCTGGTCCTGCTCGGCTTCAGCCAGGGCGGGGTGATGGCCTACGACCTGGCCCTGGCCGAGCCGGAGCGGTTCGCGGGGCTCGTGGCGCTGTCGTCCTGGTTGCCCGGCCCCCTCGCCGACCGGGTTGCGGGCAACGCCGGCTTGGCGGGCTTGCCCGCGTTCGTGTCCCACGGGACGGAGGATCCGATGATTCCGGTCGCCATGGGCCAGCAGTCGCGGGATGCCCTGGCCGACCTGGGCGTTCCCACCACCTACCGGGAGTACGCCATGGGCCACGAGATTCGCGCCGAGACGCTTCGGGAGGTGGTCGATTGGCTCGAGGCCCAGGTCTTCGCTCCCGTCGCGCTTGCCTGAGGCGGCGGCTCGCGCGCTAGAATCGACCCACCGTCGGGGTGTAGCTCAGCGGCCAGAGCCTGATCTTTGGGGGATCAGCGTCGTGGGTTCGAATCCCACCACCCCGACCATTCCACTCCTCGCGTTCAGCCCGGACCCGGGTACCAGATGGGCGAAGTCCAGGCGCGCTCCTGGATCGTCTTCGGGAGCGTCGGGTCGGTGCAGGCGGCGGGCCGCTCGGCGGGGGGAAGCGCCAGGCAGTCGTGCCAGTGCCAGCGGCAGCTCGGATTTTCGACGACCCGCGCGTAGTACACCGCCGGTTGCGCCGGGTCGAAGTCCGGGTCGCGCCAGGTGCCGCACAGCGCGTGGGCGCCGGGGCCGCGGGTGGCGCACGTGGCGAGGTCGACGTCGGCACCGTTGTTCGCGTCGCCGGCCACGGTGAGGACGCGCTCGTGGAACTGGCCGTCTTCGCCGGCCCAGCCCTTCACGATCTGGATTCGCTGGAGCAGTCCACCGGTCTCCGGGTCGCGTTCCGCGGTCGCCGCGAAGACCGGCGCGGCCCCCGGCGCGGGCGCCGGCGGGAGCACGCCGCCCATGGGAACGCCCGCGGTGTCGGCGCGTGCAACGGGGTCTTCGCTGTCACACAGGGTTTCCGGGAGGTTCCAGCCGGCGAAGAAGCGCGGTCGGATCCGCGGGCCGCTGGTCGCGAAGGTTTCCCGCCGCTGCATGGCGTCGAAGAGGGCGTCCCGGGTGTTCTCCTCGGCCCACACGCCGACGAGGCCCCCCGGGTTGCGGTGGGCCGCCGTTGCCCCGGCGAAGATTCGTTCCGGACCCAGGCGCAGCTCGGGGGTCCAGAGTCCGGCGCCCGCTGCCGCGATGGGCGCCGTTTCCGCCACGTCGCCCGGCGTGCCCCGGTGCCCGTCGGTGCTGCCGATGAAGCCGAACCGGTAGGGGTTCACGCCAATCCGCGTCTGTTCGCGCAGACCCTCGATGAGGGCGTAGCGCGCGTAGTCGAGGCGCGAGACGCAGCCGTTGCCGCGCATGGCGCCCGAGCCGGTTTCGCCGGGGTCGCAGTCTTCGGGGGCGGCGAGGTTGCGGATCTTTTCGAACGCGCAGAGTTCGTCGGGACCGCCGACGACGCCCGGGAGACCCGTGCGGCACTCGGACTCGCCCTTGATCTGCATCATCTCGACCAGCGGTTCCAGCTCGGCCCGGAGGGCTGCGAGGCGGCGCTGTTCGTCGGCGGGCGCGTCGCGCCACGGGATCTCGAAGCTGCGCCCGTTCGAGAGGTTCGGGTTGTGGGGAATCGCGAGGGCCTCGCAGCCCGAGCCGTTCGCGTTGCACTCGGCCCGCAGGCGCGTCCAGAGGGCTTCTTCCGTGGGCGTGTCGATCCAGGAGAAGGGCAGTTCCGGGACGGACGCATTCCGGAACACGACATTGCGGTGCACCTTGCTGCGCCCCGGCGAGTAGCTCCACTCGTAGGCCACGAAGGTGGTGAAGCGACACGCGGCGCTGCGGTCGTAGTGGCGCTCGGCGGCGTTGCGGATCTCGTCCCAGGTCGAGACGAGGGTGTCCCGGCAGATGCGCCCGTCGTCGCCGCAGAGCGCGTCGGGCCGGCCCCAACCCGAGAGACCTACCATGCGCTGGGCCAGGCGGCTCATCCCCGGAATGGGCAGCTGAGTCTCTCCCCGGTAGAGCCGGCAGCGGGTGCTCTCGAACACCGCGCTGTCTTCTCGTGTGCAGCGGGCGACCTCGGCCAGGTACTCGGCGTGATCGGTCACCGCGGCGAAATCCAGGGCGCGGGGCAACTGCCGCACGACGGTCGGTGCGCCGTCGGGATCCAGGGGACCCGTCGCGACGGCCTCGCCCCGGGCAAAGCGGTACGCCGCGTCGGGGGTGGTCCGGGTGTCGCGGACCCAGGCGTCCATCGACAGTGCCGTGTGCACGTGCAGGTCGCCGAACCAGGCGGCCCGCCGCGGGTAGTGCTCGCGACAGGCTTCCCGGCTTTCGGAGACGGCCGAGGCCGGGGCCGAGGGCGGGGACCAGTCGACCTTGGGCGGCTCGCCCCAGTCTTCGAGGCAGCCGCAGAGCAGCAGCGAAGCCAGTGCGGCGACGAAGGCGCCCCGCACGGGGCGCGGTGAACCGGGGTGGCCACGCACGGCCGGCAGTGAAACACGTCGGCCGCTCCCATCCAAGGCCGGGCGAGCGTGGCGATGTGCGATGCTTCCCGCATGACCCGCAGGGAGTGGAGCGCGGCCGCCGTTGCCCTGGGCGGCGTCTTCGCGTTCCACGTCTGGTGGCTGCGCGGTCTCGCCGAGGACGCCTTCATCAGTTTCCGCTTCGGGCGTCACCTGGCCGCGGGCGAGGGCCTCGTGTGGAACCTCGGGGAGCCGCCCGTCGAGGGCTACACCAACTTTCTCTGGGTGCTGGTTGCGGCCGGGTGCGAAGCCCTCGGCCTCGACGTGCCGCTCGCGGCCCGGATCCTCGGCGTCGCCGCGGCGTTCGCGACCCTCGCCCTCGTGGTCCACGCGGCCCGGGTCTCGCTGGGATGGGGTCCGGGGGCGTCCCTGGTGCCCGCGGCCCTGCTGGCCGTGTCGGGGAGTTTCGCCGCCTGGGCCGACGCCGGGCTCGAGACCAGTCTCTTCGCCCTCTTCGTGATGGCGTCGCTGTTTCACGCGGCGCGGTTCGCGTCGGCGGCACGCACGTCCGATGCCGTGGCGCTCGCCGCCGCGCTCTTGCTCGGGGCGCTGACCCGCCCGGAAGGGGTGCTCGTCGCCGCGGTGGTGGCGCCCTGTGCCGCGCTCTCCGGCGCGCGGCGAGCCGTCTTGTTCCGTGCCCTCGGTGCGGCGGCGTTGTTGTTTGCGGCCTACTTCGTCTGGCGTTGGAGCTACTTCGGTTACCTGCTTCCCAACACGTACTACGCGAAGACCGGCGGAGGGCTGGCCCAGGTGGAGCGCGGCGCACGTTATGCCGGGTACTTCCTGTGGCATTTCGGAATGCCCTGGCTCCCGGCGCTGGTGCTGGCATTCCCGAGGCTGCAACTCGGCGCTGCCTGGCGCGAGCGCCCCCTGCTTCCCGCTTGTGCGGTGCTCGCGATCGCGTGGACGGCCAGCGTCGTTGCCGTGGGCGGCGACTACATGGCGTTCTACCGGTTCTTCGTGCCGATCCTTCCGCCGCTCGCTCTGCTCCTGGCCGCGATGCTGCGGGCGCTGGCGCGTGGTGTTGCGCTGCGGTCCCAGGGCGCGCGCATTGTTGCGGTGGCCGCGATCGGGTTCGGCGTGCTCGGCACCGTCCTGCACTCGACGCCCTTCGAGGCCCTCGTCTTCGAGGTGCCGCCGCGCATGCACGGCAATTACCGGGGTGTCGTGACCGAGCGCTGGCACGTGGCGCGCCTCTCGACGCTCGCCCGGTTGTTCGCCGAGCGCGCCCGCAGTCCGCAAGACAGCGTCGCGACCGACGCGATCGGTGCGATCGGCTGGCATTCGGGGTTGCGCGTGTACGGGGCCCACGGCCTCGTCGATCCCGCCATCGCCCACCAGGCCGCCGACGAACACGATCTCGGCGAGGACTACGCCGGGCACGACCGGCGGGACCTGGCGCGGCTCTTCGACCGGGACCCCACATTCTTCATGTTCACCCGGGACGTGCGGCCCACGCGGCCGCCGGGCATCGAGCTTCCGGCCGAGTACGCCCGGGAAGTCGCCGGGCGTTACGCCCTGCAATCCGTCTGGATCGAGGATCCGGGCAACGGGGAGTCCGGCTGGTTCAGCTTCCTCGAGAGAAGCGAACGCGGTTTGTAAAGCGGGCCGTTTCGGGACCGCGCCTATCGCTGTACTCTTCCGCTCGTCCTCCGCCCCCCAGAGCCTCCGTCGGAGAAATGATGAGCGAACCGAGCGAGGCGCTCCGCGAGCGCATCGAGAACACGATCCGTTTTCTGTCCGTGGATGCCGTCGAGCGCGCGGGGTGCGGCCACCCGGGCGCGCCCATGGGGTTGGCGCGTGTGGCCTTCGAGTTGTGGGACCGTCACCTGCGTTTCGATCCGGGTGATCCCCAATGGCCGCTGCGAGACCGGTTCATTCTTTCCAACGGTCATGCCTCGATGCTGCTCTACTCCCTGCTGCACCTGTTCGGGTACGACGTTTCGCTCGACGACATCGCGAAATTCCGCACCCTCGGCTCGCGGACGCCCGGTCACCCCGAGTACGGCGACACGCCGGGCGTCGAGGTGACGACGGGGCCGCTGGGTCAGGGGTTCGGTCACGGCGTGGGCATGGCGCTGGCAGGGCGGCTGGCCCACTCGCGTTTCGCGTCCGGCGACGAGGGGCCGGGCCACCACTTCGTGTACGGGATCGTGAGCGACGGCGACCTGATGGAGGGCATCTCCTCCGAAGCGGGTTCGTTTGCCGGCCATCTCGGTCTCGGCAACCTGATCTATCTCTACGACGACAACCGGATCACGATCGATGGCCCGACCGACGTCTCGTTCAGCGAGGATGTCGCCAAGCGCTTCGACGCCCAGCGGTGGCAGGTGGCCGAGGTGGACGGGGAAGATTGGCAGGGGCTTCGTGCGGCGCTGGAAGCAGCCCGCGCCGACACCGAGCGTCCGTCGCTCATCGTCACGCGGACCACGATCGGTTACGGAAGCCCGAACAAGGCGAACTCCCCCAAGGCGCACGGCGAGAAACTCGGCGCAGAAGAACTGCAGCTCACCAAGGAAGCCTTGGGCTGGCCCCTGGAGCCCGCGTTCCTCGTTCCCGACGACGTGCGTGCGTGGCTGGACGAGCGGATTGCCGAAAAGAAGGCCGAGGCCGAGGTGCGCAACGGCGCCCTCGCCCGGTGGCGGGTGGCCGCTCCCGAGCGCGCAGCGGCGTGGGATGCGGCGCGCGAGAAGCAGCTGCCCGAAAACCTGGGCGAGATCCTGTCCGAGGGTCTCGACGGCGTCGATGAGCCCACCCGCAAGCACGGCGCCAAGGCGCTCGAGCGCCTGGCGCAGTTGGCGCCCTGGTTCGTCGGGGGGTCGGCCGACCTGGCCGGTTCGGGCGCGCCGCCGAACCTGAAGGACCGCGGCTTCGTTGGTCGCGGCGACGATCCCTTTGCCGGGAGCAACATCAACTTCGGCGTGCGCGAGCACGCCATGGGCGCCATCACCAACGGCATGGCCCTGGACGGAACGTTCCGGCCGTACTGCGGCACGTTCCTGATCTTCAGCGACTACGTCCGGCCGTCGCTGCGCCTCGCCGCGCTGATGGGCGTCCCGTCGGTTTTCGTCTTCACCCACGACTCGATCTTCCTGGGAGAGGACGGCCCGACCCACCAGCCCATCGAGCACCTCGACGCGCTGCGGGCGATGCCGGGACTCACGGTGTGGCGTCCCGGCGACGGGGTCGAGACGGCGATGGCCTGGGCCTGGATCGCCCAGCGCGCCGCGGGGCCGGCGTTGCTGGCGCTCTCTCGCCAAAACGTGCAGGCCTTCGAGCGCAAGGCGGCCTTCCATCCCGAGGATGTCTGGCGCGGCGGGTACGCGGTGCAGGATCCGGGCGACGCGACGGATGTCGTGCTGGTGGCGACGGGTTCCGAAGTGAGCCTGGCCTGCGAGGCGGGGGAGAAGTTGCGCGGCGAGGGCATTCGGGCGCGCATCGTTTCCCTGCCGAGCTTGTCGCTCTTCCTCGAACAGCCCGAAGCCTACCAGGAGCGGCTGATTCCCCGGGAAGGCGTGCCGGTGGTGGCGATCGAGGCCGGGCGGGGCGAGAGCTTGCGGCGGCTGGTCGGTGGCGATGGTCTGGTCTACGGCATCGACCGCTTCGGTGCATCGGCGCCGCTCAAGGACCTGGCCTCGGCGTTCGGGTTCACCCCCGACCAGGTCGCGGCCCGGGTGCAGGCCCACGTGCGAGGCCAGGGCTAGGCGTTTCCAGACCGCACGCGCGGTCAGCGGTAGTCGTGCGAGTCCGGCAGTCCCGTGCGGGCGGCCAGGGGTTCGAGTTCGTTCACCCGCACGTGGATCACGCCGTCCACGTTCTGGAGCGGCCCGGCGATTTCGATGATCGAGGACGTGTGCAGGGGCACGCGGAAGCGCTGGAACTGTTGCGGGGTGAGAACGGCATTGGCGGTGCCGGTCTCGTCTTCGAGGGTGAGAAAGCAGAAGCCGTTGGCCGAACCCGGGCGCTGGCGAACGATCACGAACCCGGCGGTTTTTACGGGGCAGCCGTCGGGCAGGTCGCCCAGGGCGGCGGCCGGGAGGATGCCGCGTTGTGCCAGGGCGCTGCGCAGGTGGGCCATGATGTGGGGACCCGTGGTGACACCGCTGCGCCGGTAGTCGGCCAGGGTCTGCTCGAAGGGGGAAAGCGCTTCGAGCGGTGAGGGCGCGTGCGGCGGTGCCTGGCCTGCGAACAGGGACGTGGGGTCGCGTTCGAGGGCCGCGACCTGCCAGAGCGCCGAGCGCCGGTTGCGCGCTGCCGGGTCGATGCCCGCCAGGGCACCGAGTTCGGCCAGGCCGTTCAGTTCACGGGCGCGCGGCGCCGTGCGGGCGGCGAGGTCCGCCACGTCCCGGAAGGGCCGCGCTGCTTCGATGTGCCTGCCGGTTTCCCGGCGCAATCCGTTGACGTAGCGGAGTCCGAGTCGCACGGCCGGGGAGTTGCCGGAGCGGGGTTCCAGGGTGCAACGCCAGGCGCTGCGCGCGACGTCGATGGGCCGGACTTCCACGCCGCCGCGCTGGGCGTCTTTGACCAGCGTTGCCGGGTGGTAGAAGCCCATGGGCTGTGCGTTGAGCAGGCCGACGAGAAACGAAGCCGGGTGGTGGCATTTCAGGTACGCCGAGGCGTAGGCGATCAATGCGAACGAAGCGGCGTGCGACTCGGGAAACCCGTACAGCGCGAACGACTGGATGCCGCGTACCAGTTCTTCCTGGGCTTCGCCGAGAATGCCGCGTTTCGTCATGCCGGCCCGCAGCCGCGCTTGGATGCGTTCCATGCGTTCGACCGAGCGCTTGAAGCCCATGGCGCGACGCAGTTCTTCCGCCTCCCCGGGTGTGAAGCCGCCGGCGGTCATGGCGATGCGCAGCAGTTGTTCCTGGAAGAGGGGAACACCGAGGGTCCGTTCGAGAATGGGTTCGAGAGAGGGGTGCGGGTAGTGCACCGGTTCCTGGCCGGAGCGTCGGCGCAGGTAGGGGTTGACCATCTGACCGACGATCGGGCCCGGCCGGATGATGGCCACCTCGACGACGAGATCGTAGAAGCACGCGGGCTTCATGCGCGGAAGCGTTGCCATCTGGGCCCGGCTTTCGATCTGGAAGGTTCCGATCGTGTCGGCGCGCTGGATCATTGCGTAGGTCTCGGGGTCGTCGGGCGGAACGCGGGCGAGGTCGAAGGGCTTGCCCTCGACGTCGCGCACCAGCTGCATCGTCTCGTCCAGGGCGCGAAGCATGCCGAGGCCGAGGAGGTCGATCTTGATGATGCCCAGGTCGGCACAGTCGTCCTTGTCCCACTGCACGACGCGTCGGTCGGCCATGGTTGCCGGCTCGATGGGGACCACCTCGTCGAGGTGGCCGGCGGCGATCACCACGCCCCCCGTGTGCTGGCCCAGGTGCCGCGGCAGACCCCGGACCCGGTGCACCAGGTCGAGGAGCTGCATCACGCGCGGTGCCTCCGGGTCGACGCCGCCCTGGCGCAGGAGAGCGGCCAGTTCGTCCAGGTCTTCCCGGTGCTGGAGGGTCGAGACCACCCGGGAGAGGCGGTCGAGGGTGCCCGACTCGATGCCGAGAACCTTCCCCATTTCGCGGACGGCCATGCGCGTGCGGTAACTGATCACCACCGCTGTCATCGCAGCGCCGCGGGCGCCGTACTTTTCGAACACGTACTGGATCACCTGTTCGCGTGGCGCTCCCGACGGCAGGTCGAGATCGATGTCCGGCCACTCGCCGCGTTCCTCGGACAGGAAGCGTTCGAAGAGGAGCTCCATGCCCACGGCATCGACGGCGGTGATGCCGAGCGCGTAGCAGACCGCGCTGTTGGCCGCGGATCCCCGGCCCTGGCAGAGGATGCCGCGCTGGCGGGCGAAACGGGCGATGTCGTCGACGATCAGGAAGTAGCCCGCGAGGCCGAGCTTCTCGATGATCGCGAGTTCGTGGTCGAGCTGCGCGCGCACCCGTCCGGGAAGCGGGTTGCCGTAGCGACGGACGGCGCCCTCGGCGGTGAGTCGCCGAAGCCAGGTGGCCTGGGTCTGGCCCCGGGGCACGGGGTACTCGGGGAAGCGGTAGCCGAGATCTTCGAGCGTGAAGGCGCAGCGCTCGGCCACGGCGCGCGTGGCGCAGATCCATTCCGGCCGGTCGGCGAAGCGTGCAAGGGTTTCTTCGCGGGTGCGCAGGTAGCGTTCGCCGTTGGGGGCGAGGAGTCGCCCGGCCCGATCGAGCCGCGTCTTGTGGCCCAGGCAGGTGAGCGCATCGAGGAGACGGCGGTCTTCGGCCCGTGCATGGCACACGTCGCCGCTTGCGACCACCGGCACCCGGTATTGCCCGGCGATTGCGGCGGCGCGGCGCGCGTGGGCTTCGCCCGCGCGTTCGAGCGTTCGCGATACGTCCACCCACAAGCGACCGGGAAAGTGTTCCCGGGCGGATTCGAGTCCTGCGGCCGTGAGGTGCGCGTCGCCGCGGGCGAGCGCCGTGAGCCCCGCTGCGTGCTCTCCGATGGTCTCCCAGTCGGCGCGGGCGGTTCCCTTGGCGCTGTTTGCGTGGGTGCGGGTCAGCAGCCGAGACAGGTTGCGGTAGCCGGCTTGGGACTCGCACAGCAGCAGGAGCCGGGGCATCCCGCTGCCCGGGGCCAGGCTCAGGTCGGCGCCGACCCGGGCGCGGAGGCCCGCGGCACGCGCTGCCTGGTGGGCCCGCGGCGCGCCGTAGAGCCCGTTGCGGTCTGCGAGGGCCAGGCTGGCGTGGCCGAGCTCCGCGGCCCGGGCGACCAGGTCTTCCGGGGTGGAGGCGGCTTCCAGGAAGGAAAAGGCGCTCCGGCAGCGCAGTTCGACGTAGTCGTCGGGGCCGGGGGACACGGCCGCAGATCTTCGCTTTTTGTTCGCCCCCAGGCAACCGGTATGAACCGGGCGCTGGCGGGGCGGCCTAGTCCGCTGCCAGGCCCTCGGCCTAGTCCGCTGCCAGGCCCTCGGCCTAGTCCGCTGCCAGGCCCTCGGCCTAGTCCGCTGCCAGGCCCTCGGCCTCCGCTACCAGGTCTTCGAGCAACCCGAGGCCGCCGTCCCAGAACCCCGGGTCCGTGATGTCGAGGCCCACGCGGGCCAGCAGCGCGTCGGGGGTGTCGGAGCCGCCCGCGCGCAGCAGGTCCAGGTAGCGCGGTACGAATGCGTCGCCTTCCTCGTCGTAGCGGCGCAGCAGCGCCAGCACCAGGAGTTCGCCGAAGGCGTAGGCGTAGCAGTAGAAGGGTGAGTGAACGAAGTGCGGGATGTAGAGCCACCACCAGCCGTAGTCGTCTCTCAGGTGGACCGAGTCGCCAAACATGGGCTGGTTGGCGTCCATCCACAGGGTGTTGATGCGCTCGATGGCCAGTTCGCCTTCGCTGCGTCGCGCTTCGTGGAGGCTCTGCTCGAAGCGGGTCATTGCGACCTGGCGAAACACGGTGGCAAACGCATCTTCGATTTTCCCGCATAGCAACGCCAAGCGCACCTTGGGATCGCTCTCTTCGCGCAAGAGGCGCCGGAAGACGAGCATTTCGCCGAACACGCTTGCGGTCTCCGCCGTCGTGAGCGGGGTGTCCTGCTCGAAGAGTCCCCGGTCCCGGGCCAGGTACTGGTGCACGCCATGGCCCAGTTCGTGGGCGACGGTCATGACATCGCGCAGGTTCCCGGTGTAGTTGAGCAGGACGTAGGGGTGGGCTTCCGGCAGCGTGGATGCGCAGAAGGCGCCCCCCCGCTTGCCCGAGCGCAGTTCGGCGTCGATCCACCGACGGTCGAAGAACTGTTGCACGATGCCTTCGAGTTCCGGCGCGAAATCTCCGTAGGCCGAGAGCACGACCCGGCGCGCTTCGTCGAAGCCGACGCTGCCCGTGTCGACTCCCACCGGTGCGTAACGGTCGTAGTCTTCCAGGCGATCGAGGCCGAGAAGGCGCGCTTTCAGGCGGTAGTAGCGGGCGACCAGCGGATAGCGCGCGACACAGGCGCCGAGGAGTGCGTCGACGCTTTCGTGTTCGATCTCGTTCGCGAGGTTCCGGGACGAAATGGGGTGGGCGTAGTCTCGCAGCCGGTCTTCAACGGCCTTGTCCTGCACCAGCGTGTTGAACACGAAGGTGAGGGGACGGGCATTGGCGCGCAGGCCCTCGGTCAGTGCGTCGGCTGCCGCGCGCCGCTCGTCTCGTTGGGCGTGGTAGAGCAGGGCGAGGACTTCTTCCTCGCCGAGTTCCCGGCTCGACCCGTCGGGACTCTCGACGCGGAACCGCATGTCGGCGACGAGTTCGTCGAAGAGGCGCCCGAAGGCGCGTCCTCCCGTGTTGGCTTTCTCCTCGAGTACACGCTCTTCGGCCTCGCTGAGCACATGCGGCCGGTAGCGTCGGAGCGAGGTGAGAAAGTGCCGGCGCTTTTCGAGAGCCGGTGCTTCGAGAAAACGGTCGGCGGCAGAAGCTTCGAGAGCCACCCACTCGAGTTCGAAGAAGAGCAGGGTGGTCCGCAGCTCCGTGCAGCGCTCCTGGACGTGTTGGAGGAGCGCGCCGTGGCGTTGGACCCCGGTGTCGGCGGCAAAGAGCAGCTGGGAAAAGACGGCGGCGCGCGTTGCCCGGGCGTGGATGCTTTCGAGATCGTCGAGGGCCTCGGCCAGCGTCTCGGGAGAGAGCTGCCCGACCCGGCCGCGGTACGCTTCGGCGAAGCGGTTCGCGTCTTCCCGCGCTGCGTCGAGATCGCCGTCGATCTTCGGGTCGTCGGGACCGGCGTAGAGGTCCGAGAGGTCCCAGCGGATGCCGGCGGCCGGTCCGGGGTCGGTCTGTGTCTGTGCGGATGCGCTCACCGGCCCCGTAGGGTACCGCGGTACACTCCCCAGTCGATGCGGGTGCTCCTGCACGCGGACATGGATGCGTTCTTCGCATCGGTCGAGCAGCGCGACCGACCCGAGTTGCGGGGCCGCCCGGTGGTGGTGGGCGGAACGAGCGAGCGGGGCGTGGTTTCCGCTGCGAGCTACGAGGCGCGCCGTTTCGGGGTTCATTCCGCGATGCCGACCGCCCAGGCGCGCGCCCTGTGTCCCGAAGCGGCCTTCGTGCCCGGCGACATGGCTCGCTATGCCCGGGAATCGAAGCGGATTTTCGAGGTCTTTCGCCGCTTCAGTCCCCTCGTCGAAGGGTTGTCCCTGGACGAGGCCTTTCTCGACCTGACGGGCACCGAGCGCCTCCTCGGCCCGCCCCGGGAGGCGGCTCGGCAGTTGCGCGCGGCGGTGCGCGAGGAGACCGGTCTCGCGGTGTCGGTGGGGATCGCGCCGGTCAAGATGGTGGCGAAAATCGCGAGCGACCTGGCCAAGCCCGACGGGCTCCTCGAGGTCGCGCCCGACCGGGTGCGGGAATTCCTGGAACCGCTGCCCGTCGGTCGGATCTGGGGCGTGGGGCCGGTCGCCCGGGAACGCCTCGCGGCACTCGGAATTTGGCTTGCGGGAGACCTGGTGCAGGCCGATACGGTGCATCTGGAGCGAGCACTGGGCCGCTGGGGTGTCGAGCTGGCCCGACTCGCCGGGGGAGAGGATGTGCGGGAAGTGGAACCCTGGCGCGAGCCGGTCTCCTATAGCGAGGAAAACACGTTCCGGCGCGATGTCTCGGACCCCAAGGTGTTGGAGGCGACGCTCATTGCCCACGCGGAAGCCGTCGCGCGGCGGCTTCGGCGCGACGCGCTCGTGGCGCGCACGGTGATCCTGAAACTCAAGCTGGGGCGTCGGCGTCGTGCGGGCCCCCGTGGGCACCCGCTGCTCACTCGCCGCGAGACGTTGGCCGAAGCGACCGACGACGGCGCCGCGCTTTCGCAGGCCGGGTCCCGGCTTCTCGAGCGGGCCGCGCTGACCGAAGCGGTGCGCCTGCTGGGTGTCGGCGTCACGAACCTGTCTTCCCGCTCGGGGGGTCAACTCGATCTCTTCGCGGCGAGAAAGGCGAGCGCGCCGAGTGCGCGGATCAACCGGGCGCTCGACGAGATCCGGGATCGTTTCGGAGACGGCGCGATTGCACGCGGTGCGGCCGCCGCACCCGAGCGTGCCGGTTTGTCCCAGCAGCAGAAGCGCGGAGTCTGAGAGGAACGGCGCCATGGATGCAGAAATTCCCGCGGACTCCTGCCAGGTCCTGGTCGTCGACGACGACCCGGGTGTGGCCCGGGTCCTGACGCGCGTCGCGCGAGATCTCGGCTTCGAGGCCGCCGCGGTGACGGCGCCCGACCAGGTGGTGTCCCAGGTGGAGCGCCTCGGGCCGGACCTGATTCTCCTGGATCTCAGCATGCCGGGCCTGGACGGCGTCGAGATCCTGCGCGCCCTGGCCGCGCGGCAGTCCGGTGTCCAGGTCTGTCTGGTCTCGGGCGCGGAACGGGACGTGCTCGATGCGGCCCGAGACCTCGGCGACGAACTCGGGCACCGCATGGTGGCCCCGCTGCACACGCCCCTGGTCCGCGACCAGATCGAGGGGACGTTGCAGACCATCGAGCGCGCCGGTGTCGGTGCGGGGCCGGGTCGTCCGCAGCCCCGGGCCGCCGACCTCGAAGCGGCGCTGCGCAACGGGGAGTTCGTGCCCCATTACCAACCCAAGCTCGACCTCGCGTCGGGGCGGATCACGGGGGTGGAGGTCCTGTCGCGCTGGAACAGTCCGGATTTCGGCGCCGTGTCGCCCGGGACGTTCATTCCCATGGCCGAGGCGTCGGGGGCGATCCAACGGCTCACCGATGCGATCGCCCGGCGCGCCCTGGCCGAGCTGTCGGACCCGGGCGGAGCGTTCGCGGGCCTGGGTATCGCGCTGAACCTTTCTCCGCGCCTGCTGCACGACCTCGCGTATCCGGATCGCCTGCTCGAACTCGTTCGAGGCGAGGGAGTCGACCCGGACCGGGTCACGCTGGAAGTGACGGAGAGCGAGGCCATGAGCGAACCCGCCCGCTACCTCGACATCCTGGTCCGGTTCCGGCTCAAGGGCTTCCACCTTTCGGTGGACGATTTCGGCACGGGGTTTTCGTCTCTCGTCCAGCTCTACAAGCTTCCGTTCGAGGAAATCAAGATCGACCGGACGTTCGTTGCCGACATTCGGGAGAGCCAGGACGCGCGCGTCATCGTCAAGGCCATGGTCGGGCTCGGCCGCGGACTCGGGCTGTCGGTCGTCGCCGAGGGAATCGAGGATGCCGAGACCGCCGATGCGCTGCGGAGCTACGGCTGTGACCTCGGACAGGGCTACTACTTCAGTCGGCCCTGCGGCATCGACGACCTGCGAAAACTCGAGCTTCCGGACTGAGCTTCAGTCGGTCCCGGGCTCTTCGGTTGCGTCGGGCGAAGTCGTGTCCGTGTCGGTCGGGTCCGGGTCGTCGGCCTCGTCCGCGAGGGCCAGTCGCTTCAGCTTTTCGATGAAGGTCGTCCGTCGCATCTGGAGCAAGCGCGCAGCCTTCGACTTGTTGCCCGCGCTCCGTGAGAGCGCCTCTCGCACCAGACCGCGTTCGAATTCTTCCACGGTGGTTCGGAAGTCGAGGCCGTCGGCGGGCAGCACAACGCTGGCGGGATCGATGGAAGTCGCGCGATCGTCGTGGAGGCGATCGGGCAGATCCTGCGGGTGGATGGTGCCTTCGCCCTTGAGCACGACCACGCGCTCGATCGTGTTCTCGAGTTCGCGGACGTTTCCTGGCCAGTCGTAGCTGCGGAGCCGGTTCAGCGTTTCGGGATCGACTCCGTCGACGCTGGCGTTTCTTCGCTCGTTGTACCGGTCGAGGAAGAACGCGACGAGGTCCGGGATGTCCTCGCGCCGTGCGCGGAGGGGCGGAATTTCGATCGGAATCACGTTCAACCGGTAGTAGAGATCTTCTCGAAAACGTCCCGCGGCGATCGCCTCTTCCAGGTCTACGTTCGTTGCCGCGAGGATCCGCGTATCGATCTGGATGCTTTTCTGTTGCCCGACGGGCACGACCTCCCGCTCCTGGAGGACACGCAGGAGCTTCGACTGCATGCTCATCGGCAGTTCGCCGATCTCGTCGAGCAGGATCGTGCCCGTGTCTGCGGCCACGAAGTGGCCTTGCCGTGCCATCGTGGCGCCGGTGAAGGCGCCGCGCACGTGTCCGAAAAGCTCGCTCTCGATCAGGTTCTCCGGAATCGCGGCGCAGTTGAGCGTAACGAGGGGGCAGAGGCGACGCCGGCTGGCCATGTGGATGGCGCGCGCCACGAGTTCCTTGCCCGTGCCGCTCTCTCCGCTGATCAAGACCGAGGAATCGCTTTCGGCGACGCGACGGACCACCTCGAGCATGCTCAGAATCGAGGGATGCTTGCCCAGAATCTTCGGAGCGTTGTCGGCACGCCACCGATCGATCGTCGTCACCTCGCCCGCCAGGGAACGCCGCGCGGGCTTGGCCGTGCACGACCGCGCGAGGGCGTCGTCGAGCTGGGACAGGCTGAAGGGTTTCAGCAGGAAGTCGATGGCATCCCGGCGCAGGGCCGAGACAGCGTGGTCGATCTGCTCGTCTCCGGTCATGACGATCATGGCGGGCCGGTCGGCACCCAGGTCGCTCGCGTCCAGGAGCTCCCAACCCCGGCCATCGGGCAGGATCACGTCACACAGGACCGTGTGGATCGCGACGTCGGATTCCAGGATCCGCTTGGCTTCCTTGAAGTTCTCCGTCTCGAGCGTCTTCCAGCCCTGGCGCTCGGTGTGCCGACGGATGACTTTTCGGATGCCGGGGTCGTCATCGACGATGAGGAGGGTTCGCTGCACGCTTTGGAGGCTCCGGGGATCCCGTTTCGCGGGGGCGGCCGGCTGGGGTGGGCCGCCCGGGCAAGATGGACGCTCGCGCGCCTGAGTTCAAGCGGCCCTCCCCCGAGGGGCAGCCGCGAGCCGGGGGTTACACCGGCGGCGGCGCGGTGGGGTGCCCAGGGGACCTCGTGGGAGCGTGGCTCTGGATGGCGCTGTCGATGGCGGAACGCAGATCCCGGGCTCGACTGGGCTTGGCCAGGAAATCGCGCGCGCCCAGGCCCCGTGCCCGCGCGTGCGCTTCGGGATCCCGGGTGCCCGACAGCAGGACGACGGGAAGCTCGGGGTAGCGTCGCCGGATGGTTTCGAGCAGACGCAGTCCGTCCACGCGGGGCATTTCGACGTCGCTGATCACGAGCCCATAGCGCGCGCCGCCGAGTTTCTCGAGGGCGTCGGCTCCGTCCATCGCCGAGTCGAGAGCAAGGTCGTCCCAGCGCCGAAACATGACGTCGAGAATCCGGAGTACGGAGGTATCGTCGTCGACCGCTAGAACACGGATGGCCATGGAATTCCAGCGGGGGGCCCAGGTAATCTAGCGGTTGCCGGCTGGCGATCAACCGCTGTTTGGATAGAGCCGAGACACACAGCCGGGTCGAGTCCTGGGGCGCCAGGCCGGACGAGTTGCAGGAGGGTGGGGCATTGAAGAAACCGGGCGCGGGCCCCGCAACCGGGGACGCGGAGCAGGGCGCGGGGGCGAAGGAATTCCCGCTGGACGCCGCGCGGGACGCGCTCATCCGCATCGAGCGCCTCGCAGGGCTCGGTGCCCTGGCCGCGGGGGTCTCTCACGAGATTCGCAATCCGTTGCAGGCGGTGCTCGCCCTGGCCGAATCGATCGCGGAAGACGCGGACCTGGCCCGGATTCACGAGGATGCCGAAGAAATCGCCGCCGCCGCTCAGCGCATCGCGGGAATCGTGGACGACCTCTCGGGCTACGCACGCGCCGGCGGAGGTGGCGGAAGTTCGACCATCGAACTCAGTGAAGTCCTGCGCAGGGCCCTCCGCATGGTTCGCCACGGCCGCCGGATGAACGGGATCGAAGTGGTCGAAGCCTATGCCCCGGGTTGCGCCGTGCGCGGCGTGGCTTCGGAACTCGTGCAGGTCGCGAGCGGACTCATCAACAATGCCTTGGACGCAATGGACGGTGACGGTACGTTGACGCTTGGCGCGGGCCAGGCCGACGGAGAAATCTGGCTCCGGGTTTCCGATACGGGCTGTGGGATGGATGAGGTGACCCAGGGGCAGATCTTCGAGCCGTTCTTTACGAAGAAAAGCGAGGCCGGTCGCAACGGATTGGGTCTGTACGTCGGGCGGCAGATTCTGGAAGCTCACGGTGCCCGCGTTGAACTGGAAAGCGCCCCAGGATCCGGGTCGACCTTTCTGGTTTGTTTCCCATCTGGAGGTAGTTGATTGTCCACCCCCCCTGATAACGCGGGCCCTGGCTTCCCCGGTCGAGCGGGGAGACAGAGGCCGTCCGATCCGTTCCGGACCTACCGACCGCGGCTGATCGTCGGCCTGGGGATCGGCGCGGCCCTCGCCCTGCTGGTCGGCGCCGCTGCGGCCGCGGCAGAACGCCCACTGGCGCCGCTCGAGTGGCTCGGGTTCGGAACTGCGTTGTCCCTGTTCTGTGCCGCACCCTGGGTGGTGCTGCGCACAGGGGCGGTGTTGGTTTCGGTGGGACTCCTGTTGGCCGGGGGGGTGCTCTCGGTCTTCGTGCCCGCCTATTTCGCCGGGGGGCTCGAGGCGCCCCAGGTGGTCTGGCTGCTCGTGATCCCGCTGCTGTGTCCGCTCTATTTCGGGAGCCGCGCGACCCTGATCGCAGGCTTGCTGAGCCTCTCTGCGTTTGCGGTGCTTTACGGTTTCGAGGTTTCGGGTCGATTGCCTCCGCCGGCGGTGGAACCCTCGGAGTTTTCGACCTTCGTCAACCTCAGCATCGCCGCGGTATTCGTCATGGTGGTGTCGATCAGCACGCACCGGGCGATCCACAGGAGCCACGGAAGCCTCCTGGGACTCCAGCGAGACCTGGAGGTTCGTTCCGACGCACTCGCCGAGAGCGAAAGCCGGAAGAGCGCCATTATCGATTCCGCCGTGACCGGCCTGATCTCGGCGGATGCCGACGATCGCATCGTGGAGTGCAACCCCGCCGCTTGCGAACTGCTCGGCTACGAGAGCGACGAGGTGGTCGGTCGCACGGTTTCCGAACTCATGGTCCCCGATGGAATGCGTCAAGCACAGGCGGCCGCCTTCCACGCTGCGCTCTCGAGACAGGCAACGGCGGTATTTTCCCAGCCCCGAGAACTGGTGGCGCTGCGCAAGGATGGGAGTCAGTTGCCGGTCGAGGTGACACTGCAGCCGGTAAAGGGCGGCGGGGAGGCGGTGTTCATGGCGCAATTGCGCGACCTCAGCCCCCAGCGCGACGCCGAGGCGCTGGCCCGTCGCCGGGAACAGCAGCTCCAGCAGGCGCAGAAGCTCGAGGGTGTGGGCCGCCTGGCGGGAGGTGTTGCCCATGATTTCAACAACCTCCTCACGGTGATCGGCGGGTACAGCGAGAACATCGAGGGCGACCCCGAGGCATCCGAATCCGTGAGAGAGCAGGCAGGGGAGATTACGCGAGCGGCGGAACGAGCGGCGACGATCACGCGCCAGATGCTGGCCTTCAGCCGGGGCCAGAACCTGGATGTCGGGTCTGCCGATCTCCGCGAGCTGCTCTCGAATTTCGAGTCGACGATTCGTTCGCTCGTTCCGGCCGGAATCGACCTGGCGTTCGAACTTGCCGACTCGGCCTGGCCGGTGCGCGCCAACGAGACGGAACTCGAACGCAGTCTGATGAACCTCGTGACCAACGCGGTCCACGCCATGCCCGACGGGGGCCGGATCGAGATCGCGACCGAATACCTGGAGGAAGAGAGTCTGCGCTTGCATCCGAGCCTCGATCCCGGCCGCTTTGCGCTCCTGCGTGTCACCGATGACGGGATCGGGATGACTCCGGAAATTCGCGAGCGTGCTTTCGAGCCCTTCTTTACGACCAAGGCGATCGGCGAGGGTACGGGTCTCGGGCTCGCGAGTGTCTACGGTGTCGTGCACCAGTGCGGCGGGCACGTCGAACTCGTCAGCGCCCCGGAGCAAGGGACCCGGGTCGAGATCTATCTCCCGATCAGCGACGAGGGGCAGTCGCGCGTCGTCGCCGTGCCGGAGGTGCCGGCTCCGACCCTGCCGACGAACTTCGTTCTGCTGGTAGACGACGAATCCGGGATCCGGAACCTCGTGTCCAGGCGCTTGCGACGGGAAGGGTACCGGGTCGTCGAAGCGGCCGACGCCCAGGAGGCGCTGGCGTTGATCGCGCCCCAGGCGGACGACCTGGCACTCGTGATCTCCGATGTCGTGATGCCCAATGGCTCGGGGCCGGGTCTCGCCGCGAGTCTCCGCAAGGAACGGCCGGACCTCCCGGTCATCTTCATGTCGGGTTTCGCCGGGGGTGACGTTCCCGACCTCATGCAAGACTTTCAGGGCGCGGTATTTCTCGCCAAGCCGCTACGGATGGACTCCCTGATGGATGTGGTCGGGCGTTTCCTGAAACCGGCTCCGCTCCCCAACGCTGGGGAACCCGTGGAGTCCCCGCGCTAGGTGCCTCCCGACTCGTTTCCCGGCACGATTTCGTTTTGTGTCTGCCGAAGGCCGGAGGTGTCGCTCTGAGGATCGCCGGTTTCACATCCGAGCGGGGAGAGCACTTCCCGCCACCAGTCCGGCGACCTGGGGCCGACGAAGACGCGACGTTCCTCGGGTGTCCACACCACGTTGAGCGGGAGTCCCTGCCCCGAGAGTTTGCGCCAGGTTTTGCCCCGTGGGTCTCGAAGCATTTCGATTCCCAACCCGTTCCGTGCTGCGAACTCGGAGATTTCTTCCGTGCTCTCTCCGACGTTGACGGCGACCATCCGCACACCGGCTTCCCCGCAGTGTTCGGCGATCGTGTCCAGCACCTCCATCTCCTCGACGCACGTGGGGCACCAGGTGGCCCAGAAGTGGAGCACGACCGCCGGCTCCGGTTTGCCCGGGCGGAGGGAAACGCTCTCGCCCGACATCGTGGCGAAGGAGAGCGCGCCGCCCGAGGCTCCGACCAGCACGGCGGCGAGCAGGGCGAGGAGCCCCACTCTCCGCTCAGAACGGAAAGTAGAGACCCGCAAACCAGACTTCTCCTTCTTCCTGGAAGCCGTGAAGCCACGCATTCGTGAGTGGGATCTGCACTTCGCCGCGTAACGACGGCGCCTTCTTGCCTTCGAACCAGGGCAACGCGATCTGGAGGCCGGGCGTTATGTACAGGATCGATCCGCCGCTGTCCTGGAACTTTTGTCCCCGGTCGAGGTCCTTTTCGGCCCACCGGAAATTGAGTGCCAGGTTGATCGAGAAAGGATTCAGGTATTTGATGCCAGTGCCGTGTCCCAGGGGGTAGTCGAAGACGGCGTTTGCGAGGAACGCGTCTCCGTACTCGTAGTCGAGGGAACCCTTCGTGTTCACCCGGTACCAGGTACTCCCATAGAGTGTGCCCCAGGAAAAGTTGTGTGCCGCGGAGAGTCCACCGCCGAAATCCCAGGAGCCCGTTCCGGGCTGGAGGTGTTTTTCGACGATTCCACCCTGGGCGGCTTCCTTGCTCTTCCCGGTCGGGAACTTCCCGAAGACGTTCGCCGCGACCCAGGTCTGAGCCAGGATTTCGCGGTTGCGCCAGACGACGTAGGTCCCGGAAGCGACGATATCGCCGAGTCCGGAGAGGGAGAGTTTTGTCCGCTCGGCCCCGTCGACTTCTTCGATGTGATTGAAGACCCAGGGAACGTCGAGGGTCAGGGTCAGCCGATCGAGTGGCGACCAGGAGACGAAGAGGTCGAGGCGTTGACTGTCGTTGTCTTCGTACGCGTTGGCGCCGTGCGCTTCGGCGTGTTCCACACCGTGCTCTTCGGCGTGTTCCACACCGTGCTCTTCGGCGTGTTCCACACCGTGCTCTTCGGCGTGTTCCACACCGTGCTCTTCGGCGTGTTCCACACCGTGCTCTTCGGCGTGTTC
>JAYZFQ010000029.1:0-6415 GCA_036336695.1 Myxococcota bacterium
CCATGGCGGTGGACACTTCCAGCTTTCGGAACGGCCTGAAGATCGAGCTCGACGGCGAGCCGTACACGATCACCTACTTCCAGCACGTGAAGCCCGGCAAGGGCGGCGCCTTCGTCCGCACGAAGGTGAAGAGCCTGAAGAGCGGCAAGGTCGTGGACAAGCGCTTCCGGGCCGGCGAAAAGGTGGAACTCGCCGACATCGAAGAGCGCCGCATGCAGTACCTCTACCAGGACGGCGAGAGCCTGGTCTTCATGGACAACGAGACCTACGACCAGACGCCCTTCTCGGCCGACCTCGTGGGCGACGGCGCCAAGTTCTTGAAAGAGAACCTCGACTGCGACGTGCTCTTCTGGAAGGGAAAGCCGCTCAACGTCGACCTGCCGAACTTCGTCGAAGCCGTCATCACCGAGTGCGAGCCCGGCGAAAAGGGCGACACGGCGTCGAACGTCACCAAGCCGGCGACCCTCGAGACCGGCGCCGTGGTGCAGGTCCCGCTCTTCATCAAGCCAGGCGAATCGATCCGCGTCGACACGCGCTCCGGGGACTACGTCGAGCGGGTCAACTGAACGGCCGTGGCCTCTGACACCAACGCCCGCCGCCCGCGCCGCGCGCTGGTCTTTTCCGGCGGGGGTGCCCGGGGCGCCTACGAGGCCGGCTTCGTGCGCTACCTGTGCGACGAACTGCCGCGGCGGCTGGGCCGGCCGGTGCACTTCGACATCCTGTGCGGCACGTCGGTCGGCGCGATCCACGCCTGCTATCTCGCCGCCACGGCCCACGAGGGCGAAGGCCGGGGCGCGCGCCTCGTCGATGTCTGGACCCAGATGCGGGTCGAGGAAATCCTGCCCCTGTCGGCCCGCGACCTGCTGCGGCTCCCCCGCCGCATCCTCGGCGTGCGCAAGGTCGCCCAGGCCATGCGAAGCGGCGAACTGCCCGACCGGCTCTACGGACTCTTCGACACGAAGCCGCTGGAAAAACTGGTGATCGGGGCGATCCCCTGGCGGGAGATCCGGAACAACGTGCGCGAGGGCCAGGTCGACGCCGTCTGCGTGGCGGCCACCCAGATCGGTACCGGCCACGTGGTCGTGTTCATGGAAACCCGCGACCGCAACGTCTCCCACTGGACGCGCGACCCCACGGTCATTCCGCGCCCCACCCGGCTGCTGCCCACCCACGCCCTGGCCTCGGCGGCGATCCCCCTGGTGTTTCCCGCGGTCCGGGTGGCCAGCACCTACTACGCCGACGGAGGACTGCGCCTCAACACGCCCCTGGCGCCGGCGCTGCGGCTCGGGGCGGACCGGGTCATGGTGCTCGCCCTGCGCCAGGAGGCGCGGCAGGCCAGCGAGACACACCTCACGGAAACCCACGCGGCGGACTACGGCAGCCCCCTCTTCCTGTTCGGCAAGGTCTTGAACGCCCTCATGCTCGATCACCTCGACACCGACCTCGCCCGCATGCACGTGCTCAACGAGGTCCTCGACCACGGGGAGACCGCCTTCGGCCCCGAGTTCGTCGACCGCCTGAACGAAGTCGCCCTACGCGAACGCACCCAGCCGTTTCGCCGCATCCACGACCTCGTGATCCGACCCACGGCCGATCCGGGACTGCTTGCCGGGGAGATCCTGAGCAACCTGTCCGATGCCCACACCCGCTCGCCCCTGGTCCGCCTCGCCGCCCGGGGCCTCGACGAATCGGGGCGCAGTCCCGAGTCGGACCTGCTCTCCTACCTGTTGTTCGACGGCGAGTTCGTCGCCCCCCTCGCCGACCTCGGTTTCCGCGATGCCGCGGCGCGGGAAGAAGAACTGGTCGAGTTCTTCACCGACTGAGCCGGCGCCGCCGGCACACGCCTACGCTACCCTGCAACGCCGTGCGCGGGGACCAGCTTGCCCGTCAATGGCAGCTCGTCCAACGGCTCGCGAAGAGCCGGGCGGGTTGCGGTCTCGACGACCTGGCCGACGAACTCGGCTGTGTCCGTCGCACGGTCTACCGCGACCTGAACGCGCTGATGTACGCCGGCTTTCCCGTGGTCTCGGAGAAGCGCGACGGCCGGGTCTTCTACCGCTTCCTCGACAGCTTCGGCATGGGCGACGTCCCCTTCACCTCGGACGAGATCCTCGCCCTCGCCTTCGGCGAGGACCTGCTGCGTCAACTCGAAGGAACGGTCTTCCACGATTCGGTGCGCTCGGCGCTCCAGAAGATCCGGGCCGGGCTGTCGCCGGAACTCGAGGCCTACCTGGCGCGGCTCGGGGAAACCTTCCGCGTCCTCCCCGACCCCCACAAGAACTACGCGCGCTTTCGCGAGACGATCCGGTCGCTCCACGACGCCGTGCTGCGCCGGCGCACCGTCACCATCCGCTACCGGACCGGCCGCACCGGCAAGGAGGCCACCCGCGATCTCGACCCCTACCGGGTCTGGTACCGGAGCGGCGGCCTCTACGTGGTGGGACTCGACCACCGGAGCGAGGAGATCCGGACCTTCGCCATCGAGCGCATCCAGGCCCTCGACACCACGAACCGCAGTTTCACCGTGCCCGCGAGCTTCGACTTCGACGCCTGGTCGGCGGGCTCCTTCGGCGTGATCGCCGAACCGGCCAGCAAGGTGCGGATCCGCTTCGACAAGCGCTGGGCCAGCTACGTCGAGGAGCACACCTGGCACACCAGCCAGCAACTCCGACCCGGCCCCGACGAGAGCGTCGAACTCTCGATGGAAGTCGGCGAAACCGCCGACCTGCGTTCCTGGATCCTGTCCTTCGGGCCGGGCGCCGAAGTCCTCGAACCCGACTCCCTCCGAAAGGCCATCGTCGCGGAACTCGAGGCGTCCCTGGCGCGCTACTAGCGCCGCCGGCGCCCACCCGCTCCGGGTCTCCTCGGAGTCAGAGGGTGGCCAGTTCGTCGAGCACGGCGGGACGTTTGTCGAGAAGCATTCCGACTTCGCGCCACTGGCCCTCGGTCCGCTCCGTCAGCAACCCGAGCTTCTTCAGGTTCGGGACGACGGTGTGCATGTAGAAGATGCAGTTGACTTCGGCGAAGTTGTCCATCGAGGTCACCGCCTCGACGGTCCGTTCCGGATCGATGCCGTACTTCGGGCCCAGCAGCTGAAGCATGTCGAGTTGCTGGTTGGCGTTCAGCGCTTCCAGGATGCTGAAGGACCAGTCCTCCATTTCCGCCCGTTCCTCCACCGAGGCATCTTCCACCACGCGCCGCATCATGAGCACGCCGAAGGCCGCGTGGCGGGCTTCGTCCTGGGCGACGCGCCGGATGACGTCGGTGACCAGGGCGTTCTGGCTCTGGCTGCGCAGCATGTCCATGATGCCGACGGCCATGCCCTCGAAGAGGATCTGCATGCCGAGCGTCTTCTTCTGCACGGTGTCCGCCTCGAGCAGCATGTCGAGGAGCACCTTGAGGGTCGGGCTGATCGGGTAGATCCCGCCCATCTTCCGCGTGAGCACCTTCGAGAACGCCTCGACGTGGCGCGCCTCGTCGATCACCTGGCTCGACGCGTACCACTTCTCGTCCATCTTGTCGCAGGCGTTCGTCAACTGGCCGCAGAGCTGGAGCGCGGCCTGCTCGCCGTGGAGCAGCTGGGAAAGGAGATACCCGAGCTCCTCGAACATGGCGGCCCGCTGGGTCGCCTCGTCCTTGCCCAGCATCTTGCAGACCTGGGCCATCATCGACGCCTCGGGGGTGAGCACCCAGTCGTCCGCGGAAAGCGGCGTGTCCCAGTCGAGGTCGGTCTCGGCGTTCCACTGGTTGACCTTGCCCTTCTCGTAGAGCGCCCGGAGTTCGGCGAACTCGCTGCCGTATTCCCAGGTCCAGTTGAGTCCGAGGGGCACGTCCCGTTCCACCTGGTCGCGAATGCGTTCGGCTGCGATGTCGTCGGAGAAGTCGATGACCTCGAAGGTCCCGACACGCTTGCGCTGGTCGCTCATCAGTTTCTGCACGGTGCTTCCTCCCCGGTCTCCGCAGTGGGAACTGCGAGCCCGTGATGCAACAGTTGACGGACGGTGTCCTTCTGGGCGCGGACGGCGCCGGCGGACAGCAGCGGACCGCCGATCAGTTCTTCCCCCAGCTCGCCCGAGGCGAAGTGGAAGACGCAGGCGCCGATCATGGTCTGGAGCGCGTGGGCCACCGAGACATCGCGGAACACGCCGCTCTCGATGCCTTCCTGCAGCACGGCGGCCATACGCGCGAGCAAGCCGTCGAGCACGCGGCGGGCGGCCTCTTCTTCCGGCAAGGGGCCGCCGGGAAACGCGTCTTCTTCGAAGAGCGCCCGGAGCAGGAGGCGCGCGGTGGTCGGGTGCTCGGCCAGGGCGTCGAGCAGGGCATCGATGCCCCGGTCGAGCTTTTCGATGGGCGGGGTCGGCGCCTCCAGAATCGGTGCGACGCGTTCCTCGATGCGCTGGAGGACACGGCCCAGGACCTCGAAGTAGAGCTGGGCCTTGCCCTGGAAGTGGTGGAAGAGCGAGGACTTCCCCAGCTGGACCGTGTCGGCGACCTCGCGCATGCCGACCCCGGCGAAGCCTCGGCGGGCGAAGAGGGCCTCGGCGACGTCGAGGATCTTGTCTCGCGAGCTGGCGGGCGGGGCGGCCATGGAACTCCTGGGCTGGGAATCACTGTACCGACCGATCGGTCGGTCGTCAACCCGCTTTCGCCGGGGCGAAACCAGGCGCCTAGACTGGACCCCCGGGTGTCACGAATCCTGTCCCTCGCCGCCTGTCCGGTCGCCGTGCTCGGTCTCCTCCTGGCACTGGCGACCCCCGGCGCCGACGCGGCGGCAGCCGAGACCGCCGGGTTCTCGGCCGGGCGCCTCTGGGTCGCCAGCGACACGCTGGGGGACGTCACCGACGCCCAGCGCGCAGGGCGGGAGACACGCAACGTCGTCAACGTGGTGAAGCTCGGCCTGGCCCTGGGCGGCGCCCTGCTGCTGGGCTGGGGTGCCTGGCTGGCGCGACGGGGGCGCGGCACCGGGAGCCGGCGTCTGCGCGACACGCTGCTGGCCCTCCTCGGCGTGGCCGGCTTCGCCAGCTGGTGGAACTTCGGCTTCTTCCACTACCCCGACTTCGCCCACGCCCACGAACTCTTCCACTACACGATCGGCGCGAAGTACTACCCGGAGCTGGGTTACACGCGCCTCTACACCTGCACCTCCGTGGCGGACGCCGAAGCCGGGCTCGACGAACGGGTCGCCACGCGACGCATCACCGACCTCGAGACCTATGCACTGGTGCCCGCCGCCACAGCCGTGGCGGAGCCCGAACGCTGCAAGCGCTTCTTCACCCCCGAGCGCTGGTCCGCTTTCACCGCGGATGTCGCCTGGTTCCGGAACGGCATGGATGCCGACGCCTGGGAACGCCTCCAGCGCGATCATGGCTACAACCCGACGCCGGTGTGGGGCGTCCTCGGGCGCGCGCTCATCGGCGAGACCCCCCTGCGCGACGCACGGGTCGCAACCCTCGTGCTCGTCGACCCGATGCTCGTCCTGGCGCTCTGGGCCCTCGCCGCCTGGGCCTTCGGCTGGCGCGCCACCTGCGTCGCCCTGCTCTACTGGGGCACGAACCACCCCGCCGAGTACAGCTGGGTCGGAGGCGCCTACCTGCGCCACGACTGGCTCCTGGCGAGCGTGGCCGGCTTCGCCCTGCTCCGGCACGGACGGCCCCTCGCGGCGGGGTTCCTGCTCGGCTGGGCTTCCCTGCTGCGCGTCTTCCCCGCCCTCTTCTTCGCCCCCGTCGCGTTCCGCGCCCTGGGTCCCCTCCGCCGCGAGCGGCGGCTCGCCCCCGCGCACCGGAACCTCGCCGCCGGCGCGTTGCTCGCCGTGGCCCTCGGCGTCCCGCTTTCACTCTGGAGCAGCGGCACCGGTGCCTGGCCGGCCTTCGTCGACAACCTGGGCCTGCACGGAACGAGCCTCATCAACAACACGGTCGGCCTGGGCCCGCTCGTCTACCACGTTCCCGGCGCCAGCCAGCGGGCACTCGCCGACCGGGGGGAAGACGTCGTCGCGGGCTGGAAGCAGGCCCGGCAGGAAAGCCGCCACAACCGCTGGCCCCTGTTCGCCGGACTCGCCGCCGCGATCGGCATCGGGATCCTGTGGGCGGCGCGGCGCGTCCCCGACTGGGAGGCCGCGATCCTCGGCATCGGGCTCGTGCCGATCCTGCTCGAACCCACGAGCTACTACACCGCGATCTTCCTCGCCTATGCCTTCCTGCGCAGCGGCGGCGAGGCCGTCGGCGCCGCGCTCTGCCTGCTCTCGGTGGCGGGCTGGCTCGCTGCCGCGGTCGCCCCCGAGTGGGACACGATTTCCATCGGGACGAGCGCCGCCCTCGTCGCGTTCATCGTCGCGGCCACGTGGCTCGCGGGGCGCAAGCCCGTCAGGGCTGAATGACTTCGACGGGGCCGAGCCCCTCGACCTGGGCCGACAAGG
>JAYZFQ010000030.1:0-10752 GCA_036336695.1 Myxococcota bacterium
TCGAGCACACGCTGTGCCGCCGCGGTGAGATCGTCGTCTGCGTTGCGCCCAGCCGTTTCGAGCTTTCGAATCCAGGTGCGGGATGCTTCCGTGTCGATCGCGCGCAGCTGCGCGATCCATTCGGCCAGGACGCGTTTGAACTCACCGCGAACCGACATGGCGCGTGATCAGCTCCGCGCGTCGGGGAGCGGTTGGCGGAGATCGCGGGTCGCGGATGCTTCGATTTCGCGGCAGGCTGCCCGCGGGTGTGTCGCCGTGGCGTCCATCGGTTTCAGCATACACCGGTGTCCGCCAGCGAGCGGCGGAAGCGTTCGCAGTGCGCGACGCTTTCGGCCAGGTGGTCGCGGGCGAATCGTGCCGGATCCCAGGGATTCGGCGTCAGCAGGTTCCGGTAGCGCGCGGGTACGACGTAGACCGAGGCCTCGCGCGCTGTCTTTCCCGCACCGGGAAAGATTGCGAGCTGCCGGCATTCGTAGAGGTCGCTCTCGTAGTGATCGAGGATTTCGAACTCGCCGGGGCTGATTCCTTCCCAGAGGATTCCGGAGGTGCTGGCGCCGTCGGAGGGCACGAGGCCCGGATACTCCCGCTCCCGGAGTGCGAAACGCGCGTGGGCGGGCAGGGTTGCCGCCGTGTGGGCCGGCGTGCGTCCGAGCAGGGCGGACACGACCTCGGGAAAGATCAGCGTGCCGTAGGCGAAGAGTCGACCGGGATCCGTCTCGCGTGTCATGTTCGACCCCGCGCCGCCGAGAGCCAGGAGAGGGGGGCGGCCCGCCTCTCCGAGTTCAGTCGTCGAGTTTCAGGACGCGCATCGCGTTTTCACGCAGGAACTTGGGCCAGACCTCGTCGCGGAACGGCACCTGGGGCATGTCCCGGAAGATGCGCTCCAGGGACAGGCCCATGGGGAAGTAGCCCGCGTAGAGGATCTTGTCGGCGCCGCGCGTGTTGGCGTAGTCGACGATTGCCTTCGGGTAGTACTTGGGGGCGAAGGCACTGGTCGAGTAGTAGAGATTGGGCCACTTGAGCATGAGCTTCACTGCGAGGTCCGTCCAGGGCTCGGCACCGTGGCGCATCACGAACTTGAGTTCCGGGAAGAACCAGCAGACTTCGTCGATGCGTTCGACGTGTTGGCACGCCATGGGAACGCGCGGCCCCGGTACGCCGGCACAGACGAAGATCGGAAGATCCAGTTCACAGCACTTCGCGTAGACCGGATAGAAGCGCTTGTCGTCGATGGGGACCTGGGGGACGCAGCCCGCCGGGAATGCGCTCACCGCCAGGATTCCGAATTCCCCGTGCATGCGCTCGATGTGGCGCAACGCAGAGACGCCGCGGTTGGGGTCGACCCCGCAGGACGGCAGGAAACGGTCGGGGTGTTGCCGGAGCGCCTGCTGTCCCGTCTTGTCCTCGAGACCGACGCCGATCAACGCACGTTCGATGCCATAAGTGTCCATTTCGTCGAGCGCATAGCGGATGTAGTCGTCGCGGGTGCCGGCTTTCGGGACGTCCTTGAACATGTACTCGACCGGGAACTCGAAGGATTTCAGGCTCTCGGCGTCCCGCAGCAGCGGCCGCATGAAGTCGTAGCTCGGCTTTGCGTCGGCGCTGGGGATGCCGAGCATCAGGTCGATGATCTTGATGTCCGTGGGCATGGGCATGGGGGATCCTCCCGGAATCAGGGCGGAAAATCTGGATAGCCCATCTGTCGGCGGGCCGCTTGCTGCGCCGTTTTCGCCTTCCGGAACCTTTCTCGCGGGAACGGGTTGAAGGAGTCGAGCGCAGGGAATGCGCGAACCAAGGAGACCGACATGACGAAGTTGGCTGTTTTCCTGACAATGGCGTGGGTGACCCTCGCAGGTGCCGCCGTCGCCGCGGACAACCTGGACGAGTTGGGAGACACGGTCGACGACCGGCTCGACACGCGCGGAGACCGGATCGACGACCGGCTGGACCGCCGCGGAGACCGGATCGACGATCGGTTGGATCGCCGCGGGGATCGGGTAGACGATCGGCTGGATCGCCGCGGAGATCGTATCGATGACCGGCTGGACGTTCGCGGCGACCGGATCAACGATCGACTGGACCGTGCCTCGGATCGGGCCGCCGAAAATGGCAACGACGCCCGGTCCCGGCGTCTCGACCGCCGCGGAGACCGGATCGATCGGCATCTCGATCGCAAGGGCGACCGGATCGATCGTAACCTGGACCGGCGCGGCGACCGGGTGGACCGTCGCCTCGACCGGCGCGGCGACCGGGTAGATCGTCGCATGGACCGGCACGGCGATCGGGTGGACCGTCGCATGGACCGGCGTGGCGATCGGGTGGATCGCCGCATGGACCGGCGCAGCAATCGCGTGGAGCGGCGCCAGAACCGCAACGGCGGCTGACTCCCGTCGCCTGCGACGCACTGGGCAAGCCGAGGGCGCGCGTTGGGTTCCGGTCGGGAACCGAGCGCGCGCCCGGGCGTTTGCGGTGCGCTCTAGCGGGCGAGCGCCTGGGCGATGCGGGGGACTGCGGTCTCGACGTTCTCTCGGGAGTTGAAGGCCGAAATACGCACGTAGCCTTCGCCACAGGCGCCGAACCCGGCGCCCGGTGTCGTGACCACGTGGGCCTGCCGGAGCACGCGATCGAAGCAGTCCCAGGAAGACAAGTCTCCGGGGGTCTGCACCCAGACGTACGGCGCGTGCTCGCCGCCGTAGCATTGCAACCCGACCCGACCGAGCTCTCTGCGGATGAGCGCCGCGTTCGCCATGTAGTAGTCGATTTGTTCCCGGGTCTGCTTCTGGCCCTCGGGTGTGAAGACCGCGGCGGCCGCACGTTGGATCACGTACGGAACACTGTTGAATTTCGTGGATTGCCGCCGCATCCACATCTCGTTCAGGGAAACGGTTGCGCCGGAACGGCCCGTTCCGTGCAGCGCCTTCGGTACGATGGTGTAGGCGCAGCGAACGCCGGTGAACCCCGCGCGTTTCGAGAAGCTCCGCATTTCGATGGCGCACTCCTTGGCACCTTCGATTTCGTAGATGGACCGCGGCAGGGCCGGGTCCTGGATGAAGGCATCGTAAGCGGCGTCGTACACGATGACTGCAGCGTGCTTGCGCGCCCATGCCACCCAGCGTTCGAGGTCTTCCCGTGTCGCCACCGCCCCGGTGGGATTGTTGGGTGAGCAGAGATACGCCACGTCCGCCGGCCCGTCGGGCGGCGGGGGAACGAAGCCGTTCTCCGCGGTTGCCGGGATGTACAGGATCCCGGCGTAGCGTCCGTCCTCTCCGGCGTCTCCCGTGCGCCCCGCCATGACGTTGGTGTCGACGTACACCGGGTAGACCGGGTCGGTTACGGCGATGGTGCAATCGGGCCCGAAGATCTCCTGGATGTTTCCGCTGTCCTGTTTGCTGCCGTCGGAAACGAAGACCTCTTCCGCCTCCAGGCTCACGCCGCGCGGCGCGAAGTCGTGGGCGAGGATTCCCTCGATGAGAAACGCTTCGGCCCCCCGCTCGGGGCCGTAGCCGCGGAACCCCTCGGCGGTTCCCATCTCTGCGGCGGCGGCCTGGAGGGCCTCGACAACCGCGGGTGCGAGGGGGAGGGTGACGTCGCCGATGCCGAGGCGAATGACCTGGGCGTCGGGTTCTTCGGCCTGGAAGGCGCGCACGCGCCTGCCGATCTCGGGAAACAGGTAACCAGCCTGGAGCTTCTGGTAGTTCTCGTTGATGCGCGTCATGGCGACTCAGCTTAGCGGAAAGGTTCAGGCGTCGATCAGGACGCCGGGGTTCAGGATGCCCTTCGGGTCGAGGGTTCCCTTGGCTGCCCGCAGCGCTGCCGCGAAAAGATCGGGTCGCTGGGCGTCGTAGCCGGGTCGGTGGTCCCGACCGATCGCGTGGTGGTGGGTGATGGTTCCGCCCTCCCGGAGGATGGCTTCGCTCACCGCGTGCTTGATCTCGTCCCACTGTTCGATCTCGCTGCCCCGTCGTCCCGGGGCGAGAATCGTGAAATAGGGTGCGGCGCCGTCGGGGTAGACGTGGGTGAACCGGCACGACACCCGGCCGGTTCCGCAGATGCGTTGTACGGCATCGTTTGCTGCGCCCATCACGGCGCCGTGAAATGTCTCCAGGCGGTCCCAGGTGATCGCGGTTTCGAAGGTTTCCGTGAGGCACGCAGCGCGCGCAAGGATGTCGCGCACATACGGGGCGTGGAGGAAGGCCCTGCGCCAGGTGCCGGCGGCGCCTTCCCGCGACACGCCGCCACCCGAACGTGTCTGCACGCTGCCTTCGGGCACCTCGGCACCGGCATCGCGGCAACATTCGAGAGCGCGATCCATTTTTCCGTCGAGCGGGTGGTCGGCGGACTCGAAACCGAGCACGAGGATCGCGGCGTCTCCCGTCCCCGCGTTGGAGGTGCGGGCCTCCGCGGCATCGAGGAGGCGGCAGTTCGTCGGGAACAGGCCCGACTGGGAGAGCCGGCGCACGGCTTCCGAGCCCTGGAGGAAGCCCGCCTCGCCCGGAAACCGCAGGGCTGCCGAGGCTCGGAACGTCGGCCGGTCCTGGAGTCGCATCCAGGCTTCCACGACGATGCCGAGCGTTCCCTCGGAGCCGAGGAAAAGCCGGTCGGGACTCGGTCCCGCGCCCGATCCCGGCAACCGACGGCTTTCGAGGGTCCCGCTCGGCGTGACGACGCGCAGGGATTCGACGAAGTCGTCGATGTGGGTGTAGAGCGTGGCGTAGTGTCCGCCCGCGCGGGTTGCGATCCATCCCCCGAGCGACGAGAACTCGAAGGACTGGGGAAAGTGGCGGAGGGTGAGGTCGTGGGGGCGCAGTGCGTCCTCGAGGGCCGGGCCGAGGATGCCTGCCTGGAACCGGCCGGCCCGAGACGTGCGGTCGATTTCCAGCACCCGGTCGAGACGGCCGAGGTCGATGGACACCACGCCCGCGTGTCCGTCGCAGTGACGTGCCTCGACACCGCCGACCACGCTCGATCCCCCGCCGTAGGGGATTGCCGCGATGTCGGCGTCCGAGCACCAGTCGAGCAGCGCGGTCACGTCTTCCTCGGAACGCGGGAAGGCGACCAGGTCCGGGGGGTGGTCGTACTGGCCTCGCAGCGCCCGGACGATGTCGCGGTAGGCGCATCCGTAGGCGTGTCGCGCGCGTTGCCGGGGGAGGTCGGTGCAGAGCGAGGCGAGGGTGGCGGGAGCCGCGATGCGCGGTTGGGGCAGGGCCAGGTCTGCCTCGCGCGGTTCCGGTGCGATCTCCAGGGAGGTACCGAAGCTCTCCGACAGGGTGCGTAGGATTCCGGCGGACTGTGCTGCGTCGGGGCCGCCGCCCTCGTAGCCCCAACCCCAGAAGCTTCGGGCGGGTGCGTCTGTCACGCGGGCGCCAGGAGCTCCAGGCAACGCTCGTCCGGGCCCTGTTCTCCGTCGCCGCGCAGGGCCTGGATGCAGACGTGGTCTGCACCGGCATCCCAGTGGGCCTGGATGCGTTCCCGGATGGCGTCCGCGTCGCCCCAGGCGACGAGGGCGTCCATGAGGCGGTCCGAACCCCCGTCGGCAAAATCGCTCTCTTCGAAGCCCAGCCAGAGGAGGTTGTTGCGGTAGTTGGGAAGCCCGAGGTAGATCGCCAGGTTCTTGCGGGCGACGTCGCGCGCTTTCGTCCCGTCGGTTTCGAGCAGGACTTTCTGTTCCGGGCAGAGCCAGGCCCCCGCGCCGAGGATCTCCCGTGCGCGCGCCGTGTGTTCGGGGGGCACGTTGTAGGGATGGGCGCCCTGCGTGGACTCGGCGGCGAGTTCGAGCATCCGGGGGCGCAACGCTCCCAGCACGACCGGGGGGGCCTCGGGAGGCGCCGGTCCCAGGTAGGTCGCCTTTTCCATCGCCTCGAGGTAGGTGCGCATGGTCGTGACGGGCTTGCCGTAGGTGTGGCCCCGCATCCCGCTCACCATCGGAGCGTGGGAGACCCCGAGCCCGAGGAGGAAGCGGCCGCCGGAGAACTCGGCAAGGGTGTCCCGGCCCGCGCGCATCGTCATCGGGTCGCGGGCGTAGATGTTGGCGATGCCCGTCGCGATCACCAGGCGGCTCGTGTGTTCGGCCAGGTGTGCGCCGGCAGTGAAGGGATCTCGCCCCACCGCTTCGGGAAGCCAGAGGGTTCCGTAGCCCCAGTCTTCCACGCGCTTCGCAAACGCCCCGGCCGCTGCGCCCGGAAGCGAGTCGATCCAGGACCAGACACCGAGTCGTCCCAACTGCATCGTACGTCCCCTCGTGTTCCCGTTTGCGGTTCGAAGCAGGGTACTCTACCTGAGGGAACGCATGGCACGGATGCACCGCGCGGCTTGGCTGCTCGTCGCGGCGGCGCTGGGGATGGCCGGGGCGTCGACGGGGTGGTGGGTGACCGACCGCTTGGAGCAGGACAACGATTTCTGCAACGCCTGTCACCTGGCGTCCGGCGTGGCGCTCCACCAAGAGATTCGTCGCGACTTCGATGCGGCGCCGGCCATGAGCCTCGCGGCGGCCCATGCCGCGGCTACCGGGGAACCGTTCCGCTGCATCGATTGCCACGGGGGCGTGAGCTTCCCCGGGCGCGTCCGGGTGAAGGCGCTCGCTGCGAAGGACGCCCTGGTCTACTTGACCGGCCGCTTCGTGGAGCCGGACCACATGCAGTGGCCGCTCTGGGACGAGGATTGTTCCCAGTGCCACGCGTCCTTCGTGGAAAGCGACCCGGAACCCGGCGAAGCGACCCGTTTCCACCAGTTTCCTGTCCACAACGTCGCCCTTGGCGTCGACTGCGTCGAATGCCACCTTTCCCACGAGCCGGTCGGAGACACGGCTCCCTATCATCTACAGGTTGACCACGTGCGCACCCAGTGCGCCCGCTGCCACCAGGAATTCGAGGAGAAATCCGGATGAGACCCGCCCACTGGCTCTTCAGCGCCCTGTGCCTTTCCCTCGCGACCGGAGCGGCCGCGTATCCGGGGGGCACGCCGAGTTACCAGACCGACGTCGCGCCGTTCTGCGCCGGTTGTCACGCGTCTCGAAACGTCGAGGCGCTCGCGGGCAGTCCCGAGCGCGCCCAGAAGGAAATTGCCGAACGCAAACACATCGCAGTGATCCTCGCGGGCCAGAAGGGCTACGCGAGCTTGACCGAGACCGATCGCAAGACCCTGGCGGAGCAGATCCGGGCCGTCGACGAAGCATCGACGGTGGGCATCGAGGCCCCGGCCCAGGTGCCGGCGGGCTCGGTCTTCGAGGTCACCGTTTCGGTGACCGGGGGCGCCGGCCCCGTGGTGGGGATCGCCCTGGTCGATCGCGCCCACCGGTGGTACGCGCGTCCCGCCGCCTCGGCGGGCTGGCTTTCGGCGGCGCCGCCCAAGGTGACGGGTCCGGACGGACAACTCCAGACCGGCTGGCTCGACAAGCGCCCCGCCGAGGACGGGCGGTTGATCTCCTTCGTCAACGTTACGGGGATCAACTCCGACGCCGCGGCGGGAAAGTGGGACAGCGCCCAGGTGGTGTTCACGCTCCGCGCGCCGAGCGAACCGGGCACGTTGCCCCTGGCGGCCGCGTTTCTCTACGGCACCGAGAAGGCCACCGTGCTCGGCTACACCACCAACGCCGTGGGTTGGAAGGAGCCGCGCGGCGGCCTCGGAGGTGCCTCCGGCCGCGTCCTGTTCTCCGATGTGCTCCAGGTCCAGGTGGTCCCGGCGCCCTAGCTTTTCGGCGGCGGGTCAGTCGTCGCGCCGGGGCAGCTGGCCGGCGCGGAAGCGCTCCCAGTAGTCGTCGAGATCCCGCTTCAGTTTTCCGGAAAGCAGGGCCACGCCGATGAGGTTCGGGAACGCCATGCCCAGGATCATCATGTCCCCGAAATCGACGACCGCCTTTGCCTGGAAGACGGCGCCTGCCCACACGAAGACCAGGAAGATCGCCTGGTAGACGCGGATCGAACCCACGCCGAACAGCCGGGCCCAGCACTGCTCTCCGTAGTAGCTCCAGGAGATCATGGTGCTGAAGGCGAAGAGCGTCGCGGTGACCGAGAGCACGACCGGGAACCAGGGCAGCACGGTGGCGAAGGCGGTGCTCGTCATGCGGATGCCCTCGCCCGCGTTGGGATCACTCCACGCGCCGGTCACGACGATGACCAGGCCGGTCATGGTGCACACGATGATGGTGTCCACGAAGGGCTCGAGCAGCGCGACCATGCCCTCCCGGACCGGTTCGTCGGTGCGCGCCGCGGAGTGCGCGATGGCGGCGGACCCGGCGCCGGCTTCGTTGCTGAAGGCCGCCCGCCGGAAGCCCTGGATCAGGACCCCGACGAAGCCGCCGAGGCCTGCCTCCATCGAGAACGCGCTCGAAACGATCCGCGCCAGGCCGGCCGGCACCTCGCTGGCGTGCAGCAGCAGGATCGTGAGCCCGCAGAGCACGTAGATCCCGCACATCAGCGGCACGAGGCTGGCGGCGACTTCGCCGATGCGCCGGATGCCGCCCATGACGACGATACCCACGAGTGCCGCCATTACGAGGCCGAAGGCGACGGCGCCCGCGGTGCCAGCGAGGAAGGGAAGCACCGAGGCGACCTGGGTGTAGGCCTGGTTGGACTGGTACATGTTGCCCCCGCCGAAGGAGCCCCCGATGCACATCACGGCAAACAGGGGGGCCAGGAAGCCCCCGAGCTTCGCGAGCCCGAGTTCGGAGAGGCCGGTCTTCAGGTAGTGCATGGGGCCACCCGAAACCTGGCCGTCCGCCCGCACGACCTTGTATTTCTGTCCGAGCGTGCACTCGGCGAATTTTGAACTCATGCCGAGGAAGCCGCCCACGATCATCCAGAACACGGCACCCGGTCCGCCGATGCCCACCGCGAAGGCCACGCCGGCGATGTTGCCGAGGCCGACCGTGGCCGAGAGCGCCGCCGAGAGCGCCTGGAAGTGGGAAATTTCGCCGGACTCGCCCGGCCGGGAGTAGACCCCGCGCACGGCGTCGATGGCGTGCCGGAAGCCGCGCAGGTTGATGAACCGGAAGCGGAGGGTGAAGAAGGTCGCACCGACGATGAGCCAGAGGACGACCAGGGGTACCTGGACGTCGGGGAGCCAGAAGGTGACATCGAAGAAGATCACCGCTTCGAGCGGCGCCACGATCCAGTTCGAAAAGAGCCCGTCCAGGCGCTGGATCAGGCCTGTGTCCGGTTCCATGGAGCCCCCCTCCCCACGCGTCGTCGGCCGGGGGGTGGGCCGGAGTCGCCTGTCGACTTAGGATACGTCGTCCGTGCCGCCGAGTCGCACCCTCTCAGAACACGCCTCGAAGCGGCTGCTCAGCGACTACGGAGTTCCGTGCGCGCGCGAGGAGCTGGTTTCGAGCGCCGCCGACGCGGTGGCGGCGGCGGAGGCGATCGGCTTTCCCGCCGTGGTGAAGCTTTGCGGCGACGGCATTGCCCACAAGACCGAGCGCGGGCTGGTGCGCGTCGGCCTGGCCGGCGCCGAGGCGGTTCAGCGGGCGGCCGAGGATCTGCTTGCCCGGGCCCGCCCGGAAGACGGCGACGTCGGGTTGCTGGTGTCCGAACGGGTGGACGGCGCGCGCGAACTCATCGCGGGCCTCGTGCGGGACCCACAACTGGGCCCCTGCGTGATGTTGGGTCTGGGCGGCATCCTGGCCGAGGCGGTCGGCGATGTCGTCTTTGCGGCCGCGCCCCTCGATGCCGGCGAGGCGCGGCGGTTGCCGGAACGCCTCGCGGCGGGTCATCTCGTCACCGAACCCTTCCGCGGGGAGTCCGCCGTGGACCTGGTGGCCCTCGGCGAAATACTCGCGGGTCTGTCCCGGCTGGCGGTCGAACGACCCGATGTCGCGAGCGTCGACGTGAATCCCCTGATCGTGCGTGCAGGGTTGCCCGTGGCCGTCGACGCGTTGGTGGAACTCGGCGACCCGGCGCCGCCCAGCGAGGTCCGGGCGCCGGCCGCGGATGCCGAGGTGATCGAGCGTTTCCGGCCCCTGTTCGAGCCTCGGGGTGTCGTGGTAACCGGAGCCTCGGCCCACCCGGGGAAGTTCGGTTTCGTCACGCTCCACAACCTGCTTCGCTTCGGCTACGCCGGCGAGATCTTCCCGATCAACCGGGACGGTTCGGAAGTTCTGGGGCGGCCGACGCTGCGCGAAGTGGCGGAAGTCCCGGAAGGGGCAGCAGACCTCGTCTTCGTCTGCACGCCGAACCGCGCCAACGTGGAACTCCTGCGCGCGTGCGCGGCTCGGGGCGTCCGCGCGGCCTTCGTCGCCAGCGCGGGCTACGGCGAGGCAGGCGAAGAGGGGCGGGCGCTCGAGCGTGAACTCGTCGGGGTCGCCGACGAACTCGGGATGCTGCTGGCCGGGCCGAACGGCCAGGGGGTGATCTCGACGCCCCGTTCGCTATGCGCCCAGATCGTGGCGCCCTATCCGCCGCCAGGCCCGCTTTCGGTCGTGAGCCAGAGCGGAAACCTGGTGTCGTCGTTCCTCAACTACGCCGTCGAGACGGGGGTGGGAGTTGCGCGGGCGATCTCTTGCGGGAACTCCGCCCAGCAGGACATCCCCGACTTCCTCGAGTTCTTCGGCGCCGACCCCGAGACACGCGTGGCGATCGCCTACCTGGAAGGCCTCGGGGACGGCCCCCGCTTCATCGACGTGGTGCGGCGCTTCACCGCGCGTAAGCCCCTCGTCCTGGTGAAGGGCGGTGCCGCCGCCGAGGGGCAGCGGGCGGCAGCCAGCCACACGGGCGCGCTGGCGACCGCCCGCCCCGTCTTCGATGGGGTGGGGCGGGCACG
>JAYZFQ010000031.1:0-14795 GCA_036336695.1 Myxococcota bacterium
GCCAGCGTCGCCGCGGCACTGGGATGCTGGGGTTTGACGCGCCGGAGGGCGCGCGGTACCCGTTCCCCGGACCCCCCGGCGCCAAGCCGGGACCCGGCGGCGTAGCCAAGTGGTAAGGCGCGGGCCTGCAAAGCCCTGATCCCCGGTTCGAATCCGGGCGCCGCCTCCACCTGGCGCCGGGGGTCCCGCTGCCCCCCCTCAGCCGTCGGTTCGGTGCACCGCGAAGCGGAGCCGAACGTAGTCGGCACTCCACCCGCGCTCCGGGTCGTAGAGTTGCGGCCGCAGGATTTCTCCGACTTCCCGGATGACCGCGCGGCGTTCCCCGCTTTCCAGGCCGGCGAGAAAGGGTTGGGCGAAAGTCTCCAGCCAACCGGCCAGGTCTCCGGGCAGCGGAGTGGGACGCGGGAAGAGTTCCAGCGACGCCACGGTGAAACCGGCTCCCTCGAGGAGCGCCGCGTATTCCTCGCGCGTTGGAAAGAACCAGGGATCGCGCGCCGCTGCGTCGAGACCACGGCGGGACAGGCTTTCGTGAAGCGCGGCCCGGATCGCAGCGACGCAGCCCGCACCCCCGAGTTCGCCCACGAAGCGCCCGCCCGGCTTGAGCGCGCGGTACACCCCGGCGAGCGCCGCGTCCTGCCGCTGAACCCAGTGCAGCACGGCGTTGCTGAAGACGGCGTCGAATTCGTTCGCAAACGACAACGCTTCGGCCCGCACGACCTGCGCGTCGAGACCGCGGGTCCTGGCAGCGGCCACCTGCTCTCGACTACCGTCGACCCCCAGGACGCGACAGCCCCGCGCAACGATCCGTTCCGTCAACGCTCCGTCGCCACACCCGAGATCGAGAACACGCTCTCCGGCCCTCGGCGCGAGCAGGTCGAGCAACGGCGCCCCGAGGTCCGACACGAACCGGGCATTGCGAGCGTATTGCGCGGGATCCCACCGTTGGTTCGTCATCGACGCCTACACCCGCTCACGAGAGCCCGGGGACCGGGTGGCACACCTCTCCAATTCGCAGTCGCGGCCCGTCCCGGGTCTCCTCCACGGCCAGCAGGAGTTCGGCCTGGGCCGCATGGCCGAAGCGGGCCGCCAGCCCGCCGGAAACGAGCGCGGTCTTGACCGCGCAGATCGCCGCGCCGTCCCGCGGAGATACGCGCAGGGTGGCAGGATCCAGGACCTCGTCGCTGCGATCCGAAAGTGTCATCGCGCCGGTCGCCGCGTCGAAGCTGCGGACGAAGAAGCCCGCCTCCTCGACCGCGATCTGCCCGCGGAACCTTCCGAGTTGGACGACGTAGGCCCCCGGATCCGGCAGGTAGCGCACCGAGCGATCGAAGGCGGCCCGGAGCTTGCGGTTGAGGAGCGGGACGCCTTCGTGGGTCCAGCTCCCGTCGTGGTGGAGCACCAGCCCGAAGGGCCGCAAGGGGGGCGGCCCGGGCGGGGCACCGCGAGGGCTCACGACCGGGGCAGCGGCTCCGGCTCGAAGCCCCCGTCTGCCTTCGCGCGAAAGACGCCGGCCAGGTCATAGCGGTTCCAGAGCACGATGCGCTCGACGGAAACGCCGTCCTCGCCGCGGTAGATCCACTTCTCGTTCCAGCGCACTCCGTGTTCCTCGCTGGTGCGCGGGTCGTTGACGCTCCCCTCCTGGTCCGTCGGTGCCCCGAAGAGCTTCCAGGCGCTTCCCCGGTCCATCACGCGTCGCGTTCCCCTCGCCGGCACCGTCGGTACGTCACCGGTCGCGCTGCGCCGGTCCTCTGCCCGCGGTCCTTCACCGGTCGCACTCCCCGCCGGTCCTCTGCACGCGATCGTTCACCGGTCGCATTCCCCGCCGATCATGTTGATGAAGTCGAACGTGGGAATCAGGTCCGCCAGCAGGGCGCCGCGCAACATGAGCGGCATCGGCGCAACGTTGATGAAGCTCGGCGGACGACAGCGCACCTTGTAGGGCACCGCCGAACCGTCGGAGACGAGGTAGAAACCCAGTTCGCCGTTGGCAGACTCGATGGGGAAGTAGGCCTCGCCTTGCGGAACCCGCGGCCCTTCCGTCACCGATTTGAACTGCTGGATCAATTCTTCCATCTGGTTGAAGACACGACCCTTCGCCGGCCAGCGAACCCGCGGGTCGAGCGCATTGACCGGCCCGGAGCCCAGATGCTCGAGCTTGACCAGACACTGCTCGACGATGCGCAGGCTCTGGTGCATCTCCTCCACGCAGACGAGGTAGCGGTCGTAGTTGTCGCCCACCTGGCCGACGGGAACGTCGAAGTCCAACTCGTCGTACACGAGGTACGGCTCGCTCTTGCGGATGTCGAGCGGGACCCCCACCGAGCGCAGAATCGGACCCGTGACGGCGTACCGGAGGCAGTCCTCCTTCGAGATGACGCCCGTTCCCTTGAGACGATCGACGAAGATTCGGTTGCTCGTTATGACCTCGTCGAAGTCCGCCAGCAGTTCCCGGATCTTTGCAATCGAATCGCGGCACTGGGCCGGAAACGTATCCGGCATCGGGTGCTTCACCCCGCCGATTCGCACGTAATTGGACGTGACCCGCGCGCCGCAGAGGGATTCGATGAGGTCCCAGGTGAGTTCGCGTGCCTCGATCCCGTAGAGGAAGGGCGTCATCGCCTGCAGTTCGAGACACCCGGCACCGCACCGGGTGAGATGATCGCCAAGCCGCGACAATTCGCTCGCCATCACCCGCTGCCACTGGCACCGCTCGGGCGCCTCGAGCCCGAGCAGTTTTTCGACGGCCAACACGAAACCCACATTGGCCAGGACCGCTGAGTTGTAATTCAGGCGGTCGGTGTAGGGGATCGCCTGGTACCACGTGCCGGCCTCGCACTCCTTTTCGAAACCGCGGTGCAGGTAGCCGACCTGGACGTCGATGTCCGCGATGTTCTCGCCGTCGAGTTCAACGAGGAATTTCACGGTCCCGTGGGTGGCGGGATGCGACGGACCCATGTTGAGGATCTGGCGCTCCACATGGAGGTCGCGCTCGAAATCCTCTTCCAGCACGTCGCTGTGTTGATCGATGGCTTCCGACATGCTCAGTTCTGCGGACCGACCAGGGGCTGCCGCTTCTCCTTGGGGTAGTCCTTGCGGAGGGGATGACCTTCGAACCCGTCGTAGAGAAGGATCCGCTCCAGGCGCGGATGCCCGGCGAAGCGGACCCCGTACATGTCGAAGACCTCGCGCTCCATCCAGTCGGCGGAAGCGTAGAGAGCGACGAGACTGGGCAGTTCGGGGGCGTCTTCGGGAACGCGCGCTTTCACACGGACCCGATGGTTCCGCGCCACCGAGTAGAAGTGGTAGACCACCTCGAAGCGCGGCTCTTCACCGAGGTAGTCGACGGCAGTGAGGTCGGTCAGCATCTCGAAGGCGAGATCCGGGTCGTCGCGAAGCAGCCCCGCCACGTCGGCGATGCGCGCCGGGTCGACGCAGGCGGTCGCGTCGCCCAGATCCGCGTGGGTCGCGACGATCGCGTCGGGAAGCGTCTCGAGCAGGCGACGCAGAGCCGGCGAGCCGTAGTCCTGCATGCCTCAGTCCTTCTCCGCCGGCCGCTCGTGCTCCCGGTCGTATTCGCCACGGAGGAAGTCGAGACGGCGCTCGAGCAGCGCTTCGGGTACAAGCAGCTGCTCCTTCTGGAAGTTCAGGGACGGCCGATCGAAGGTCGAAAGCTCGACCTCGCGACTCATCACGATCGCCTCTTCCGGGCAGGCCTCTTCGCAGAGCCCGCAGAACATGCACCGCGACAGGTCGATGTCGAACGCCTCGGGGTAACGCTCGATGCGCGCCCCTTCGAGCTCGCCGGGAACGATGGAGATGCAATCCGTCGGGCACGCAAACTCGCAAAGGCCGCACGCAACGCATTTCGGCTGCCCGTTGTCGAGTTGCACCAGCACGGGCATGCCGCGGAAGGCATCGGGGTAATCGACGCGCTCTTCCGGGTACTGGACCACGAAGTCCGTGCGGTTCTTCCCCGTCACGAACCCCCTCAGGTTGCGGAAGAAGTGGCGCGAGGTGACCCGGAGCCCCTGCAGGATCATCGGAAGGTAGAGCCGCTCGAGCAGCCCCAGCTTCTCGTTCCGCTTGACCTGGATCACCTTGCCCGGCACGGGCGGGACTATAGAAAAAGGACCCCTAGAGGTCGAACTCGGCAGCCTCGAGCAGGGACCGCACGCCGAAGAGGAAGCCGTTTGCCGGCGCCCCGTCGACGGCACGGTGATCGTAGGACAAGGCCAGGTGCATCATGGGCCGGACGACGATCGCGTCCTGTCCATCCAAGGTGCGGACCACGGGCCGCTTGACCATCTCCCCCACGCGAAGAATGCCGACCTGGGGCTGGTTGATGATGGCGAAGCCGTAGAGATTGCCCTGCCGGCCCGGGTTGGACACCGTGAAGGTCCCGCCCTTGAGTTCATCCGGCGAAATCTGCTTGGAACGCGCGCGGCTCGCCAGGTCCTCGATGGCCAGGGCCAGCCCCGTCAGCGAGAGCCGGTCGGCGTGACGGACGACGGGCACGACGAGACCCTTGTCGGTTTCCACCGCGATCGAGACGTGAATATCCCGTTTCACGACGATCGCATCTTCGAGCACCGAGGCATTCAGCGCGGGGTGCTCGCGCAGCGCACGCACGGTGGCCTGGACGATGAAGGGGAGGTAACTGAGACCGAATCCGTGGGCGCGGCGGAATGCTTCCTTGTGCGCGTCCCGCACGGCGACGACGCGGCCCATGTCGACCTCCGCCACCGTCCCCACGTGGGGGCTCGTACGCTTGGAAAGCACCATGTGCTCGGCCACCAACCGGCGCAGCGGAGACATGGGAGTGACCTCGTCCCCGGGCTGGACCGCGTAGGTGAGATAGGCCGGGGCATTCCCCGTTCTCGGGGGCGAGACGGCCGGTCCAGTCACCCCCTGAGCGGGTTCCGGGGGCGCCGGCGGAGTTGCCTGGCGTTCGACGTCTGCGCGCGTGACGCGCCCCCGGCTGCCGGTTCCCGAGACGCGGGCGAGATCGACGCCGGCCTGCTCGGCCACCCGCCGGGCCAGCGGTGTGGCGGGCGGGCCGTCCGGGGGCGCCTGCCCGGGCTCGCGAGCCGGCTCGGCGGCGGCCGGGGCCGGCGGTGCCGCGGATTCCCCTGCGGCGGCCGAGGCCGGCGGTGCCGCGGACTCCCCAGAAGCGGCCGGCGGCGCCGGCGCAGCGGAATCTGCACCCTCGATGCTGGCGAGCCGGGTTCCGACCGGAACGGTCTCGCCTTCGGCCACGAGAATCTGCGAAAGGACGCCGGCGGCCGGAGCCGGGATCTCTGCATCGACCTTGTCGGTCGTCACTTCGACCAGGGCCTGGTCGCGCTCGACCCGGTCGCCCTCGGCCACCAGCCACCGGGACACCGTGCCTTCGACGACGCTCTCGCCAAGCGCGGGCAGTTCGACGGCGATCGCCATGGGATTCGGCCCGGTCAGGCGACCGGCTTCTCGATCACCGGAAGTTCGAGGTCGGCGATTTCCCGGTGACGGCCGTCCGGGGGAATCCGCTCCTGCTGAACGCGGGCCTGGAGCTTCATGATGCCGTCGAGCACCGCTTCCGGCCGGGGCGGGCACCCGGGGATGTAGACGTCGACAGGCACGATGGTATCGATGCCCTGCACCACGGAGTAGTTGTTGTAGGGACCGCCGGAACAGGTACACGCCCCGAAGGCCACCACCCACTTCGGCTCGGCCATCTGGTCGTAGACCTTCTTCAGGATCGGCGCCTGGCGGTGGGTGATCGTGCCCACCACCATGAGCAGGTCGCTCTGGCGCGGCGAGAAGCGCGGCAGGGCGGCGCCGAACCGGTCCACGTCGTAGCGCGGACCCGCCACGGACATGAACTCCATGCCGCAGCAGGCCGTCACGAAGGGATAGGGGAACATGGAGAACTTCCGGCCCCAGTTGAAGACAGCCTCGACCTTGGTCGTCTGGAAGGAATCTCCGCCCTGGCGGAGGAACTCGAGGGCACGCTGCGTGTGCTGGCGGGGGACCGCCTGACGATCCTGTGCGGGCATGCTCTTCCTCGTCGCTCGGAGGCGGACCATAGCGTACCCTGAGGCCCACAAGGGAGACCACGTGCGGCGGATCCTGGCCTGGGGAGTTCACCTGTTCACAGCCTGCGGGGCGGTCGCAGGCGCGGGCGCGCTGATCGCCATCGCGGACCAGGCATGGACGCCGGCGCTGCTACTCATCCTGGCCGGCCTCTTCATCGACGCCGTCGACGGCATGCTGGCCCGTTCCCTCGACGTCGACCGGCAGGCGCCGCGCATCGACGGCCGAAGGCTCGACGACATCGTCGACTACCTGAACTACGTGATCGTCCCGGTGGTGTTCCTCGTCAGCACCGGCCTCCTGCCCCATTGGGCGTGGGCCGCTCCCCCGGTACTCGCCAGCGCCTACGGCTTCTCCCAGGTGGCCGCCAAGACGGACGACGATTTCTTTCTCGGCTTCCCGTCCTACTGGAACGTGCTCGCGATCTACCTCTTCCTCATGCACGCGTCGACCACCACGGCGGTGGTGCTGGTGAGCCTCCTGTCCGTGGGCGTCTTCATCCCCTGGAAATACATCTACCCCTCCAAACTCCGCGCCTACCGCGCCCTTACCTTCAGCCTCGCGGTCTTCTGCTTCGCCACGGTCGCCTGGGCCGTGCTCGACCCCGAACGCGGCCAGGCCCTCCACCTCGTCGAAATTTCGCTCGTGTTCCCCGCCTGGTATTTCTGGCTCTCCTGGCGCCTCGGGGGCATGGCGCGGCGGACCGCGAACTAGGGCGATGGAACTGCGCACTGGCATCCTCCTCGTCAACCTGGGAAGCCCGGAATCACCGAACCCAGGCGACGTGCGCCGTTATCTCCGGGAGTTCCTGAGCGATCCACGCGTCCTCGACATTCCGACCGTGCTGCGCACGGCCCTGCTCGAAGGCGTGATCCTGCCGTTTCGGCCGCGCCGCTCCGCCGCGGCCTACCGCCAGATCTGGACGCCCGAGGGCTCCCCCCTCCTCGTCCACGGTCGTGCGCTCCGCGCGGCCCTCGCCTCGGCGCTCGGCCCCGGTTACGTGGTGGAACTCGCCATGCGCTACGGCACGCCCTCGCTTCGCGGCGCCCTGCTCCGGCTCGCCGGAGCGGACGTGGCGCGGATCGTCGCCGTCCCCCTCTACCCCCAGTACTCGACCGCGGCTACCGGCTCGACGATTGCCGCCCTCGAAGCGGAGTTGCGACAACAACCTGAGCTCCCGCCCCTCGAATGCCTGCCCCCCTTCCACTCGGACCCGGGGTTCATCCGCGCCTGGACCGAGGTGGCGGGCCCCGAACTCGACCGCTTTCGGCCCGACTACGTTCTCTTCAGCTACCACGGCCTCCCGGTCCGGCAACTCACGAAGGTCGATGCCCGGGCCAACACCTGCCTCGTGCAATCCGACTGCTGCGACACCCTCCACGCGGCAAACCGTCTCTGCTACCGGGCGCACTGCTACGCGACCACGCGAGCCCTCGCCGCCGCGCTCTCGCTCGAGCCCGCCCGCCATGGAGTCGGGTTCCAGTCGCGCCTGGGCGGTGGGAAGTGGATCCGTCCCTACACGGACAAGCGACTGCCGGAACTCGCAGCGGCCGGGCACCGGCGGCTCGCGATCCTGTGCCCCGCATTCGTCGCGGACTGCCTGGAGACCCTCGAGGAGATCGGCATCCGCGCGCGGGACCAGTGGAAGCAACTCGGCGGCGAAGCCCTCCACCTCGTCCCGAGCCTCAACGCGCACCCCGCGTGGGTCGAGGGGCTCGCGAGCCGCTTGCGCTCCCGGGCCTAGGAACCTGGCGCCGGCGTTTCCAACACGAGATCGCGAAACGCTTCCACCTCGTCGTCGTCCAGACCCAGGGCCGTCCGGCGGTAGGCGTCGAAGGAACCCCAGCGCTCGTCGATGGTCGCGAAAGCGGTCTCGAGATTTTCCCGCCGCACGCCCAGGATCGCCCGGACCCGGTCCGGGTCGGCGCGGAAAAACGAGGCGAAGCGGATATACCAGAGGGCCCGCTCGATGTTCCGCGCGGTGTAGAGATTCGTGAGCAGAAAGTCTTCGTACACGGAATCGAGGGGCACGCCGAGCGTCCGCAAGATCAGTGCCGCGCCGAGCCCGGCCCGGTCCTTCCCACCGGTACAATGGATCAGCGCGGGCAGGTTCTCCTCCTGGGTAATCCGCTCGAACATCGCCGCGTACTGCGGGGCGAATTGCTGGACGAAACGACGATTGCCATCGACGAGATCGACCCCCGACAAGTCCCCCGACAGAATCTGCTCGCGCAGGGCGGCGAGGTCGACGCCCTCCAGGGCGATCTCGAGCGCCGCCACTCGCGGCGTCGGTCCTTCGGGCAGACGGTCGGGGGCCTCGGCCTTTTCCTCCGGACTCCGGAAGTCGCAGACCAGGCGAAGGTCGAGGGATTCCAGCACCGCCAGATCCGAGTCGGTCAGCTCTGCCAGTGCGTCGGAGCGAAACAGCCTCCCCCACCGCACGCTGCGTCCGTCCTGGGTCGGGTAGCCCCCCAGGTCTCGGAAGTTGTGTGCGCCCTCGAGGACAACGTGCCGCTGAGCTACGTGGGGAGGTTGCCCTGCATACAGGTCCCCACCGCAGGCCGCGAACAGACCGAGGGCGGTCGCCGCGAAGATATACAGCGGAGCGGGAGTGCTCATAAGGGTCCCGCGAGATCCTGCGCCGCCCGGAGGCCCGAAGCAAACGCATCGGCGACAGCAACCCCATCCAGGTAGCCCCCCGCAAGGGCCAGGCCGGGGTGGACCGAGAGGCGGGCGCGGATCTCGGCGACCCGGCCCACGTGATCCACCCCCGGCTGGGGAATGCCGGCGGCCCAGCGCGCCACCCCGAGATCCTTCGGCTCGCCCGAGAGCCCGAGCGCCCGGTCGAGGTCCTGGCAGGCTCGGTCCTGCAAGACGTCGTCGGGTTCATCGATGGCTCCCGGCCAACGTCCACCGCCGAGCATGCAGTGGAGCAGCTCGGCATCCCGAGGCGCACGATCCGGAAAGAGCTGGCTCATGAAGAGGCACCCCAGCAGGCTCGCCTCCTCCTCCCGGGGCACCAGAAAACCGAACCCGTCGGCCGGACGGGCCAGGGCGCTTCGGGGCACACCCAGGGGCAGGCCCACGACCGGGGCGTAGTGGATGCCTCCGAGGAGCTCGGCCGCCCGGGGGTCGACCCCGGCCAGAAGGTGCGCCGCTGCCGGGGCGGGCAGCGCGAGCACGACACGGGCGGCGCGAACCGCCGAGGTTCCACCGCTGCTTTCCACTTCCACGTGCCAGGCGTTGCCGTCGCGCACGATTCCCACGACCCGGGCACCGTGGGCCGGGGGCTCGGTCAGGCCACCTGCGAGTTGGCGCACAAAATTGCCCAGGCCGCCCGGGGCCGACCAGGTACCCGGGCGCCCCCGTTCGCCGCGCCGCGCCAACAGGGACGCGGCGCCGCCGACGAGGATGGAACCGAACCGACGCTCGTATTCGACCAGCGTTCCGAACACGGCCTCGGCACCGAGTTGCGTCTCGTCCCCTGCGTAGACGCCGGTCAGGAAAGGTCCCACCAGGGCCTCGAGCGCTTCCCGCCCCAGCCTTCGCCGCACGAAGTCGTCCACCGATTCCCCGCCGGCATCGCGGCCACGCACGAACGGCTCCGCCAGCAACCGGAGCTTGCCGCGCAACGAAAGCAGGCCGGTGGTTGCAAAGGCCGCCGGGGAAAGCGGCACGGCGCGCAGCACACCCTCGCGCCAGATGTAGCGGCGACGGCTGGCCGGAAGCGCCGGAATCAGGGCGTCTTCGAAGCCCCGGAAACACAGCGCCGACCACAGGGGGGCTTTGAGCTGGAACGTGTTGGGACCGCGTTCCACCACGAACCCATCGACGTGGTCGGTTCGCATCACGCCGCCGGGCCGGTCCGAGGCATCGAACACCACGACCTCGGAAACGTGCTGCTCCAGTTCGAGGGCCGCGGCGAGTCCGGCGATACCGCCGCCCGCAACGACCACGCCGACCTCCGGAACGCTCACTCGCGGCCAGCCCGCGCGGCCATCCGAACGAAAGGATCGGACGAGGCAGAACGCAACATCGGGCTACGAGGCCTTGCCGAACATCGGACTACACGGTCTTGCTGAACATCGGGCGCCCCTCGCGACGCTGGTCGGCGAGGTAGGCGTCGAAGGCCATGGCGATGTTCCGTACCAGGAGCCGCCCGAGCGGTGTCACCACGAGGCTCCCGTCCCCGTCGACCTCGATCAGGCCGTCGTCGACCGCGGGTGCGAGGGACGCGAGTTCAGCCGCGTAGGCCCCGGAGAAGGGGCGCCCGAAAGCGGCCTCGAACTCCGGCGCGCGAATCTCTCCATGACACATGATCCGGCCAATCACCCAGCGTCGCTCGACATCGTCGGGAGTCAGGACGTGCCCCCGCGCGGTCGCCAGACCCGTCGACGCCACGGCCTCGTGCCAGGCCGCGAGGTCGCGCTGCGACTGTGCGTAGGCGCCCCGAAGCTCGCTGATCGCGCTGGGACCCACGCCGATCAGGTCGACGCCCGCCTGGGTCGTGTGACCCATGAAGTTCCGCCGTAGCGTTCTATCCGCAAGTGCCTGGGAAAGCTCATCCTCTGGCTCCGCAAAGTGGTCCAGGCCGATGAAGCGGTACCCCGCCTCGAGGAAGCGCCGCAGCGCCGCCAGGAAGATCCGTATCTTGACCTCCGGCGACGGGAGATCCATGCGCTCGAAACCGCGCTGCTGTTTTGCCACCCAGGTGACGTGGGCGTAGGAATACAGAGCCAGCCGGTCCGGGCGCAGGGAAAGCACCTGGTCCAGGGTGCGCGCGAAGGTCTCCTCGGTTTGGTACGGGAGCCCGTAGATGAGGTCGAAATTCACGCTTTCGAATCCGGTCTCCCGGGCGTTCGCAACCAGGGCCGCCGTCTCCTCCAGGGGCTGCACCCGGTGGATCGCCTCCTGAACCCGGGGATCGAAGTCCTGCACTCCCATCGAGATCCGGTTGAACCCCGCTTCGCGCAACGCCGCGACGTGCTCGGGCGTCGTCACGCGCGGATCCACTTCGATCGAGACTTCCGCCCCCTCGGCGGTCGGGAAGCGCGCCGTCACCGCAGCGTGCAGGCGCGTGACCTGGTCCGGGGTGAGGTACGTCGGCGTGCCGCCGCCCCAGTGCACCTGGCTGGCCGGGCGCGGCGCACCCACCGCGGCGCGCACGGCATCCAGCTCGCGCTCGATCGTGTCGAGGAACTGGACGGCGAGCTCCTCCTTCCGCGTAATCACCTTGTTGCAGGCACAGAAATGGCAGAGAGAGCGGCAGAAGGGCACATGGACGTAGACGGAAAGGCCGTCGTTCGGCGCCGCATCCTCCCGCGCGAGTTCCTGCTGAAAATCCTCCGCCCCGTAACCCTCTCCCCAGACCGGCGCGGTCGGGTAGGAGGTGTACCGCGGCCCCTCCATCGCGTAGCGGGGAAGCAGGGCCTCGATCCGATCGAGGTCGACGGCAAAGACATCGCGGCTCACGATGCGCTCGCCCCGAGGGCCCGGGCGGCCTCGGTGAAGGCGCACACGCCTTCGACCGGCGTTCCAGGCAACACGCCGTGGCCCAGGTTCAAGATGTGCCCACGGGCCTCCCGCGCGGCAGCGGCCGCCTCCTGCACCCGTTCCGCGATGAGTTCGGGGGGCGCGAAGAGCAGGCCCGGGTCCAGGTTGCCCTGGAGACTCGCGCGACCGGCGGCACGCCGCGCGGCATCGGCGAGATCCACCCGCCAGTCCACCGAGACGACATCGGCACCCGCCTCGAGCACGAGATCGAGCAGGTGCGCGCTGTTCCGCACGAAGAGCACGAAGGGAGCCTCTGCGCGCGGCAACTTGGCGGCAATCTCGCGGTGGGTCGGCAGGACCCATTCCCGGTAGAGCTCCGGCGAGAGCAATCCCGCCCAGGTGTCGAACAGCTGGACCACCTGGGCCCCCGCTTCGACCTGCGCCTCCAGGTGGGCCACCACCAGGTCGGTCAGCTTGGCGAGGAGTGCGCGGAGCGTTGCGGGCGCCTCAGTCATCATGCGCCGCAGCATCGGGAAGTCGCTGGATCCGCGGCCCTCGACCAGGTAGGCCGCGAGCGTGAACGGAGCGCCGGCAAACCCCAGCAGGGGAACCCGGGCGGAAGCCAACTCGCCTCGGAGCGTGCGCAGGATCTCGAAGACGAAGGGGACCGTCTCGCGCGGGTCCGGGACGCGCAGGTTTTCGACCTGGGCCTGGCTCCGGATCGGCTCGGCCACGACGGGGCCCGGGGCGAAATCGATCTCGATCCCCATGGCGGGAACCGGGACGAAGATGTCCGAGAAGACGATCACGGCCTCGGTCCCGACCCGCCGCAGCGGCTGCAGGGAAACTTCAACCGATTTCTCCACATCTGCACAGAAGTCCAGGAAAGCGAGACCCTCCCGGACGGCACGGTATTCGGGCAGATACCGCCCGGCCTGGCGCATCAGCCACACGGGAGGACGGTCTACGGGCTCGCCGCGGCAGCTCCGCAGCAAGCGCTCAGTGGGATCGAGGGACTTCTCCGGCATCAATAGCCGCCCAGGTCCGCCCAGCGGGAACGGTGGGCCGCAGCGTCTCCGAAACTCTGGGCCGCGGCGCGCGCGCGCTTCAGGTAGAAGCCGATGTCGTGTTCGTCCGTCATGCCGATGCCGCCGTGCATCTGGACCGCTTCGTTCGTCACGAGCAGCGCTGCGTCGGAGCAGCGGGCCTTCGCCAGCGAGACCAGTTTCGCCGCATCCTCTGCGCCTGCGTCGACCGCCCGAGCCGCTGCCATCACGCACGACCGCGCGAGTTCCACCTCGATGAACATCTCGGCCGCCCGGTGCTTGAGAGCCTGGAAGCTCCCGATCGGTACGCCGAACTGAACGCGATCCTTGAGGTACGCGAGGGTGCGCGCGAAACACTCCGCCATGAGGCCGAGCAGCTCCGCGCACAGCCCGACGTTCGCCCGGTCGACGACGGCCGCGAGCAAGGCCCCACCCTGCCCTTCCGCGCCGAGGAGCGCGTCGGCGCCGACTTCGGCTTCCGCGAGCACCACCCGGGCCGCGCCCCGCGTGTCGACGCGGTGCTGTCGTTCGCACATCACGCCGGGAGCGTCGGGCTCGACCAGGAAGAGCGTGACCCCTTCGGCGTCCGATTCGGCGCCCGACGTTCGCGCGACGACCACGAGGGCATCGGCCACGTGTCCGTCGAGCACCTGTACCTTCTCACCCGTAAGACGCCAGCCCGCCCCGGACCGCTCGGCGCGGCAGGCCACGCGGTGCAGGTCGTAGCGGCTGCGTGGCTCCTGCTGGGCGAGTGCGAGGAACGCATCTCCGGCCACCAGCGGTGCGAGCCAGCGCGATTGCTGAGCGTCGCTTCCACCGAGCAGGACGGCCTGTCCGCCGAGGAGCACGCTCGAGAGGAAGGGCTCGGGAGCGAGGCGCCGGCCGAGCGCCTCCATCACCACGGCGAGCTCCGAGAGTCCCATGCCGGCGCCGCCCACAGCCTCGGGGAACGGGATCCCCACCCACCCGAGTTCCGCCATCTCCTTCCAGAGGGTCTTCGAGAAACCCACCGGATCGCCCGCGTCCCGCAGCGCGCGAAACCGGGCCACGGGAGAACGCTCCTCCACGAAGTCCGCAGCGGTCTTGGCCAGGAGCTCCTGGTCTTCTGTCAGGACGAGTTGCAAAGGCGTCTCCTAATCCGGCAGGCCAAGCACGCGCTTCGCAATGATGTTGAGTTGGATCTCGCTCGTCCCGCCTTCGATCGAGTTGCCGCGGGCGCGCAGCCACGCGCGCGTGCGAGCGAGTTCTTCGGCATCGAACCCGGGCCCCTCCCAACCCAGGCCCTGGGGTCCGGCGATCTCGACGGCCAGTTCGGATCGGCGCTTGTTGGTTTCGGTGGCGTAGACCTTGAAGAGCGAACTCTCCGGACCGGGCTGGTGCCCCGCCTTCGCCGCATCGCGCGCGCGCTGGACAGTCAGAGAAAACGCCCGGCCGTCCATTTCCACAGCGGCGATCTTGTCCCGCAGGACGGCGTCGGGAAGGGGCGCATCCTCCGGAACATCGAGATAGTGTCGCGCCAGGTTGCCGAGGGGGGAACCCGTGCCGGCCGACCCGCCTCGCTGGCTGCCGAAGAGATCTGCGATCATCGAACGCTCGTGGCCAAGAAGCGCCTTGGCCACCGTCCAGCCCGCGTTGACCTCGCCGATCACGTTGGCCGCCGGGACCCGCACGTCGTCGAAACGCGTCTCGCAAAACGGACTCTTGCCGCTGATCAGCTGGATCGGCCGGACCGACACGCCCGGGGTTTCCATGTCGATCAGGAGGAAGGTGATCCCCTCCTGCTTCTTCACGTCCGGGTCGGTGCGCACCAGCGCAAAGATCCAGTCCGCAAGATCCCCGTAGGAGGTCCAGACCTTCGTGCCGTTGACGATGAAATCGTCTCCGTCGCGGACCGCGCGCGTCTGGAGCGACGCGAGATCCGAGCCGGAATCGGGCTCCGAGTAGCCCTGGCACCACCGGATCTCGCCGCGGATGATCTTCGTGAGGTGCTCCTGCCGCTGGGCTTCGGTTCCGAACTGCAGCAGCACCGGACCGATCATGGTAAGTCCGAAGCCGATCAGCGGATCGGGGAGCGCCAGGCGGCGGCGCTCCTGGTCGAGCACCTTGGCCTCGGCAGAGGAGAGTCCGCCCCCGCCGTACTCCCGCGGCCACTGGGGCGCCGTGAACCCCTTCTCGCTGCAGCGG
>JAYZFQ010000032.1:0-26005 GCA_036336695.1 Myxococcota bacterium
GACGACCAGAGCAAAGCCCGCATACCCGAGGAGTACACACTGCAGGGTCAAGAAGGTCTGGAGCGGTCGCTCGAGTCGGACAGCAAAACGCCCCCCGCACAGGCTTCCGGCAGCCAACCCGGCGAGGAAGAAGGCGAGCACTGTCCCGAACGTGAACGCGGTCGATTTGACGGCGACATCGATGATCCGAAACCACAGAATTTCGAGGGCCAGGGCGCAGAAACCGCTCACCGCGTAGAGCGCGACCCACACCCCGAAGGGCTGGCTACCGGGCAACTCGGCGCGCGCAGTCCACGCCGAAGATCCCGACGGAGCCCGCGCCGGCTCGCGCCAGGGGCCGGACCGCGCCAAGAACAGGACGGCCACTCCCGCGAGAAGATTGCAGAGAGCGCCGAACCAGATCGCGCCGTCGATTCCATAGAAACGGATCAGGACCCACGGGGTCAGCAACGCACCGAACGCCGCGCCGAGCACGTTCACCCCGTACAAAAGACCGATCGTGCGCGCGGACTCCACCGGGTCGCGCACCGTCGCACGGACCAGCAACGGCAGGGACATGCCCATCAAGGTGGTCGGTGGCAACAGCGCAACGAAGTGCAGCAAGAGCGCGCTCCTGCCGGCGCCGTAATGAACCGTGAGCTCCGCGTAGAGCACGTCATAGTAGATCCAGCTACTCACCAGCGCGAAGCAACCGAGCAAGAGTTCGATCCCGGCGAAGGCAAGCAACGCGCGGAAAGCGCTGACCCGAGCACTCAGACGCCCACCCACATAAGCGCCCAGGCCCAGGCCTGCCATGAACACGGCGACGATCAACGCGACCGAATGGATGCCCACGCCGCTCTGGAACACCAGGATGCGCTGCCACGCAACCTGGTAGACGAGAGCCGCAAATCCGCCCAGCCCGAAGACCAGCGCGATCGCGATGATTCGCCTCGTATCTCGCATCTACATAACGACCTAAGGGACCTCACCATCTTACCATTTGCGGCACCGCGCCCGATGTCGGTCCAGCGTCCCGCCCGAAATATCCGGCCCGGGGACCGGAAGGCCACTTGCAACACTCCCGCGATCCCCAACGCCGATCGAGGAAAACCCGGCCCCCGCAACAAGACGGGTCGCCGCTTGCTCGGCGAAGCGGCCGTGGGTACCCTTTTTCGCGTGAGCGCACCCGGGAACTCCCCGGACGCAGGAGCCCGGTTCCGCCTGCTTGGGCGCGACGTCGCGCACTACGGTGCCATGGACGCGCTCTCTCGGGCGGTGGGGCTGTTGCTCCTGCCCTTCTTCACCCGGGTCTTCTCGGTGGACGAGTACGGCGCGATCGACGTGGTCGCCGTCGTGACCACGCTCCTGGCGACCGTGACGCGCCTCGCACTGCCCAGCGCCCTCAAACGTCAGTTCGTCGAGAGCCGCGACGCCGGCCAACTGGACCGGCTCTACTCCTCGCTCCTCGCCTGCGTCTGCGGGTTCGCGCTCCTGGTTCTGATCGGCCTCTGGCCCTTCGCCGAATCCATGGCGAACCTCCTGCTCCAGGAGGAGGCCTCGGCCACCTATATCCGCCTGGGCCTGGTCACCGCGGTCTTGACCGCGCTCTCCGCGGTTCCCCAGACATTGCTGCGCATGCAGCGCGAGATCACGCGCTTCAACCTGCTCAACGTCGGCCAGGCTGTGATGTTTGCGGGACTCGCGGTGTTCTTCATCCTCGAACTGGGCACGGGACTCGTGGGCGTCTTCGCGGCCCTCGCCCTCGCCGAGGCCGCCCGACTGCTACTCGGCCTGTTCTGGACCCGACGACTGCTCACGACACAGGTCTCGGCAGCCGTCGTCCGGAGTTCCCTCCACTACAGCCTGCCCTTGCTCCCGGGCGTTCTCGTCGGGCACGTCAACCGGACCGCCGACCGCATCCTGCTCCTGGTATTCCTCGGGATCGGCGGCGTGAGCGTCTTCGCCGCCTCGGCGCGCATCGCCTTCGCCGTCCAGGTGCTGGCCACGATCTTCCGCCAGGCCTGGTCGCCCCACGCCATGCGACTGGTGGATACACCGCCCCGAGAGCGCAACGCCTTCTACCGTCGGGCGCTCGGGATCTACGCCGTCGGTCTCGCCGTGACGGGACTCGGCCTGACCGCTGCGGCACCGGAAGTCCTCGGAATTCTCGTGCCCCCCGAGTACGCGGCCGGATACCGCGTGATCCCCTGGCTGATCGGCGCGGCAGTCCTCCACGCGTCGTCGGAAATCACGAACCTGGGAATCCTGATCAGCCGACGCACCGCCACCGACTCCATCGCTGCCTGGAGCGGAGCCGGTGTCAACATCCTGCTCAGCCTTGCCCTGATTCCCCGCTTCGGGATTGCCGGAGCCGCCATCGGCACCTTCGTCGGCGAGTTGGTCTACACCGGAGCCCTGTGCCACTTCAGCCAGCGCCAGTCGGATCTTCGGTTCCAGACGGGCAGGCTCCTCGGCATCGTGGGAGGTTACGCGGTGGCCGCGGTGGCCCTGCTCATGGTGATCGCCCACGTCGATGATGCGAACACCTCGCTCGGTGCGCGCGCCCTGATCGTCGCGGCGGCCGCCGCCGTGATCCTGCCCCTCGGCCTGAGGCGGAGTTCGCCCCCGACCCGGCCCTGAAAGCGGCTGCGCCCTCCGCCCGCGGCGGAGAGCCCCGGGGACGAGATTGCCGCGGTGGCGCTGCCGCTCCCGGATCTGAGACAATCCGGAAGCGGCGGAAGACCCGACTGCGCCAGCCACGGAGAAACCGATGATCCTCCTCGACCCCAAGAATCACGACCGCAGCTACCCGGACGAGCGCTCCCGGGAAGTAATGCGGAAGACCATCGCGTTCTTCGAGGCCAAGGGGCTCCGCCGGCTCAAGGAAGACGACCGGGACCGAGCCTGGTACGAAGATTTCCTCGAGTTCGTCCGGAAGGAAAAGATCTTCGCGACGATCCTGACGCCGGCCGGCTATGGCGCTCCGGATTCGCGGTGGGACACGTGGCGCATCTGCGAGTTCGCCGAGATTCTTGGCTTCTACGGACTCCATTACTGGTACACCTGGCAAGTCTCGGTCCTCGGCCTGGGACCGATCTGGATGAGCGAGAACGAAGCCCTCAAGAAGCGCACCGCGGCGCTCCTCGAGGATGGCGGCATCTTTGCCTTCGGCCTTTCCGAGCGCGCCCATGGCGCAGACGTCTACTCCTCTGAAATGGCACTCGCGCCCCAGACCGATGGCACCTACCTGGCGAACGGCGAGAAGTACTACATCGGGAACGGCAATCGCGCCGCCCTCGTCTCGACCTTCGGGAAGCTCTCCGATTCGGGGGACTACGTGTTCTTCGCGGTCGAGTCCGGCCACGAAAACTACGAATGCATCCGCAACGTGGTGAACAGTCAATCCTACGTATCGAACTACGCCCTGCGCGACTATCCCATCACGGAAGGGGAGATCCTGTCGCGGGGACGCGACGCGTGGGACGCCGCCCTCAATACGGTGAACGTCGGGAAGTTCAACCTGGGCTGGGCATCCATCGGAATCTGCACCCACGCGCTCTACGAAGCCTTCACTCACGCGGCCAATCGGCGGCTCTACGGGCAAGCAGTCACGGATTTCCCGCACGTGAAGCAGTTGTTCACCGATGCCTACACCCGGCTCATCGCTATGAAGCTCGTCGCACTGCGTGCGGCGGACTACATGCGCTCGGCCAGCGCCGACGATCGCCGCTACCTGCTCTACAACCCGGTCGTGAAGATGAAGGTCACGACCCAGGGCGAGGACGTCATCAACCACCTCTGGGATGTGATCGCAGCCAAGGGTTTCGAGCGCGACACCTATTTTGAAATGGCGGCACGCGACATCCGGGCCCTGCCCAAGCTGGAAGGCACCGTACACGTCAACATCGCCCTGATCATCAAGTTCATGCCGAACTATTTCTTCAACCCCGCCGAGTTCCCGGACATTTCGCGGCGTGACGACGCGGCCAACGATGACTTCCTGTTCGCCCAGGGCCCGACGCGCGGACTGGGACACATCCAGTTCCATGACTACGAAGCGGCCTTCGCGGCCTGGGACCTCCCGAACGTGGAGCGCTTCGAGGCACAGACCGCGGTGTTCAAGGAGATGCTCGAGAAAGCGACACCCGGAGACAGCCAGGCCAACGACATCGACTTCCTGATGGCGGTCGGTGAAATCTTCACCCTGGTGGTCTACGCCCAGCTGCTGCTCGAAAACGCCCGGATCTACGCACTCGACGACGCCCTCGTCGACCAGATTTTCGACGTGCTGGTCCGAGACTGTTCCCGGTTCGCCCTCGAGCTCCACGGCAAGCCGAGCAGCACCCCCGCCCAGATGGCCTACTGCCTGCGGATGATCCAGAAGCCGGTCGTCGACGCCGCCCGGTACGACGCCGTCTGGGAGAAACACGTCCTTCCCCTCGCCAACCACTACGAAATGCACTCGTAGGCGGCGAGAGCCTCCCCGAGGGGGGAACCGGCGGCACCCACGTCGTCTCGAGTCCCCGCCGTGCCACAAAAGCCTGCAGGACCCCACTTCTTTCTGGGCGGGTTTCCGGTCGGTTGCGACTCGGGTCCTGCCCAAGGGGCACCCGTTCACGCGTGACCGAACCATCGTGGCATCCGCTTGACTCGACTCCGCGCCGTTCTCCTGGGGACTGCACTGGCGGCCACGGCCGGCATGTTTCTGTTCTCCTCCGGGATTGCCCATGGGGCCAGTGACGCGGATTTCGACGGGCTCCCCGACACATGGGAGCTGCGGAAGGGGTGGAACCCCGAGCAGGCGAACTACCAGGTGGTCGCAGGAGAGCGCCACAGCTGCGCGCTAGACGACACCGGCGTCGTTTGCTGGGGGTCGAACCGGCACGACCAGACCGATGTCCCGCCCCTCGTAAATCCGACCGCGTTGAGCGCCGCTGGACTCCATACCTGTGCCATCGACGGCACTGACGTCGTCTGCTGGGGCAACGGTACCGGGAACACGGTCCCGCCCCTCCACAACCCCGTGAAGCTGAGCGTGGGCTCGTTCCAGATCTGCGCACTGGATGACAACGGCGTGACGTGCTGGGACACCCAGACCGGAGCGGTCGGCACGGTACCCGCGTTGACGAACCCGACCCAGGTGAGCGCCGGACTTCTGCACGCCTGCGCGGTGGATGCAACCGGCGTTCTCTGCTGGGGCAACAATTCCCAGGGACAAACCGACGTTCCCCCGCTGATGAACCCTTCCCAGGTTTCTTCGGGTCAGCAGCACACGTGCGCCCTGGACGATACCGGCGTGGTCTGCTGGGGTTCGCCGGCCCAGGGTCAAACAGATGTGCCTGCGCTCGCCCACCCGCGCCAGATCCAAGCTGGGAAGTGGCATACCTGCGCGGTCGACGATACCGGCGTGACCTGCTGGGGATACGACGGCGACGGTCAAGCCTCCGTCCCGGCACTTTCCAACCCGGCACACGTCACCGTGGGCCCCCATCATACCTGCGCGCTCGACGGCACCTCGGTCCGGTGCTGGGGAAACGACACCTACGGCCAAGCCGCTGTGCCGGCGCTTGCCATCGACCCGTTCGGCGACTCCGATTCCGATGCCGATTCCCTGCCGGACGAATGGGAGGTCGCCAACGGCAGGGACCCCTTCATCGCGGATTACGCGGTCAGCACCGGCGGGTACCACGCCTGCGCCATCGACGACGCGGGAATCGCCTGCTGGGGAAGGAACGATTCCGGCCAGGCCGACGCGCCGGATCTTGTCGATCCGGTCCAGGTGAGCGCCGGAAAGCTACATACGTGTGCGCTCGCCAACGGCGAGATCCACTGCTGGGGAAGCAATGAGTGGGGGCAGACGGTGGTCCCCGAATTGGTGGACCCCGTCCAAGTGAGCGCCGGCGCCCTGCACACCTGCGCGCTGGACAGCAACGGGGTCCAATGCTGGGGCAGCGACCTCGATGAACGCCTACGGGTGCCGGCCCTGTCCAATCCGACACAGGTGAGCGCCGGCGGCGTCTACAACTGCGCGATCGACGATACAGGTGTGGTCTGCTGGGGCGGAAATTTCGATGGACAGGCCAACGCACCGCCCATGGAACAACCCATCCAGGTCAGCGCGAACCGCCTGCACACATGCGCGCTGGAGGCAACCGGCGCCGTCTGCTGGGGCGACAATACGATCGGGCAGGCCGATGCACCACCGCTGGTCCGGCCGCTGCAGTTGAGTGTGGGCGTGTGGCACAGCTGCGCGTTGGACGAGGCGGGCCCGATCTGCTGGGGCTGGCCGAACATGTTTCCCGATACGGCCGTCGCAAGCCTTGCAAACCCGTCCCAGGTGAGCATCGCGCTGTACCACACCTGCTTCCTGGATGAGAACGGCGCCCAGTGTTGGGGCAGCGACGAATACGGCCAGTCTACCCTCCCTCAACTGCACTTCGACCCCGACGGCGACGGCGTCACGAATCCCCAGGACGCGTTTCCCCTGGACCCGAACGAGTGGGTCGACACGGACGGAGACGGCGTGGGGAACAATGCGGATCTCGACGACGACAACGATGGCCTGACGGACGCCTTCGAGTCGAACACCAACGTGCTCGTCACAGCCAGCGGAACTGGCACCAACCCGCTCCTCGCGGATACGGACGGCGACGGCTTCGACGACTCCACGGAAGTCTGGTTGCACAGTGATCCCACCGATTCGAACAGCATCCCGAGCCAACTGGTACCCGCGCTCGCGCCGGGAGGGACGGGCTTGTTGATCGGACTTTTCGGGCTGCTCGGCATGGCCCGGCTCGCCCTCCGAGAAGGGCGAGCGGCTGGCCGCGCGGCGAGCAGCCCCGCTGCCAGAGCCTGACGCGACGGGACAGGCCGACGGCGGCCCCCGCCTTGACCAACCCGATGCCTACCCCGGTCCCCTGGCCGGGTGGCCGCGCACAGCGATAGCCGCCCCCAGCTGCCGCTTCCCGCGCGAAATCCTGGATTTGACGGTTCCGACCGGAATGCCGAGCGTCCGGGCGATCTCGAGGTAGGAACGGCCTTCGAGGCAGAAGAGAACCAGGGGAACCCGGTAGCGATCTTGAACCCCCCTCAGCGCGCGGCACAGAAGCTTCGCATCCAGTTGACAGATCACGTCGGGGGTGAGGTCCGGCGCGCGGACGGCCCCCTCGTCCAACACCGACTCCGGAAACCGGTTCCGGCGGCGACATTCTTTCAAGAACTCCCGACTGAGAGTCGTCACGAGCCACGACCTGGTCTTGTTTCTGTCGCGTATCGTATGGCGCTTCTCGGCCCAAACGCAGAACGCCTGCTGGGCCAGATCGCGGGCCTCCGCATCAGAAGCCGTCAACAGCAACGCGAACCGATAGAGCCCTTGGTAGTGCTGCTGCACGACGAATTCGAACTCTTCGTCGCGGGAGGAGGACGACAAGCGTTACCCTGAATGATTGAACTACGGAACCTTGGATCTCTTTTCGTTAACGGTAAACCCGTTACCGCGAAATTATCGCCAAGCTGCATTGAAGTTTCGTGTCTCCTGCCCCTAGACTTCACTCGATTGGGCGGCGAGGAAAGCGAGTTAAATGCTTGGGTCCCGCGGAAAGGCCGCTGCCGCGAAATGGAAGAAAAAGCGCCCCTCAAAGGGCGACGCACCCAAGTGGCTTCCCGCCACACCCTCCTTCCAGGACAAGACATGAAGGGTCACGGCGCGCGATGGCTGGAAGCCACGGTCTCCGAAGGGCCCGGGCACGCGCTGACCAGTGACCGCCGGTACCGGCTCGCGTTCGAGCATGGCGCACTCCCGCCCGTCTACGACCTGTGGTCCGTCACATTGTACGATGCGCGCACGGGCGGCAACGCGATCGAACGCTACAGCCGGAGTCTCTGGGGCAACGGCCTGGCCTACGAAGCGGACGGTTCCCTGAACCTCGGCCTCGAGCACGAACCTCCGACCCGCGCGAGGAGCCACTGGATCCCGACACCGCGGGAGCCCTTCCGCGTGGTCGTCCGACTCTACGACCCCTGCGACCTGCTCCTCGATGGCACCTACGTGCTGCCTCCCATCGAGCTCTCCGCGTGGGATCCGCCGGGAACGCGCCCCTTCCAGACGCCGATCGAGATCGGGCAGCGAGCGACGGGAACCGAGTCCGCCGTGCCGCCCCCGGTGGAACTGGTAGGCTTCCAACTCCGCCCCTAGAGCCTGGAACCCCCATCGACGTGCCGGAACGCTCCAACCCAGCGCAACCTCGCCAACCGGCCCGGGGGCCGCGGGGGCATGAAGCCCTCGCCTGCCTGTTGCTCGGCCTGGCAACGGCGTGCGCGATGCCCACGGAACCGGCGTCGCCGCCCGAGCCCGCTGCGCTTTCGCTGCGACACCCGCCCGCCGGGCCCCTGGTCGGCACCAAGGGCCTGCACGGCGGCTTCGCTTGGCTGGGCATCCCCTACGCGCAAGCACCCATCGGCGCCCTGCGATGGCGCGTACCGCGTCCGTTTCCGGCCTGGAGCGATACGCGGGCGGCACTCTCGCTGGGCGCCTCCTGCCCCCAGTTCGCGAGCCCGCTCGGCGGGGTAGACACGGCACCGCCGGGGACGCTCGTGGGAGACGAGGACTGCCTCTTTCTCAACGTCTACACACCGGCGATCCCGCCCAGTGCATTGCCCGGGGCCAACGAACGCCTGCCGGTCATGCTGTGGATCCACGGGGGCGGCAATACCCTGGGGACCGCCAGCTTCTACGACGGCAGCGCCCTGGCCCACCGCCAGAATCTCGTGGTCGTGACCGTGAACTACCGCCTGGGACCGCTGGGCTGGCTTCGACACCGGGCGCTCCGGCACGGAGAGGACCCGATCGAAGACTCCGGCAACTTCGGCACCCTCGACCTCATGCGTGCCCTCGATTGGGTCCAGACCAACATTGCCAGCTTCGGCGGGGACCCGGACAACATCACCATCTTCGGGGAGTCGGCAGGCGGCTGGAACGTGTTCTCCCTGCTCACGTCGCCGCTTACCCGTGACGCGTTCCACCGGGCCATTTCCCAGAGCGGAGTCACCTGGAGTGCAACCCCCGCCCAGGCCGAAAACTACGCCGACGCCCCCGAGCCCGGGAGCCCACAGAGTTCCGGAGAGACCCTGCTGGCCCTGCTGCAGGCCGACGGAATTGCCGGCGATCGCGTCCAAGCCAAACAGACCCTCGAGACATGGAGCAACGCAGAAATCGCGCGCTACCTGCGCGAAAAGAGCGTTCGGGATCTCTACGCCGCCTACGGCAAGTTCAAGGGGATCCCACTCGTCTTCCAGGACGGGGTGGTCCTCCCGGCTGCCCCCCTCGCAGAGCAACTCGAAAAGCCCGGCGGAATCCACCCGGTCCCGCTGATGCTGGGTACGAACCGGGACGAAGAGCGGATCTTCCTGTTCTTCGATCCGCAATACGTGCGGTGGTGGTTCTGGCGCTACCCGCAACTTCGGGATCCCGATCGCTATTACCGCAACGCCGACTACGTGACGCGGGTCTGGAAGTCGATCGCCGTCGACGAGCCGGCTCGAGCCATCGTGTCCCACGGAAACCAGCCCGTCTTCGCCTACCGGTTCGACTGGGACGAAGAGCCCGACATCCTGGGCGCCAACCTGTCCGAGTTGCTCGGCGCCTCCCACGGCTTCGAAGTTCCCTTCGTCTTCGGCCACTGGAATCTTGGCCGCGAGGGCACCCAGCTCTTCTCCCCCGAAAATGCCGCCGGACGCGAAGCGCTTTCGGGCGACATGATGGCCTACTGGGCGGAGTTCGCCCGCAGCGGCGACCCGGGCCGCGGCAGCAACGGAAGCGCCGTCCACTGGACCGCCTGGGATCCCGACGGGGACCGCTTCGCAGTCCTCGACACGCCGGCTGGGGGCGGGGTGACCTTCGGACAGACCACCGAGAGCATCGAGGCGGTGGTGGAGGACGTTCTCGCCGACCCGAGCTTCGAAGACACGCGGGAACGCTGCCATGCTCTCGGCGTCGTGAGCCACTGGGCCCCGACCAAGTTCCCCTTGGATGGCTATCGGAGCGTCGCCGACGGCCTGTGCGCGGAGATTCCTCTGGAGAGAACCATCGAAACCCAGCCGACCGAGCCCTGAGCCCGGAGGCCGATCGCCCCGCTCAGCGCCGTCGATTCCTGTGGAACGCCAGGCCCAGGAGCCCGAGGCCCAGGAGCCCGCCCGAAGCAGGCTCCGGGATGACCGTGACCCCGAGAATGTCGACGTCCTTCTTGCCGACCGTCGCCGAAGTCCCGAATTCGCTGAGCGTCATCAGCAGGTTGTCCATCTCGAACCGGGCTCCCGTCACACCGCCAACAAAGGGCTCACCGCGTTCGATGAGGAATTCGTTGACGTCCAGAGAAAAAGACCCCGTCCAGGTGCCGGAGACGATGGGTCCCGGGCCGTCGTCCTGGAGATTCCAGTTCCCGTCGGAGGGCGAGAATGTCATGGATCCGATGGCGTTCAGCGCCTGGGTGGGGGCATGGCCATCGATCTCGATGATGTCGATGAAGATATGCGCCTGGATCGCGGCCATTGTGCCCACACCGCCGTTGCCGGTGAGGGTGAAGTCGCCGCTTTCGTGGACCGAGATCGCGCTGATGAAGCGTCCCTGGAGCGCCTGGATGTCGAAGCTGAGCGTTCCATCGGTGACATCGACGCCTCCCGGGCCGCTCGATGACGAACTGAAAGAAGGCGGGTTGAAGTCGAGAAGATCCCCGACGATCGTCGGTGCGCCGTAGAGCGGAGGGGCGTCAGTCGGCGAATCTTCGCGAATCCCGTCGTAACGGACGGTGGTGCCGACCCGGGACCCGTAATCGATCGGCACCGCGCCGGCGGCCGCGGACAGCAGCAACCCGGCAGCGAGCAGCACCGAAGCACCCCACAGCGGGGACCAGCCCTTGCGTCCGGTCCTCCGGAGTCTCCGCCTCGTCCGACCAACAACGTTCCGCACCGCTTGAACCCTCGATTTGACGGCTGAGGGCCAGGTCCGGGCGGGCTTGTCGATTCCTCCATAGGGGAAACCAAGGCCTCTGCGCGGACGCAGGCCCCTTCCCCAATTCGAACCCAAAAAGAAAGCGGACCCCCCGAGGGAGGCCCGCGCATAGAAAACCTACGGTGCCACCCGGTCAGGCGGCCCCTTCCACTGGTGCAAATCTTAAGCAAAATTGGTTCCAATTCCTACTTCTTGTGATTTCAAATGGTTAGAAGCCACGAATAAGGAGCGGGCGGAAGTTTTATTCCGAGATTGGAAAAGGAAATACCCAACGGGCAAAACTGTGGTGTTTTAACTATATTTTTAGATCCAGCGGAATCGCGGCTCCGCCACCGGAGAAATGCTGCCAAGGACCTGGAATGCAACGCATTTTCTTCTCCCTAGCGGTTCTCTTTTCCCTCGGGGGCGGCGTCTCAGTGGCCTGGGCCGCCCCGATCGATTACGGGGATTTCCTGGGGACCAGCGTGCGATACCTGGCCGTCACCGAGGACTCGGCGACGGATCCCCCCCCCCTCTTCAACGCCCCGGTGCTCGTCGGAGACGGGCTCGACTTCAACCCTACGTTCGGGTCCTCCAGTTCCGGCGCCGGGGCTTCCGACGACACGAACGGGACCTTGACCTTCGGAATCGAGGCCCTGCCCGGCTCGGTCATCGACCGGGTCGCGATCGGCGAATCCGGCGACTTCACCCTCACCGGATTCGGAGGTGCTGGCACCGGCGCATCCGTCCACGCCGACGTGACCCTGGAGATCGATGCCGTCGACGGGGCCGCGCCGGCCTTCGGCCTCTCGACCACCGAAGCCCTCGTGTTCTCTCCCTCGAACGGGGACTGGAACCTGCTGGATGATGGCCCGGGGCCCCTCGTATCCGGCACCTGGACGGGTTTCCTGGAGATCGACGTCACCCAGATGCTGAGCGACGCCGGCCTGTCCTACGTCGAGGGCGTCACCCGCGTCACCCTTCAGCTCGACAACCGGCTGCATACCCAGAGCGAATCGGGAACGGCGGCCGTGATCGGCAAGAAGGATTTCGACGGGCTCTCTTTCACGGTCATTCCCGAGCCCAGCTCGTGGGTCCTCTGCGGCCTCGGGCTCTCGGTGCTCGGCGGCTGGCGACGGCGCCCCCGCGAACGCTAGGCGCTGTCTTCGAGCGCCGCCCGAACCTCTCGGAGCAGCTCGTCCCGGGAGCACGGCTTGCGCAGCACCGAACGCAGGCCCCGGGCGCGAAGACCGTCCAGTTGGGATGCCTTGATCGCACCACTCATCAGGATGACCGGAAGATTCGGCGAGGCCGCGTGGATCGCATCGAAGGCCTCGATGCCGCTCATGTGAGGCATCCGGTAGTCCAGGAGCACGAGGTCCACGGGTTCGCCGGGTTCGCGGAGAGAATGCACCGCGTCTCGGCCGTCGGCGCACTCGATCACGCGATAGCCGTTCTCCTCCAAGATGGCGTGGATCAGGTCGGCAACAACGGGCTCGTCCTCGGCCACGAGGATCGTCGCCGGGCGCAGGCGGACCGACGAGGCCGGCTTTGCCTCCTCGAGCGCAATGGGCGCGCTCGCAACCGGGAAGAACACCCGCACCGTGGTTCCGGCGCCCGGCTGGCTCTCGACCTCGAGCGCGCCGCCCACCTCCCGGGCATAGGTGTAGAAGAGAGACAGGCCGAGCCCGGTTCCCTTCCCCAGGCTCTTGGTGGTGAAGAACGGGTCGAAGATCTTCTCCAGGGTCTCGGCCTCGATGCCCACTCCGGTGTCCGAGACTTCGATGCTCACGAAGTGTTCGCCCTGGAGGTGAAACGCCGCAAAGCGCGTGTCTTCGGGGTCCAGCTTGGACCGAGTCGTCCGGAAACACAGCGTGCCACCGTCGGGCATGGCGTCCCGGGCATTGACCGCCAGGTTCATCAAGCCACTTTCGAAGCGCGCAACATCCCCGACGGTGTACAGCGGGTCCGAGAATTTCTCGGTCATGACTTCGATCGAAAGACCCAGGGTCGGCGTCAGTACGTCGACCAGACGATCGAGGCTTTCGTGGACGTCGATGCTCGTGTACTCCGGCGCTTGTACGTGGCTAAAGTCCAGCAGTTGGCGCGTCAACACGGCGGCCCGCCGGGCCGCCGTATCGACCCAACCCAGGAGTTCACGCGAGCGCTCGGGTTCGCGTGAATCGTCTACCTGGTCACCCAGCCTCTCCGTCGCAGTCAAGATGGTCATCAGGAGGTTGTTGAAATCGTGCGCAATCCCCCCAGCCAGGCGCCCGATGGCTTCCATCTTGGACGATTGGTTGAGCTGCTCGGTCAACGCCTTCTGGCGCGTGATATCCCGTGCGAATCGGTAGTGATCCCCATGATCCCCCTCGGAACTGCCGACGAGCACCAGGTTCTCGAAGAAGAAGCTCCCATCCAGACGGCGCCCGCGCAGGGTGAGTTCGGCCTTTTCCCCTTCCTCGAGCGACGCATAGGCCCCGTCTAGCTCGGCCCGATCATCGGGGTGAATCCATCCGGACGCCTCGCTCCCCTGGAGATCTTCCACCGCACAGCCATGCATGGCCGCGAACGAGGCGTTGACGCTCCGAAAGCAGCCGTTTTCGTCCACTTGAGCGATGCCCTCGATGGCCTCCTCGAGAGCCCGGGATTTCGCCGCTTCGGCGAGCGTCGCCTCCCGGATGCGCCGCGACGAAGTCAAGAACGTCTTCGACGAGACCGCGCCCACGATGGTGCTGAAGACGATGACCATCACGAGGTTCAGCCAAGCCGGTATGGGATCAAGCTGCTCGACGGGTTCTGGAAGCAATCCCGTCACCTCGAGACCAAAGAGCATGCTCGTAACACCGACGCCGATCACGCCCATGAGCACCGCGAAACGGTGCCCGAGGAGGAACCCGGCCATCAGTGGGATGAGCAGGAACCAGATGGTGAAGATCGCGGACGCCCCCCCCTGGTAGTAGGCGGGCACGATGATCAATCCCGAAATCGCAACGAGGACCACGAGGGAACCGGCGGCCGTCGAGGCCGTCGCCCGCATCACGAGCGGCACCGCGAGAAACGCGACGAGTCCGAACCAGAACCCGACCTTTTCGGCCAACCCCATCGGCTTCTGGGCCCAGACCAGGTAGGCGAACTCGAGCGTGAGCGCGGTCGCCGCAGCAAAGGAAACCCATATCAGGACGCGCCGCTGGGCGGACTCTTCGAAGATCCCGCTGAGAGGCTCGGTGAGCCAGGCGCCTTCCCGCCCCCCGGACGCCGGCTCCTGTGAGTGGCGGTCCCGGGACGCTCCATTCCCGTCCATGCGCTGCGTCACGTTTCGCTCCGGGCCCACCTTATCCGCTCCAGTCGATTCAACTCAGGTACTTGTCAGCAGTCGCGCGGCAAAAACTCCACCATTCTGCCAATGGCCTGGCGAGTCGGGGGCAGAAATTTCACCTGGACATCACCGTGGAGCATTGTCAGTCACTAGGCTCCCGAACTTTTCGGCAAGCTTCCGCACCGCCGGGGCCGCTGCCGGCATGCCCGATCCCAGGAGCAGGCTCAACGAGCCGCCCGCAGAACCAGCCATGCACGCCTCCAGGTCCGGACAGGATGCTAACCCACTGCGGGCCACATCTGGGAATCGACGTCTGCCATACCCCGCGGGGTTGAAAAACGCCGACGCTCCTGCGGCAACGAAGGCCAAAAGCAGCGGAGGAAAACCGCAGCTTCCAATCGTCCCGACGGGGATGTACGATCCAGGCGTCGAGTTGGGTCGACGAGAGGGGGCCAGCGAGATTTCGAGCTGGTCCGCAGTTGGCATGGGGCACGACCGAATCGAGCTGCACTTGCACGCCATTTCTCGGCACACGCATCCACGGAGATCGATCCAGCGCTCTCGGAGCGGTTCCAGGTACTCCCTGCTCCGACTACTGAGCGCCGCCCTCGCCCTCTTCGTGGGAATCTTCGGCGTCGCGCCGAGCGCCGAAGCCCACCACCCCGAACACCTGGCCTGCGCCATCGATCAGACCTCCGGCAACCGGCGAGTCCTCCGGAACTGCGCCCACGTGGAAGCGCTGGAAATCGGAGAACACGGCGCGCGGCACTTCCTGGAACACCACTCCATCGAACTCGGGCTAGCGGACGGCGGCAGCGACCTCGTCACCGTGGAGGAGAAGCACGGACTCGGAGGCGTGCGCACCCATTTCCAGCAACACCTCGGGGGGCTCCCGATCTACGGCGCCTACACCACGGTGAACCAGGACAACCAGGGCGTCCTTTCCTCTCTTTACCTGCGGTACCGGACCCTCGCACCGGGCAACCCGGTTCCGACGGTCTCCGAAGCGACGGCGGAGCAGGCCGGAAGGGAGCAGGCGGAGATCCAGTCGACACGCCTTCCCACCCAGTCCCAGCTCGTCTGGTACCCCCTCGCCAACGGAACCGCGCGACTCGCCTGGCAGTTCATGATCTTTTCCGACGACCCGCTCGGCGACTTTCTCACGCTCGTGGATGCCCACTCGGGGAAGATCCTGTTGCAAGAGAACCGGATCGCCTTCGTGGACGGCCAGGGCCTCGTCTACCAGCCCAACCCGATTCAAACCTCTGGCAATACGAGCCTTTCCGACAACGGAGATGCGACCAGCGGGGCGCTCGATGCCGAGCGCGCGAACGTCACGCTTCCAGGGCTCGACGCCGGGGTCGGCACGTTGAAGGGCATCTACGTGGACCTGGTCTCCCTTCCGGGCGGCAAGTCGGAACCGGACCCCGACGAACCCACCCGGGTCTACAACTACGACCGCGACGACCCCCGGTTCGAGCCCGTCGTGATCTACAAATCCATCCACGAGATCCAGAGCTATTTCCATTCTCTCGGTTTCGACGACGACGTCGGCGCGGCCAACGGAATCCGCGATTTCCCGACCCTGGCACATGCCCACTGGAACAACGAAGACCAGTCCTTCTATTCCACCGGCGACGATGCCGTCCACTTCGGAGACGGGGGCGTCGACGACGGAGAAGATGCGGACATCATCGCGCATGAGTACGGCCATGCCGTGCAGCACGACCAGAATGCCTGCTGGGGTGGCGGCGAGATGGGCGCGATGGGCGAGGGGTTCGGCGACTACCTGGCCGCGAGCTTCTACGCCGACGCCGGGGATCCCAGCTATCAGGCGGCACATGCGGCGTGCGTCGGCGAATGGGATGCCAGCTCCTACAGCAGCACGAATCCGCCGTGCCTCCGCCGGGTCGACGGCAACAAGACCTACCCCGGCGACCTGGTCGGAGCCGTACACGCAGATGGAGAGATCTGGTCGCGGGCCCTCTGGGACATTCGCGGCAGCCTCGGCGGACTCATCGCGGACCAGCTGGTCCTCGAGCACCATTTCAACGTCCCGTGCGGCGCAAGCATGACGGACGCGGCCAACGAACTCCTCCAGGCCGACGTCAACCTGAACGGCGGAGCGAATGCCGCTGCGATCCGCCAGGCCTTCTGCGACCGCGGCATCCTGAGCGGCGCTGCCTGTGCGCCGCCTTCGGACCTGACGCTCTCCCAGGCCATCGCCCCCGACCCGCCGGTTGCGGGGCAGAACGCCGTCTACACGCTCTCCGTGACGAATAGCGCCAACAGCACGATCGCGGGCGTCCAGCTCTCCGCCACCGTGCCTTCGGGAAGCACCTTCGTCGGCGCCAGCGATGGAGGAACGGAGAGCGGAGGAAGTGTCAGCTGGGCGGCCTTCGACGTGCTGTCCGGGGCCACGGTTTTGCGGACCTTCGAAGTCACAGTGGACGTAAGCGGCGGGAGCGTCACCCTCTTCGCGGACGACATGGAAGTCGGAGGTGCGCAGTGGACCGTCAGCCACGACGCCGCCCTGGGCGACTACGACTGGTCCCTGGGGACCACCAACGCCCACCAGAAGACGAGCAACGTCCAGCCCCACGCCGCGAAGGCCACCGACTGCCTCAACGGCGCAGCCAGCGGCTATCCCTGCGAAAACGTCGACCTCCAGGCATACCTCACGATCGCGGAACTCGGCGGCACGGCCGGGAGCGATGGCTGGGGCTGGACCGACGCGCTGACCGGCAAGGAGTACGCCCTCATGGGGCGCAACAATGGGACGTCCTTCGTGGACATCAGCGACCCGGCCAACCCCGTGATCCTCGGCAATCTCCCGACCCACTCGGTCAACAGCGACTGGCGGGACATCAAGGTCCACCAGGACCACGCGTTCATCGTGAGTGAGGCGTCGGGCCACGGCATGCAGGTCTTCGACCTCACCCAGCTCCGGAACGTGCCGAGCCCGCCCGCGACGTTCACCAATACGGCGCACTACAGCGGATTTTCCACGGCCCACAACATCGCCATCAACACCGACACGGGCATCGCCTACGCCGTCGGCGCCAACGTCTGTAGCGGCGGCCTGCACATGATCGATATTTCGAACCCGGTAGCGCCCACCCAGGTCGGCTGTTACAGCGGAGACGGCTACACCCACGATGTCCAGTGTGTCGTGTACAGCGGCCCCGACAGCGCCCACACGGGCAAAGAAGTCTGCTTCGCTTCGAACGAAGACACCCTGACCATCGTCGACGTCACCAACAAGGCGAGCCCGGTGCAGCTATCGCGGACGCCCTATACGGGATCCCAGTACAGCCACCAGGCATGGCTCACACCGAACCAGCACTACCTGCTCATGGACGACGAGTTGGACGAGCAGAACAACGGCCACAACACGCGGACCTACGTCTGGGACGTCTCCGACCTCGATGCGCCGACCGTCGTGGGGAACCACACCTCGCACCTGCCCGTCATCGACCACAACCTCTATGTCAAGGGCAACTATGTCTACCAGGCCAACTATGAAGGGGGGCTGCGGATCCTCCTGATCGACGACCTGTCCCAGGCGTCGCTCTGCGAAGTGGCCTCCTTCGACGTCTACCCCGCCAGCAACAACGCGGCGTTCCACGGCGCGTGGAATGTCTACCCCTACTTCGACAGCGGCGTCGTGTTGATCCACGCGATCGAAGGCCTTGGCATCGTCCAACCCCAGCTCACGGGACTGTCGTGCGCGACCTCACCGCCCAATTTCCCCCACGCCTGGTTCGCTTCCGACCCGGAAACGACCGCGGACCAGTACCTCGCAACCGCCAACCCCTTCACGGCAACCGACGCGACGACCATGAGCTTCTGGCACGACTACGACACTGAGCAGAACTACGACGGCGGCGTGGCAGAGTACTCGGTCGATGGCGGCACCACCTGGACGGACATCGGTCCCCTCATCACCGAAAACGGTTACGTCGGAAACGTGATTTCTTCCAACTACAACAGCCCGATCTCCGGGCGCAACGCGTTCAACGGCTCGAGCAGCGGCTACATCCAGACCGTGGCCGACCTTTCGACCCTCCAAGGTCAGGATGTGAAGATCCGGTTCCGCATGGGCTCCGACAACAGCGTCTCCGGAACGGGGTGGTACCTCGACGATGTGGAAGTCGGCGACATCGTCAAGCTGTCGAGTGCCGCTACGGTCAGTGGGGGGGCATCCGCAAGCAGCACCCTCACCAGCAACGTCGCAGCGCCAGCCGCGGGAAACAGCCTGCCCGTCCTGGCCACCAATACCGGTGTCACCACGGGAGAGGGAGCGAGTGTCACCATCGGAACGAGCGTGCTCCAGGCAACCGATGCCGACGCCGGGCAAACGCTCACGTTCACCGTGAGCGCCGGACCGACGAATGGAAGTCTCAGCCTGGGAGCAAGCTTCACCCAGGCCCAGATCGACGCGAACCTGCTCCAGTACACCCACAACGGCGGCGAAACGACCAGCGATGCCTTCACCTTCAGCGTCTCGGATGGCAACGGGGGGAGCATCGGCGCAACGGTGTTCTCGATTACTGTGACTCCCGCGAACGACCCGCCCGTGATTTCGATCGCGAGCCTTCCTGGAGCGCAGGTTGGTGTCCCCTACACCGCGAGCTGGACGGCGACAGATCCCGATCCGGGGGATACCGTCAGCATGAGTCTGCTCGGCGCGCCGGCCTGGGTCACGGGACCCACCCAGAACCTCGACCAGAGCTGGAGCCTCGGGGGCACGCCCAGCGCCGGGGACGAGGGCTCCACGGCCGTTACCCTGCGCGCCCAGGACGACGCCTCCCCCCCGGCAACCACCGACGTCGTCGCAACGCTCGAGGTGGCCTCCGCCGCGCCCGCCGTTCCGGCGTTCTCGCCGCTGGCGTACGGCGCTCTCTTCGGGTGCATGAGTTTCCTGGCGCACCGGCGGCTGCGCCGGTCAGCTGGCGTCGGAAACCCGAACCACGGCTAGGGAAAACGCTCCTGCTTCCAACTCCACGGCCGGGTCCTGGGCAGCCGCCGACTCGATCGTGATCTCCTGCGCCAGCACTTCGCCCCCGATGAGTTCCCGGTGGCGCTCCGCGGCTTCGCGCAGAACGGCCGCCTCGGTGCGGATCCCGAGCACGATGCGGTCGTCGTAGGAGAGGCCGAGTTCCTTGCGCACTTGCTGCACGGCTCGGATCATCTCGCGTGCGAGGCCCTCGAGGCGGAGCTCCTCGTCGATCTCCGTTGCGATCGCAACGAGCATCTTGGTATCGCCGGCCGCAGCGAAGCCCTCCTTCGGCACGATCCGGATCTCGATCTCGTCTTCCTGCAGCAAGACCTGCCCGTCGCCGAGCGCTACGGGGATGCCCGTTTCGCCCGCCCGCTGGAGCCACGCGCTGCCGTCCTCTGCGGCGAGCACCCGGGCGAGTTCCTTCATCCGCGGCCCCAATCGCTTTCCGAGCTTTCGATAGTTGGGTTTCACCTCGAAGTCCGCGTACTCCTCGAGTTCGTGAGGTGTCGAGACCTCCTTCACATTGAGTTCTCCGCCGATGAGATCCGCGTAGCGCTGGATGCGCTCCCGCTCCAGGGCGTCCGGGATCACCACGCGAACTTCGGCGAGCGGCTGGCGCACCTTGATCTCCGCCTCCTTTCGGGCGGAGAGTCCCAGAGAAACCGCGCGCCGGACCGCGGTCATTTCAGCGCAGAGTTCCGGATCCGCCGGGTACTCGCCCACGACGGGATAGCGCGTCAGGTGCACGCTCCGGTCGTCGCCCTCGCCCGCTCTCTGCAGGACGCGCCAGCTGTACTCGCTGGTAAAGGGAACGAAGGGGGCCGCCAGGCGCGCCAGGGCATCGAGACAACCCCACAGCGTGTGGTAGGCATCGGCCTTGTCTGCGGACGCGCCGTGGCTCCAAAACCGGTCACGGCTGCGCCGGACGTACCAGTTCGACAGCGAATCGACGAAATGGATGAGGCGCCGGGTCGCGTCGAGCAGTTCCAGGCCATCCAGCGCACCTCGCACATCGGCAACCGTGTCGGCCAACTCCGCCAGAACCCAACGGTCGAGCAGGCTCCGCTGGGAGACCGGACGCGCCTGGGACAAATCGCCCGCTTCCGGGTCGAACCCGTCCAGGTTCGCGTACTCGACGAAGAAATTGAGCACGTTGAGCCAGCGGTTGAGAAACTCGCGCTGCGCTTCGGAAACCTGCTTCTCGTCCAGCCGCCCAGAAGCCGTGGGGTCACTCTTGGAAACGAGGCTCCATCGCACCGCATCGGCCCCGAAGCGCTCGAACAGTTCGAAGGGGTCGCGGTAGTTCTTGAGTCGCTTCGAGAGCTTGAGCCCATCGTCCCCCAGCACCAGCCCGGTACACACGCAGGAACGGTAGGGGTGGGGCCGCGGGCGATCGGGGAAGAGCATGGTGCTCACGGCCAGCAGTGAATAGAACCAGCCGCGGGTCTGGTCGAGCCCCTCGCTGATGAAGTCCGCGGGGAAACGATCGGAGAAGAGCGCCTCCGAGCCCGAGACATGCGGGTGGCCCCACTGGGCAAAGGGCATGCAGCCCGAATCGAACCAGACGTCGACGATCTCTGGAACACGGCGCATCCGGGCTTCGGGATCCCTCGGACTCTGGTAGGTGATGGCATCGATGTACGGGCGGTGGATCTGGAGGTCGTCGTCGAGATCCGGCTGTGCTGCCTTCAACGCGGCCCATTCCTCGGCCCCCTCGACCCCGGGCTTCGCCAGGAGTTCGGCCATCGAGGCCAGGCACTCGGTCTCTCCGGTCCGCTCACAGACCCAGACGGGGAGCGGCGTTCCCCAGTAGCGTTCTCGCGAAATCGCCCAGTCGACGTTGCCGCGCAGGAAATCCCCGAATCGGCCATCGCGGACGTGTTCGGGCTTCCAGCGGATCCCCGCGTTGTTGTCGAGAAACTCGTCGCGCAAACCCGAGGTTCGGATGAACCAGCTTTCCCGGGCGAACTGGATCAGCGCGTCAGAAGGGGCGCGCGGGCAGAACGGGTAGCTGTGCTGGAGCGTCGACTGGGAGAAGAGGAGTCCGCGCTCCTTCAACAACCGGATCAACGCCGCATCGGCGTCCTTGCAGAACCGCCCGGCCAGGGCTTCTCCGGTCCTCGGATCGGATTCCCCGAAAGCTTCGGGAAAGGTCCCATCCTCGTTCAATACGCAGACGAAGGGAACCTGCGTCGACTCACAGACGCGGTAGTCGTCTTCGCCGAAGGCTGGCGCCATGTGAACGATTCCGGTCCCGGAGTCCATTTCGACGAATTCATCCGCGACGACTCGCCAGCGTCCCCCCTCGTGGCTCGCGTCTCCCGCCTCGAAGCAGGGCCGGTAACGACAGCCCTCGAGTTCTGCTGCCAGCAGCGTTCGGGACGCCGTGGCGTCTTCGCCCAGTACATCCGCCAGGCGCGAGGTTGCGACGATGACGTCCTCCTCGGCATCGGGCGTCGGCGGTGCAACGGCGTAAGTCTCCCCGGGGCGCACGCAGGCGGCGCAGTTGCTCGGCAGGGTCCAGGGCGTGGTGGTCCAGACCAGCAGGCTCGCCGGCCGATCGAGCCCGAGTTGCGCCAGGGCGTCGTCGCAAAGCGGCAGACGAACCAGGATCGACGGGTCCTGCACGTCGCGGTACCCCTCGGCCACCTCTCCTGCCGAAAGCGCGGTACCGCCCTGGGGCCACCACCAGACCACCTTCCGCCCGCGGTAGAGCAGTCCCTTGTCGAACAGCACCTTGAGCGCCCACCAGACACTTTCGACATACGTCTTGCGGTAGGTCGCATACGCCGCGTCGAGATCGATCCAGAAACCGATCCGACGCGTCAGTTCCTCCCATTCCGCCCGGTAGCGAAACACAGACCCGAGGCAGGCGCGGTTGAACTCGGCGATCCCGAAGGCCTCGATCGCCTCTTTGCCGCCATCGAGGATTCCGAGTTCCTTCGCGACCTCGACTTCCACCGGAAGGCCGTGGGTATCCCATCCGCCCCGGCGCTCGACCACCTGTCCCGTCATGGCGTGGTAGCGCGGGAAAATGTCCTTGACGGTCCGGCCGAGGCAATGCCCGGGATGGGGCGCCCCGTTGGCGGTCGGGGGCCCTTCGTAGAACACGAACCGCCCGCTGCTTTCCGCCGGCGCCAGGGAGCGCCGGTAGACGTCGGCAGCTTCCCAGAACCGCAGGACCTCGCGTTCGCGCGCGTCCGGAGAACCGTCGGATTCGACCGCTGCGAAACGCTTCGTTCGGGAACTCAACGGATGGATCCACCCCAGGGGCCTACGGCTTGAGAACTGCTCACCGGGCGGATTCGCCGCGCCCGGACGATTGATAGAGGACATCTCCCCCAGAGACAACCAGCCCGGCCCGAGGCCGCGCTAGGCTCCGGAGCGATGGCGACGGACACAACGCAGGGGATCGCTGCAGCCCTCGCCGCCCTGCGGTCGGGCGAGGAACCCCTGAGCGCGGCGCAGGTTTCCGCGTTCCTGGAGGCCGTCACCGCGGAGACAGAACCGAAACGCGCACGCGCCGCCATGGCGGAACTGATCGACTCTCCGCGTCTCGGACTCGCCGAGCTCGAACGAGTCGCGCGCTCCGACCCCAAGTTCGTGCGAGGACACGAGGCGCGAATCCGCCGCACCTACCTGAGCCGGCGTCTCGCCGAAGAAGTCAGCCCAGACCTGTTCGAGCAGGTGATCGAGAGCCGGGACGCGGCGATCCAGACCGAACTCATCCGGGACCCGCGCCTCTCGAAGAAACAGGCCGGGGAACTGGCAAAACGCGGCGCCAACCCGACCATCCGGCAGAATGCCCAGTCCTGGTTCCAGGACAAGAAGGCCTGGAAGTAGGGACGGCGGCAGTCAGACGCGCGAAGAGACGAGTGACCGGCGCCCAGCCCAGAGCAGGCCCACGAAGAGCAACCCCAGGGCAGACACGCCGGCGCTCGGAACGCCGGGAGGCCCACTCGAGGACCACCCCGGCGCATTGGACCCGATCGAGGAAAACGCACCGAGCTCGATCGTGCTGCCCGAACTCGCGTCGACGTCGTCCACATCCACGAAAAATCCGGAACCGGTCCCCTGGACTTGCAAGAAGGCGGCGGTCCCGGCCTGGTCGCTGCGGAGCAGCAGGCGGTTGCCAAGCACACCCTGGAGCGCCAGGGATGCCACGACAGTCTGCTGAGAGCCCGCCGTGAAGCGGTATTCCTTGCCCGTAGCGGTTGTCATGTCGATGCTGGAAAACGTCGTGTCGCCAGCAAACTCGGCGCCAGAAAGTCCGCAACCATCGAAGAACTCGACGGTGCTCGTCCCCGGAGCGAAGCTTCCGAAATTGGTCCAGTTGCCACAGACCCGGATCGTCGCAGCGCCCGCGTCGAGCGTCGCGCCGGCATCGACCGTCACGTGCCGCACGCGGTCCAGCACACCAGCCCCGGCTTCCAGGGTGCCCGCAACCTGGAGGTCGCCCTCGGCAAAATCCACGTCGGCGTTCCCAAAACTCAGGCTGGACCCGGCGCCTACCGTGAACGACGCCCAAGCTCCGACCGGCGCACCCAGGAGAAGCGGCAATGCCCCGAGGAGCCGGAAGAAGCCGCGCAACATCTAGAAACACGCTCCTGCGGGGTCGTGCATCTTCACGTCGTCCCCGGCACCGTTGCAGAAGCAATAGTAGTCTGCGGTGTCGTTATAGAAGGAGTAGCCCTCGGGCTTGGATGCGCACGGGTCTGCTGCCTGACTGTTCGCCTGGATGACGATGCCTCCGCTCGTATCGCGGTAGATACGTTCGCTACAGCGAAACGCCCGCATGCTCGAACCGGTTCGGTTTTCCATGACGGCGTTCACGGTGAGACCAGTCCCTCCTCCGTCCACGCTCACGACTTCGTGGAAGACCGTATTGTTTCCAGGTCGAGGCAGCCCGCCGGGCGGACCAATCACCGCCATCCGATCGCCGGGCTCGAAGGCCGCGAACGGAGTACCGCTGCTGGCCGTCACGGTGTCCGAGGCCGTATCCCAGTCGTAACTGATCGCCGGTGAGTTGGCGATGTCATTCGGGTCGCAGAACCAGAGGGAGAAGCCCTCTGCCCCCGAATCGCCATCGACGTCGTCGTCGAAGACCGCCACGACCTGAGAGTCGTCATGATCTTGAAAGAAGATGAGGGACGAATTGAACTGACCACTCGACTTCACGTACATGCCGGGACCGTTCACGTCGGACCCGATCCCGAACATCACCGATTGCGGAACCTGTAACGGCATCTGCGAACAACCAAAGGAGCCATCGGCAGCGATTGGGCAGCGAATCTGGCCGTCTATCAGGATGCTGTTGGGCGTCCGAAGAGAGCCGCTGTTATCGAAGGTGGTGCCGCAACTGTCGAGGGCAAAACCGTCAGAGGAATCGATCAGACCCAGGCAGACCAGATTGCCCTGGGTTCCCGACCCCTTTTCGATGACGAGGGCTCCAGCCTTGGAGCTCCCCTTGCTCACCCAAATCCCAGGCGGGTCGCTGATCGGGGGAACCTCTCCGAGCGGATCGACGACGGTGGTCCCGTTGATCTTGAAAACGTCCCCGGGCCCAGGAGAGACCACAACGTCGTCAGCCGCGGAACCGGAAACCGTGCCCAGAAGCAGGGCGAAAGCGAAGAAGAACGATCGAGGGGGGTGCATCCGTGTTGGCTCCCATCGGAGCGCTCGGCAGCGGGGGCCCGAGCAGGTTACTCAAGGGGCTCCCAGAACGCGCGGATCTGCATCCCGATCCCCCAGTCCGGCGCCCTACTCGTGAGACCGATCGTGGCGTAGGGGTCGAGTGCGAAGTGGCGTCCCAGCTTGATCGTCGCGAACGGCGACAGGCCCTGGATATCGCCGCGCCCCCCGATGGAGGACTGGGCCCAGTCGTAGACGAGTCCGACCGAGTAGCGATCGAAGACCGGTCCCCCGATCTTCCCGAGGGACAAGACCGCTCCGCCCGACACGTAGGCGCGATTCTTCAGGTTCACGTCCGGCGGGTCTCCGTAGAAGGTGTACCCGACCGTTGCGAACGGCGTGACCGGCCCAAACGGTTTCCACGTGTCGAACTGGATCGAGTAGTCCACTTCGCCCGTCCCGAGACCCTTGTCTTCGTTCGCGGTGGCGAACTTCACCTTGCCCGTCAACTCCGCGGCAGGAAGCATTCCCTCCACGGGATAGTAACCGGCTCCGGCCGCCAGGACGACGTCGCCGATGCCATTGCGTTTCCCCGTGAATGCCGAGGCACCCTGGGGCACGCCGTCGATCACGACCACGTCGCCATCCACGAAGACGTAGGGGACGGTTAGTTTCGCGAATAACATGTCCCATTCGACTTTGACCGACGTAGGCAGATACCAGGCGTCACTGTCGGCGTCCGTGCCGAAGTCGCCCGTGGTGAAGTCGAAACCGGTCGCCGCCGTAATCCGGAAAAACTTTGCGGGATCCGCCGAGTGAGGCGTGTCCCCCAGGAGGACATCATCCGGGACCCCCTCCTGCGCCGCAGCGGGCGCCGGAAACACCCCGTGGTACCCCAACAGCAGGAATGCGGCTCCCCACAGGATCCGCGCCAAACGTTTCCCAGCCATCGTAATCCCCAAAACGACTCGGTTATATTCCACCCAATAATTAGAACGGAAAACATCGTTTCTCGCGCGCGTCCGAACAAACGACTCGCTTCCCCATACAAATCAAATATCCCGCAAAAACAACTACTTAAACA
>JAYZFQ010000033.1:0-12296 GCA_036336695.1 Myxococcota bacterium
TGGCTTGGGTCTGGCCCCGTCGAGAGCGCCGACCCCGGTGGCATCGCGGACCCGCGAGGGCTCCGCTAACCCCTTGAAAAAGCTCGCGCATTGTAGGGGAGCGTCCCAAGGCCCGCAATCCGCTGGGGTGCCGGGAGCCGCGGCTCGGCTACGCGACCCAGCGTTTTCGGAGGCCCGTTGAGTCCGCGCGGGTTGGCTGCGATGATCCCCGGATGGCAACCGTGCTGGGCCTCACCGGTGGGATTGGCTCCGGCAAGAGCAGCGTCGCTCGCCTGCTAGCGGATCGGGGCGCCGTCGTGATCGACGCCGACGCGATCGTCCACGAACTCCAGGCCCCCGGCACGCCCATGGTCGATGAAATCGCCCAGGCTTTCGGAACCCACCTGGTCCGCGAGGACGGGAGCCTCGACCGGGAGGCCCTGGGCAACATCGTCTTCCGCGACGAAGCGGCCCGGGAACGACTGGGCCGCATCGTGCACCCGGGCGTGCGCCGGGAGATGGCCGCGCGCCTGGAGGAGGCCCGCACGAGCGATGCGCCGCTGATCCTCTTGGACATCCCGCTGTTGTTCGAAGGCGCCGCTGCCGGCGCCGACACCCGCGCCGTCTTCGGCGTCGACACCACGGTGCTCGTCTGGGTCCCGCAGGACGTCCAGATCGACCGTACGGTGGCCCGAGACGGCTGCTCCCGGGACGAGGCCGAGCGACGGGTCGCCGCCCAGATGCCCCTCGAGGACAAGCGGCCCCTCGCCGACCACGTGCTCGACAACTCGGGCTCCCGGAGCGAGACGGAAGCCGCCGTCGCCGCGCTCTTTCCCACCCTTTGCCAATCTGACAAGTTGTCTTGACAAGTTGAGCCATTGGGGCATCCTCCTCTGCGAGGAGACGCCCCGTGTCGACGACCCTGAACCCCGGATCTCCCCTGCCCCTCTACCACCAGCTCGCCGATGTTCTCCTCCGGCGAATCCGCGACGGGGAATATCCGCCCGGGACGCGCATCCCATCGGAGCCGGAGCTCGCCCGAACCTTCCGCATCGGGCGCCCGACCGTCCGGCAGGCGACCGATCTGCTGGTGCGACGCCAATGCCTCGAACGGCGGCGGGGATCGGGCACCTTCGTGGTGGAACCGGTGGGGCAGGCAGACCTCCTCTCCCTCGCCGGCACCCTCTCGTCCTTCGCGCGCGGCGGCGTAAAGGCGCGCACCACGCTGCTGCAGCGGACCCGCCGCATCCACGTGGCGCCCGACCCGGAGCACCCCTTCTCCGGTCGCGATGCGTGGTTCTTCTCCCGCCTTTCCCGCGTGGATGGCGAGCCGGTCCTTCTCGAAGAGCTGACCCTGGATTGCGAACACTTCCCGGGCCTCGACCGCCATTCCCTCGCCGGGCGTTCCCTGTCCCAGCTCATCGACGAGGTCTACCACCTCCGGCCCAACACCGCGGAACAGGACTTCCGCGTGATCCGTGCCGGACGCAAGCGGGCGTCCCTCCTGGACTGCTCGGCCCGGGAACCGCTGCTGCTGGTCAGGCGCCGACTCCACCTCCGGGACACCCGCGATGTGATCTTCGCAGAACTCTACTGCCGCACCGATCGTCTGGTGTTCTCCCAGACCCTTTCGTCCCCCGACACAGGAGGCTCGCCCGATGCATGACCGCGGCTACTACGGCGCGTTCGGGGGCGCGTACATCCCGGAGATCCTCGTCGCCACCTTCGACGAACTGACGGACGCGTTCGACGCCGTGCGCGCCGACCCCGCCTTCTGGAATGAGTACCAGGCAATCATGGGCAACTATTCCTGCCGCCCCACGCCCCTCACCTTCGCGGAAAACCTGACGCGACACTTCGGCGGCGCCCGGATCTACATCAAGCGCGAGGACCTGAACCACACCGGCGCCCACAAGGCGAACAACGTCATCGGACAGGGACTCCTGGTGCGCCGCATGGGAAAGCGCCGTGTCATCGCAGAGACCGGAGCCGGGCAACACGGCGTCGCCACCGCGACCATGGCGGCCCGTTTCGGCCTCGAGTGCCGGATCTACATGGGCGAGATCGACGTCGAGCGCCAGCGACCGAATGTGTTCTGGATGGAACGCCTCGGCGCCGAGGTCGTCCCTGTGACGAACGGCACGCGGATCCTCAAGGACGCCATCAACGAGGCCTTCCGCGACTGGGTCACGAACATGGACACCACCCACTACGTACTCGGAACGGCTTGCGGACCTCACCCGTTCCCCGCAATGGTGACCTGGTTCCAGTCCATCGTGGGGCACGAGGCACGGCGCCAGGTACTCGCGCAGTCAGGCGGCCTACCGCGACGGGTCTACGCCTGCGTTGGCGGCGGTTCGAACGCGATGGGTCTGTTCAGCGGATTCCTCGAGGACGAGGGCGTCGAACTGGTCGGCGTCGAGGCGGGGGGCCGCGGTCTCGATACCGGCGAGCACGCGTCCCGGCTGGCCTCGGCAGATGCCAGTGTCGGCGTTGCCCAGGGTTACAAGACCTTTTTCCTCCAGGATGACGATGGCCAAATGTGCGGAACCCACAGCATCGCTGCCGGTCTCGACTACGTCGGGGTCTCGCCGATCCTCGCCAACCTGAAGGAAACCGGCCGGGTGCGCTTCGAGGCAGCGACCGACACCGAGGTCGTGGAAGCCCTCGCCCTCGCAATGCGGCTCGAAGGCTTGATCCCGGCGCTGGAGTCGTCCCACGCCTTCGCCCAGGCCTTCCGCGAAGCACCACAACTCGCTCCCGAGGACGTGATCGTCATCAACCAGTCGGGGCGCGGCGACAAGGACATCTTCACCGTGGCCGACGCCTTCGACGACCCCGGCTGGAAGCGCTTCATCCGGGCGAAGGCAGAGGAGTACCGGGATGCTTGAGGCGCACCTGCGCAAGCGGCTCCAGGAACGCGACCTCCTCCTCATGACCCATATCGTCATGGGATACCCGAGCTTCGACGCATGCCGCCGAATCGTCGGCGCCATGGTCGAGGCCGGCGTAGATCTGATGGAACTCCAGATCCCGTTTTCCGAGCCCATCGCCGACGGCCCCGTCATCCTGCGCGCGAACCAACGCGCGCTCGAATCCGAAGCCAGCGTCGCACGCTGCCTGCGCTTCGCGGAAGACGTCGCCGCCGAATTCGAGATCCCGTTCATCGTGATGTCCTACTTCAACATCCTCTACCGGTACGGATTGCCCGAGTTCACCGCCGCCCTCGCTTCCGCGGGCATCCGCGGCGCGATTGTCCCCGACCTGCCGACCGAAGAGGCCGGGGCGTATCTCTCCGCGATGGGCGACGCCGGACTCGATCCGATTTTCATCTACTCCCCGAACACCCCGGAATCCCGGATGCGAGAAATCGATCGGCACGCGGGCGGATTCGTCTACTGCGTGGCGCGCAAAGGCGTGACCGGAACCCGGACCGACTTCTCGAAGGAACTCGCCAACTACCTGGCGCGTTGTCGCGCCGCGACTTCGCTGCCGCTCGCCCTCGGGTTCGGCGTCCAGGAGCGCAAAGACATCGACGCGCTCCGGGGCAAGGCGGACATCGCGGTGGTCGGAACCCAGACGATCCGGGTGGTCGAAGAACACGGCGTCGACGCCGTCGGCGACTTCATCGCCTCGCTGCACGTCTAACCGGCAAAACGCCCCGCAGGGCCGCCGGGCCTCAGCGCCCCCGCTCAGTCCCCGCTCTCCGAGGCACGCACGGCCGCAACGAAGGCGGCCATCTTTCCCGAGTCCTTGCGATAGCCCTCGTCCTCGACGCCGGTCGCCACGTCCACTCCCCAGGGCAGCAGATCTCCGGCGGCCGAAAGGGCCTCCGCCACGTTGTTCGGGTCGAGGCCGCCGGCCAGGATCACGTCGTAGCCGCTCTCGATCAACGGCGCCGCGTCGCCCCAGTTCCAGGCCTGGCCGCGACCGCCCCCCTCCGTCGGGTTGTCGAGCAGCAACAAGGTACCGGGATAGGCATCCGCCGCCTCCTGATCGGCGCCGCGCAGCGCCTTGATCACCGGGAGGTCGACGTCTTCGCAGTCCTCCTCGGTCTCGCTTCCGTGCAGCTGCACGCGCTCGAAATCAACGCGCCGGAGCACCCGGTTGATGTTCTCCAGGGGCGCATCCCGGAAAACGGCTACGCGCTCTGCTTGGCCCTCTACAGCGGACGCGATGGCCTCCGCCGTGTTCAGGTCGACGCAGCGCGGGCTGCCTGGAACGAAGTTGATCCCCAGCAGCGCAGCACCGGCATCCACTGCCGCCCGCGCGTCGTCGGGGTTCACGACCCCACAGATTTTGACCCGGACGCTCACATCGTTCCCCGGAGACGGTACAACGCCCCGACGAGATCCGCCTCACGCATCAGGGACTCCCCAACCAGAAAGGCCCGGGCACCGCAGTCCCGGAGCCGCGCTATGTCGCCAGCATCGAAGATTCCACTCTCCGCCACCAGCACCGTTTCCGGAGTCACCCGCGGCGCCAAACGTTCCGTCACGGCCAGGTCGACCTCGAATGTACGCAGATCACGATTGTTCACGCCGACCAGATCCGCCCCGATCTCCAGGGCCACCTCCAGTTCCGCCTCATCGTGAACTTCGACGAGCACATCCAGGGAGCGCTCCACCGCGTGCTCCCGAAGCGCGGCGAGCCTGGACGCTCCCGACGGACCCGGAAACGCGGCCACGATCAGAAGGACCGCATCTGCGCCGCAGACCCGCGCTTCGTCGATCTGAAGCGGGTCGACGATGAAATCCTTGCGAAGCAGCGGCAAGGGCACGGCGTTCCGCACCGCCTCCAGGAAATCCACATGCCCGCCGAAATAATGCGCATCGGTCAGCACGGAGAGCGCCGCCGCCCCGCCCTCCTGGTAGGCCCGCGCGCAAGCGACCGGATCGAAGTCCGGCCGGATCTCTCCGCGGCTCGGCGAACGGCGCTTGATCTCCGCGATGACACGCGGAAATTCCCCGGCCAACAGGGCCGCGCGAAACCCGCGAACCGGATCTGCCCAGGACACTGCCCGATCCTCGAGCGCACGGAACGCATCGGTCTCCCGAAGCTCGGCCACTTCCGCCCGTTTGTGATCCAGGATCTCGTCGAGAATCGTCACGCTTGCGTGGCCTTCAGCATCGCCGCGAGCTTTTCACGCGCCGCGCCGGAATCGATGCTCTCCGCCGCGCGGAGGATGCCCGCCCCGATATCGCCAACGCGGTCGCCGACCCAGAGTGCCGCAGCGGCGTTCAAGACGACGACGTCCCGTCGCGCTCCCGGCTCCCCGTCTAGCACCGCGCGAACGATTTCGGCGTTCTCCGTGGCATCGCCGCCGCGCAGCGCACCCGAGGTCGCCGTTGGAAGTCCGAGCTTTCCCGGCTCCACGACGAAGCGGCGCACCGCACCGCCGTCGCAGAAGGCCGCCTGGCTGCTCCCCGTGGTCGTCAGCTCGTCCATCCCATCCGACCCGTGCACCACCAGGGCGCGCTCCGCACCCAATTCGGCCAAGGCCTTCGCCAGGGGCTCGACGAGTGCCTCGGCGTAGACTCCGACCAGCTGGCGACGCACCCCCACCGGGTTGAGGAGCGGACCGAGGCAATTCATCAGGGTCCGAACGCCGAGTTCTGCCCGGACGGGCGCGACGTAACGCATCACCGGATGAGCCGAACGCGCAAAGAAGAAAGCAATCCCCACCTCGGACAGGATCTCGGCCGATCGCTCGACAGGAAGATCGATCTCCGCACCGAGCGCCTCGAGCACATCGGCACTACCTGCCCGGCTCGAGGCGGCACGGTTCCCATGTTTCGCCACCGGAAGCCCCGCCCCGGCCACGACGAAGGCCGAGGCGGTCGAAATATTGAACGTGCCGGACCCATCGCCCCCCGTGCCGCAGGTGTCTACGGCCTCGGGGCGCGGGCTCGGGACCGTCACGGCCACGGCACGAAGCGCCCGCGCCACCGCCGCGATCTCCTTGGCCGTCTCCCCCTTGCTCCGGAGTGCGATCAACAGGGCCGCGATACGCACCGGGGAGGCTTCCCCGGATGCGATTTCTCCGAAAGCCGCTTCGAGCACGGCGGCCGGGACCTCGCGTCCGTCGAGGGCGACGGCAATTGCCTCGGAAAGACTCATGCCGCCTGGCGGCTCCGGCACCGCGCGAGGAAGTTGCCCAGCAAGGTCTTCCCCGCCCCAGTGAGAATCGACTCCGGGTGGAACTGGACGCCCTCGATAAAGCCGTGTTCGTGCAGGAGACCCATGATCTCTCCGTCCGCGGTCCGCGCCGTGACGCGCAGGCTCTCCGGGACTGCCGATGCGTCGACCACCAACGAGTGGTACCGCGTGGCTTCGAAGGGTGAAGACACACCCGCGAAGAGTTCGCCCCCCTCGTGCCGGATCTGCGAAACCTTGCCGTGCATGATCGAGCGCGCCCGCACGATGCGGCCGCCAAAGGCCATTCCGATCGCCTGGTGCCCGAGGCACACCCCGAGCAGGGCAATGCCGCGGGCGGCACATTCCCGGACCATGTCGACGGAAATCCCGGCGTCCTGGGGCTCGCCCGGACCCGGCGAAACCACCACGCCCTGGGGCTCCGAATCGAGCAGGGTCTCGACGTCCGCAACGTCATTCCGGTGGACGTCCACCGACGCACCCAACTCTCCCAGGTACTGCACCAGGTTGTAGGTGAAGGAGTCGTAGTTATCGATCATGAGCAGCCGCATCGTCGTCGCCTAGTCGACCCCCTCGCGCGCCAAATCGATGGCCTGCACCAGGGCCCGGGATTTCGTCTCGCACTCTTCGAACTCGAACGCCGGGTCCGAATCGGCCACGATCCCTGCACCGGTTCGCAGGAACAGGCTGCCATCCTTGACCAGCAGAGTCCGGATGGCGATCGCCGTGTCCATGTTCCCGGAATAGTCGATGTAGCCCACGCAACCTCCGTAAAAGCCGCGCCGCAGCGTCTCCAGTTCGTCGATGATTTCCATCGCTCGCACCTTCGGAGCCCCGGACAACGTACCCGCCGGGAATGTCGCGCGCAGAACATCGAGCCAATCGAGTCCGGATCGGAGGCGTCCCTGGACGTTCGACACCAGGTGCATCAGGTGTGAGTACCGCTCGACCGTGCCGTACTCGGTGACTTCGACACTCCCGGTCTCGGCAATCCGCCCCACATCGTTGCGGCCGAGGTCGACCAGCATGAGATGCTCGGCGTTCTCCTTGGGATCGCCCCGCATCTCCGCCTCGAGGGCGCGGTCCTCTTCCGGTGTCCCGCCGCGACGACGGGTGCCCGCAATGGGACGCAAGTCCACGCGGTCGCCCTCCAGACGGACCTGCACCTCGGGCGACGAGCCGATGAGCGTCGGGCCCTCGCAGCGCAGGAAGAAGAGGTACGGACTTGGATTGATCCGCCGCAGGTGCCGGTAGATCGTGAAGGGATCCACCTGCAAGGGAATCCGGTACTGCTGGGAGAGCACGACCTGGAAGATGTCCCCCGCCTCGATGTACTCCTTCGCCCGCTTCACGACCTCTTGATAGGCCTCTCGCTCCATGCTGCGGCGGACGTCCATGGGCGCCCGGATCGGTGCTTGCGCAGGCTCGGGAGCAAGCGGCGCACGAATCCGCTCCACGACCCCGTCGATCTCACGGCAGGCCTCGCGGTACAGGGCGCCGGCATCCTCGCCCGAATCGACGCGAACGTGACGCACGACAAGCGCGACCTGCCGATGGTTGTCCAGCGCCACCACGGTTTCGGGGAATGCGAACCACAGGTCAGGCATCCCGGCTTCGTCCGGGTTGTCATCGGGAATATCTTCGACGAAGCGGACCCAGTCGTAGGCCACCATGCCGACGGCCCCGCCCGAAAACGGCGGCAACGAAAGGCCCTGGGGCGTCCCCACCCGCAGTTCGGCGAGTCGCTGACGAAGCACCTCGAGGGGGTCCCCATCGACGCGGATCGTCTCCGTGTGCCCCCGCTCCGTCCATTCGACCTGGGTTCCCCGGGCGCGAAAAATCGCCCGCGCCCCCATCCCGATGAAGCTGAAGCGCGCCCATCGCTCCCCGCCCTCGACGGACTCGAACAGGAAACTCGTGTGGCCGTCGTCGAGTCGACGGAATAGCGACAAGGGCGTATCGAGGTCGGCCGCGACTTCGCGGACCACGGGCACGAGATTCGCCTCTCGCGCAGCCTGCTCGAACGCATCCTGTGAGGGCGAGAACACCTGAGCCTCGGCGGGGTTGGGAAAAACCCTTGCGTTTCAGGTTGTTATCAAACGCCCCCGAAGGCGTCAAGCAACGAGGGCGGCCCACTGACCGACGGCCTCAAGCTCTGGTTCGACGTGTCGCCCAGCCCGAGGAAGCGGTAACGAAACGAAAGCGACGCCCCCCGAGAACGGCTTTGGCTGATCACCACACCCGCAGACCAGCAACCGCACGACGAGACGTAGTCGACACTCCCCGTGTTCGCGAGCAGCAGGCTCCCTTCGAAGGAGTAGCCGACCCGGTAGCTCACGGACCACTGGCGCGTAATCGCGACCCGCGCGCCCGCCGTGATCTGGTGGATGGCATCGGACTCCCTGCGGAACCTCTTGAAGCGACGATTCTGCTCCGGAAAGGCTTCGAAGAACTGGGGAATCTCCCGGACATACCGGTAGTCGACGAACAAGGCGTCGCCCCGCTCATCGGTCCAACTTACGTCGAGCAGTCCCTCGGTGATCGCGGCGTCGTCCAGGTCGAAGCCGAGGCTGAACCGGCTGATCGTTCCCGGGAAGGGATACGCCTCGCCGTCCAGGTACAACACCCCGAACTTCGAATTCTCGATGTCGTAAAGCCCCTGGAGCACGAAGTCCGCCAGCAACACCGAGGCCTCGCCCGGTCCCGTCCCCGGGACGTAGAACCGGTTCGCCACCCCGAGCGTGACCGCTTGATACTTCGGAATCCGGTCCGCCCAGTTGCGCGTCACGTTGTCCAGGTCGAGTTCGCGCAGGCGGTTCTGGGGCACTTCCGGTGCCGGAACGTAGAGGGGATTCCCCGCCTGGTTTGGCGCATCCACCCAGGCCCACCCGACCTGGGGTTCGACGAGGTGGACAGCATCGCCCAGGCGGCCGCGGAAGCGGGTCGAAAGATCCATGCGGCCGGTGAGAAACCCGCGGCGCTTGCGGCCGAAGAAATCGCTCTGGTAGAGCGTCTCCTGCCAACCGATCTCGGGCGTGAACTCGACGACGTCTGCAATGCGCAGGGGAAGCGCCACCCGCGGGTGAAACAGCACCCGCTGCCCGCTGTCGGCCAACAGTTCGCCCTCCTGGAAGATCCCATCGCCCTCGGTTCCCCCCGGATTCGTGACTGCAGCGAAATTGTCGAAGTCGGGGTCGGGAACCGCGGCCGAGGAACCCGCCCCGTTCCGGCCCTGCTCGACGTCGACGTTCGCGCCGCACCCGGCGGCCGTCGTCGGACCGTTCACACAAGTCGGCAAACCGTCCACACCCGTGTCCAGGAACCGCCCGTTGTCCGTGACGAGCAACGTATCGCTATAGGCACGCTCGGGCAGTTCCTCCTGCTGGAACCACGCGTACCGGACGTCGAGGGAAGGCACGAGCCAACGCAGCAGGGGCAGTTCCGCGGCAAGGGTGTGCAGACGCGCCTCGGGCAGGCGGTTCAAGAGGAAGCGGTCCCGGTCGGTGTCGTCGGGGTTCTGGAGGTCGTTGAAGTACTGCGCGCCCACGAGCCCGCCGGCCACGCCGGACAGCCCCAGATCTCCCGAAGCAAAGGCTCCGGCGGGGAGGAAGCGATCGACGCGGTAGGCGGCCAGGCCGTTGAAATCGTTCGGGTAGGCGTTGTCCGAAGCGAAGGCGTACTGGGCGGCAAAGCGAACGTCCTCGGGCAGGAACACATCGTGGGTGCCCGTGGTCCCCCAGCGCCCTTTGCCGAAGGGCGTCTCGAGGCTGTCCGGCTCCACGTCCTGGTCGTGGAGCCCGGAACCGAAGAACGCACCGCCCGAGCGCTCGCCGGCGACGTAGTCGATTTCGAGGTCGCCCTTCGGACCGCGCTTCTGCAGCCACCGAGGCGTCAACGTGAGGTTCACCGGGTCGCCCGCCGCGATGAAGATCGGGAGGCCGATGTCCACCCCGTTGCGCTGGGAAATCCCGAACTGCGGAAACAACAGGCCCGACTGCCGCTCCGTCTTCAGTGGGTACATCATCCACGGAAGCCATACGACGGGAACGCCGAGGACTTCCAGCGTCGTGTTCCGTGCGGTTCCGTAGCCCTCAACCTCGAGATCCGCCGACTCGGCGCGAACTTCCCAGGGCTCTCGGGATTCGGGATCGGGGCAGCGGCACGCCGTGAAACGACCCCGCTTGAAGAGGTAGGTGTCCCGCCCCGTCTTCCGGATCTCCCCGCCGTGCAATTCCAGTGGAGTGCTCTGACCCACGAACTCGGCATCGAAGAGCACCCCCTCCAGGGTGGCGATGTCGAACTCGACGAACTCGGTCCGCAGCGTGTCCGTCCCATCGGTGAAGCGCACGTTGCCGCTGGCCACCGCACGGCCCGTCGTGCGGCTGTACGCCACCCAGTCCGCGCGCAGGGCGCGATTGCCCTGGCGGAGCAGCACCTGCCCGTCCGGACCGCCGCGCGCAACGTAGAGCTTGCGTTTCGACTCGTACTCGAGCGACTCCGACTCGAGTTGGAAGGGCTCCGTGTCACTGGGCGGGGCGAAGAGCGCGCCGCTCCCCGACCCGCCCGGCGCATCGCTGCTGGCAGGAAGAGCTGCACAGAAAGCGAGCGCGAATCCGAGGACCGCGAGTGTGCGCAAGCGCCACATCCCCCGGGCGCGAACGGTACCCGTGGGGGCGCGGTCCGTCTACTCCGAGGCCTCGAAGCAGGCCAGCGACCCCGGTTCCGAGGCGTCGAGGCAGGCCGAAAGCGCTTCCAGGTCGGGAACTCGCAGGCCGTCTTCCACGAGGTGCACGAGCGTCCGGTCGAAGAGCTGTTGCAACGCCCGGTGGGTTTCGAGCATCGAAAGACCCACCGTATCCGCGAGTCGGCGGAGCGTCGTCACCACGCGGAAACCCGCGCCGGCATCCCGGGAAACGGGCTCGGCCTGGCGGACCAGGGCTCGCACCACGGGACCCAGAAGATCGTCGGCGCCCAGGAGCGCCAAGCGCCGCTCCGCCTCGATCAGCCGCGACACGAGCACACGCACCATCCGGATCGCGATTTCCGGTTGATCCACGCAGAGGGCCTCGAGCGTCTCCCGGTCGAGGGCGAGGACCCGCGTCGCCGACACAGCAAGCGCCCGGGTGCTGTAGGGCTGCCCCGCCACGAGCGAAAGCTCTCCAAAGAAATCACCGGGACCGAGGCGCGCCACCGTGCGCTCCCCACGGTCGCCTTCGCGAACCAGTTCGATCTCCCCGGCTCGAATCACGTACAGGTGATCCCCCGGATCACCCTGGTCGAATACCGCTTCCCCCGGTTCGAGAGAGCGCTCGTATCCGCCTTGACCCTGCGGCCCCGTGTCTTCCCTGCGCCCCACACGCACCCCCGCAGGGGTTTTCGACTGCCCGCCCTAGCGGCTTGAGTCCGGGCCGCTGGCCCGCTGCTGGGCCGCTGTGGCGACAAGCTCTTCGAGGTCGTCGTAATCGACCACGCCGTGGTGCATCGAGTCGATCGTCCCGTCGGGGGAAACCACCGCCATCGCGGGAAACCCCTGGGCGCCGAACTCGCGCGCCAGGTCCTCGTCGCCGAGCACGATCGTGTACTCGACACCGTGCTCTTCCACGAAGGGTCCGACGACCTCGACGCCGTCGACGTCCACCGATACGCCAATCACGGCGAGATCCCCGGCATCCGCGTGGGCGGCCTGGAGTTGGTTCAGCACCGGAATCTGGTAGATGCACGGCGGACACCACGTGGCCCAGAAGTCGAGGACCACAGTGCGACCGCGGAAATCGGCGAGTTTCACCGGGGTCCCCGAAAGATCCGGCAGCGCAAAATCGGGTGCGGGTGTGCGCGGCGCGTCGGTGCGTTCCGCATCCGGCGCTGCCCCTCCCTCCCCAGTCGGTTCGGGAGCCCCACAGGCCAGTGCCCCCACTGCGACGAACAGCCACAGCCACCTCATTGGAGCGCACGCTCGGCTGGCCACAGTCACCTCATTGGAGCGCACGCTCGGCTGCAGTGATCCAGTCATTCATGAAGGCGAAGCGCGTGTTGAGCCAGGTCAGACGATCCGTCACCAGCAGCAGACCGACACCGACCAGGATGACCCCGGACACGACCTCGAGCTTGCGGAAATGCCGCTTGACCCGCGCAAAGCCCGCGAAGAACACCTCGATACTCCA
>JAYZFQ010000034.1:0-9395 GCA_036336695.1 Myxococcota bacterium
GGCGATCCCGGGCAAGGCTTTCGTGCTGGGTAGTGTGTCGACCTTCGGTCCGGTGACGCCCAACCCCGCAAGTATCGCTGACTGTACGCTGACTAACTGCGACACGGCGATCGGCAGCTTCGGTGGTCTTTCGACGACCAACATCCCGGCTGGCACCTACACGATCGGTTCGATCAGCTTCAACCTCACGAGTTTGGCGGCTGGTACGAGCAACATCCAGAACTTCCTTAGGTCTGGAATCGACGGTGCAACGAATGCGACCCCGACGACACTGGGGCTGGCCATCAATAGCGCCGTGGTCATCAACGCGATTCCCGAGCCCGGAACGGCTTCGCTCCTGGGTCTTGGCATCGTGGGTCTCGTGCTCGCAGGAAGGCGCCGCAACCGCTAGGTCTGCGCTGCCTTCGCCAAAGCACGGCGAAAATCAAGACGCCCCGGGTTCCCCTTCGGAACCCGGGGCGTTTTGCGTTCTTGAGGGCACCCAGGCAGCGAGGGCTGTGTCAGCGGCCTCCGCTCAGCGAAACCGCGAGAAATCGGGGTCGCGTTTTTCAGCGAACGCCTCGTGCCCCTCTGCAGCCTCGGCGCTCTCGGCGAAAGCGTCGAGACCAGCGAAGGACAGCCTCCCCTGACCCGCAACGTGGTCCGTATCCGCATTGAAGGCCGCCTTGAGGAAGCGGATCGCTGTTGGAGACAGGGCGGCGGCGTCCCGTCCCCACGACCTGGCTTCGTCGAGCAGCCGTTCGCGCGGCACGATCTTGTTGATCAGTCCCCATTCGAGTGCCGTCTCGGCATCGTATTGCCGGCAGAAGAACCAGATCTCCCGGGCCCGCTTCTCTCCCACGATGCGGGCGAGGTAGGCGGTTCCGAACCCCGCGTCGAAGGAGGCCACACGGGGGCCGGCCTGGCCGAAGCGGGCGTGTTCGGCGGCGATTGTCACGTCGCAGATCACCTGGAGCACGTGTCCACCGCCGATCGCAATGCCGTTCACGGCTGCGATGACCGGCTTCGGGATGTTGCGGATCGCCTGCTGGAGCTCCTCGAGCTCCCAGAGCCCGTTTTCACTCGTGCCGTAGTTGCCGCTCTCCGCGTAGGCCTTCTGGTCGCCGCCGGCGCAGAACGCGCGGTCTCCGGCCCCCGTGAGGATCACGCATGCGACCTCGGAGTCGGCCCAGGCGCACTTGAATGCCTCCAGGAGTTCACCGACGGTCCGTCCCCGGAAGGCGTTCAGGCGTTCGGGCCGGTCGATCGTGATGATTGCGTTGGGGGCTTCGACTTCGTATCGGATGTCCTCGTACTGCATCTCACCCCGCCATCGTGAGGCCGCCACTCACGCTCAACACCTGGCCCGTGACGAAGTCCGAGCGCGGGCTTGCGAAGAAGAAGATCGCCTCCGCCACCTCTTCCGGGCGTGCCAGGCGCCGGAACGGAATGGCGCGTTCCAGCGCCCCGCGGAGCTTTTCGGGCAGGGAGGCGTAGAGGGGCGTATCGGTGGGGCCCGGGCACACGCAGTTCACGTGTAGGGGCACACGCGCGGTTTCCCGAGCCACCGACTTGGTGAAGGCGATGATCCCGCCCTTGGCGCCGGCGTAGGCCGTTTCTCCGCTCGAGCCGACCCGGCCCGCGTCGCTCGCGACGTTCACGATCTTGCCGCGCCCCGCTTCGATCATGGCGGGGAGGAAGCAGCGCGTGACCTTCATGCAGCCCAGCAGGTTGACGCGGACGATCCGCTCGATGAATGGGAAGTCGCTGTCGACGAAGGGGCGGATTTCGTCCCAGCCCGCCGCGTTGACCAGCACGCCGGGGGCTCCAGCGCGCTCGAGAACCTGGCTTGCGCACGCCTCGACCGAAGCGTCGTCCGCGAGGTCGGTCCGAATGAACTCACCCGGCCCGTCGGGCGCGTTCAGGTCCACGATGACGACGTGGGCGCCGGCTGCATCCAGTAGGGTGGCGGCGGCACGCCCGATTCCGGAGGCCCCGCCGGTGACGACTGCCGTCTGGCCGTCGAGACCGGCATCGCGGCGGTTTTCCATCGCCGGACTCTAGCTCAGCGGTTCCCCAGGTCGTTCAGCGCCCAGTCATACGCGAAGTATTCGACGCGGAGGCCTGCGGCGGGCGGCGCGAGCCACGGGCGCTCGTCCCTGGGCGCGTATCGCGCGGCAAAGCCCAGGGGCCCGCCCTGGGCGGCGAAGTCGTCTTCGAACCAGTCGAAGATGCGGGAGAGGCGCACCCTTCGCCGCTTGGGATCGACTGCGAGCCCCTTGCGGCGATCGGCGAGGAACTGGCGGGTCGCCTCGTCGAGTTGGGTCGAGATCTGCCCTGCGGTGTAGGGCGAGCGCCGGAGGGACGGGCAGGAAGTCGAGGCACAGACGAGGGCCGCGTGGATCCGCGGATCCCCCATGGGTCGCAGGATTTCGTGCTCGATTTCGTGGAGTGTGAAGGGGCGGCCCCCGATGCGGCCTGCCTCGACCTTCCAGACCGGGGTGAGGAACCCGCCGATATCGCGGATGCTCTCGACGGGGTAGTGGCGCACGACCAGGTCGATGGCGAGTACGTTGTACGCGTTGATCCAGAAGGCGAGCTTTCGGTTCGCCTGTCCGAGGGCAGCCCGGTCCACGCCCTCCAGCCCCGCGACCAGGCGTTTCCAGTCCGCCGACTGGGCGAGCCCGGCGTAGTCCACCCGGGTTCCGGCAACGTCGTCCACGGAGCGCGTGTGGCGGCTCAACAGCGTCGCGTAGAGGGCTTCGTCGAACGCCGTGGCGTCTGCCGCGAGCAGGAACGCGACGACGAGCGCGCAGCGACGAAGTGTCCGTTGTGTCTTCCGAAGGGTGGCGCGGCGTCTGTCGGGCCGGGTCATTCGTTTTCTCCACGAAGCGTTCGGCGCACCGGGCTTGCCCGTTCGAGTTCGGCGATGACGGCTCGGGCCTCGGAGCGCTCGGCGTCGAGAAAACGCGCGACGGCTCCTGCGAGTCGCTGATCGGCCAGGAAGTGCAGGCTGAAGGTGGGTGTGGCGTCGAAGCCGCGGAGCCACTTGTAGTCTCCCCCGGCGCCGGGTTCGATGCGGCGCAGGTTCCGTTCGATGCACCACTCGACGGGAGCGTAGTAGCAGACGTTGAAGTGGAGGTGGCGCAGGGGCTGGAGCGCGCCCCAGTAGCGGCCGTAGAACGTGTCGCCCTTCACGACGTTGGTCGTGCCCGCCAGAATCTCGTTCCCCCGGCGCGCCACGACGAAGCAGAGCCGATGTCGGAAGCGTTCGGCGAGGAGGTCGAAGAAGCGCCGGTTCAGGTACTGTCGCCCCCAGGGCCGGGCGCCGATCGTCGCGAGGTAGCAGCGGAAGAGGGGATCGAACCACTCGTCTCCGATCGCCTCCCCGGCGAGCACCTCGATCCGGACGCCGGCTGCTTCGAGCGCGCGGCGCTCCCTGCGGATCTGGTTGCGTCGCTTGCTCCGGAATGCGCCGAGCCAGTCGTCGAAAGACCCGTAGCCGCGATTGTGCCAGTGGTACTGGACTCCCACGCGTTGCTGGAACCCGTTCTCGTCGGGGTTGTCCAGTTCCGTCTCCCTGCAGAAGTTCACGTGAACGCCGGAGAGTTCGTTTTGCAGGCACACGTCGCGCAGCGCGGTGGCGAGCCGTTCGCTCCAGGCGCGCCGGTCCTGGCCGGGGGCCACCAGGAACCGTGTGCCACCGACCGGCGTAAACGGAACCCCGACCAGCAGTTTCGGGTAGTAGCGGATGCCCGCCCGTTCGGCAGCGTCGGCCCAGGCCCAGTCGAAGACGAACTCGCCCTCGGAGTGTGCCTTGACGTAGACGGGGCACGCCGCCACCAGCCGCCCGTTCTCCCGGGCGACGAGGGGCTGGGCTTGCCAGCCGGTCTCGGGACCGACGCAGCCGGCGTCCTCGAGGGAGGCGAGCCACTCCCACTCGAGAAAGGGCGATTCGTTGCCGACGAGGGCGTTCCACTCGTCGGGCGGCAGGGAGGAGACGCCCGGGACGAGTTCCAGCTCGGACATCGCCCCAGTCTAACCCCTGTCGCTATCTTTCCGGCCATGGCGAACAGGCCCGACGAGCCGGGGCAGGGAGAGCCGCCGCAGGGAGATCCGAGACACGAGGGGGGCGTTGCGACGGCAACGCGCAAAAAGGTGGTCCGGCCCCCGCGTTACAAGGTGATCCTCTACAACGACGACTACACTCCCATGGAGTTCGTGGTCGCAGTGCTCGAACAGATCTTCGGAAAGGGTCCCTCGGAGGCAACGGCCATCATGCTGGCGATTCACAAGACCGGGCTGGGGATTGCCGGCGTCTTCCTGCTGGACGTCGCCGAAACCAAGGTGGCCCAGGTGCACGGGGCAGCAGAACGGCGGGGCTATCCCCTGCGGGCGGGCGTGGAGAAGGAATGAGTCGCCTCTCGCGCGAGATCCAGTTGACCCTCCAGGCGGCTTTTCGCGAGGCGGTGGCTCGAAGGCATGCCTACGTGACCGTGGAGCACCTGCTGTATGCGCTTCTCCACGACGACGCGGGTGCCGAGATCCTCTCCCACGCCGGTGGAAACGTGGAGCGGCTGAAGCTCGCGCTCGAGCGCTTCTTCGGTGACGACGTCGAGGAAGTTCCCGGGGACGAGCCCTTCGAAGCGCAGCAGACCCTGGCCTTCCACCGTGTGCTCCAGGGTGCGGTGGCCCATTGTGAGGGCGCCGAAAAGGAAGAGGTCGAGGCCGGGGACCTCCTCGCTTCGATCTTCCAGGAGCCGGACTCCTATGCGGTCACGCTCTTGCGCTCCCAGGGGGTCACCCGGCTCGACGTCCTGCAATACGTCGCCCACGGCATCTCGAAGCTCACGGGTGGAACGTCTCCGGGCGGAGACGCCGAGCCTGCGCCGGCGGGTTTCGAGCGGGGCAGCGGCGAGCCGGGAGAGGTTCCCGCCGATCCCCTGGCGGCCTTCTGTACCCCGCTCACCCAGCGCGCTGCCGAGGGGCGGCTCGATCCGCTGATCGGCCGGGGTCGCGAACTGGATCGCATCGTCCACGTGCTTGCGCGGCGGCGGAAGAACAACCCCATTCTCGTCGGTGAGGCCGGTGTGGGGAAGACGGCGCTCGCCGAGGGCTTGGCGCTCCGGATCCACGAGGGGCGAGTGACCGAAGACATGGCGGATACGGAAATCTTTGCGCTGGACATCGGTGCCCTGCTGGCAGGAACCCGCTACCGCGGCGACTTCGAGGCCCGGTTCAAGGCCCTCGTAGATGCCGTGCAGGCGCGGCCGCACCCCATTGTCTTCATCGACGAAATCCACACGGTGCTGGGCGCCGGTTCGGCCCAGGGCGGGACGGTCGATGCCTCGAACATGCTGAAGCCCCTGCTCCAGACCGGCGAGTTGCGTTGCATGGGGTCGACGACGTACCAGGAGTACCGGCACTTCGAGCGTGATCGCGCCCTGGCCCGTCGCTTCCAGCGCGTCGACGTCGTCGAACCCACCACGGAGGAGGCGACGCGCATCCTCCAGGGGCTGGCGCCGCGGTACGCCGACCACCACGGGGTTCGCTACACCCAGCCCGCTCTCAAGGCCGCCGTGGACCTGTCGGCGCGCCACCTGAACGACCGTTTTCTCCCGGACAAGGCCATCGACGTCATGGACGAAGCGGGTGCTGCCGTGCGCCTGCGTCCGGGGGCCAAGAAGCGAAAGACCGTGGGGGTCCGGGATGTCGAGGACGTCGTCGCGCGGATGGCCAACGTTCCGTCGGCCCGTGCGACGAGTTCCGATCGAGATCGCCTGGGGCAACTCGAGGGAGACCTCAAGCGCGTGGTTTTCGGCCAGGACACCGCCGTCAAAACCGTGGTGCGTGCCGTGAAGCGTTCCCGGGCAGGGCTCGGGGGCCGGGAAAAGCCGATTGCATCGCTGCTGTTCGTGGGGCCGACGGGGGTGGGCAAGACGGAGCTCTCCAAGCAACTCGCGGCGACGCTCGGGGTTCCGTTCCTGCGCTTCGACATGAGCGAGTACATGGAAAAGCACGCGGTGGCACGCCTGATCGGAGCCCCGCCCGGGTATGTCGGCTACGACCAGGGGGGGCAACTCGTCGAAGCGATCCGCAAGCAGCCCCACGCCGTACTGCTCCTGGATGAGATCGAGAAGGCGCATGCGGACCTGTTCGACATCCTCCTCCAGGTCATGGACCGGGCCACGCTCACCGATAGCCAGGGCCGCGAGGCGGACTTCCGCCACGTGGTGCTCGTGATGACCTCCAACGTCGGGGCCCGCGAAATGGCGGAGAAGGCGATCGGTTTCGGTGGCGGGAGTCGGAGCGATGGGATGCGGGAAGTCGAGCGACTGTTCAGCCCCGAATTCCGGAACCGGTTGGACGACACCGTGCGTTTCTCCAACCTGACGCCCGACGTGATGGGGCGGGTGGTCGACAAGTTCGTCGCCGAACTCCGGGACCAACTCGCCGAGCGCAAGATCGCCCTGGAGCTGACCGATGCGGCACGCCGCTGGCTCGCCGAGAAGGGCTACGACCGCGACTTCGGCGCCCGTCCGCTCGCCCGGGTGATCGAGACCGAGCTCAAGGATCGTCTCGCCGACGACGTACTTTTCGGAGCGCTCTCGGGAGGGGGCCGGGTCACGGTCGATGTTGCCGACGATGGCCTCGTTACCCGCGTAGCGACCTAGTCCAGGCGCGGCGACGGAAAGAAACGGCCAACCACGCGGTGCGGACCGCGTGGTCGACGAGAATCGCGTACCAGACCCAGACAAGGTCGAGTTTCCACACCCATACGAACAGGCACGCGAGGGGGACCCGCAGGAGCCAGTTGCCCGCCACGGCGGCGTAGAACGGGGTCAGGGTGTCGCCGGCACCCCGGTGCACGCCGCCCAGGGTGAACTGCACCTGGAGAAACGGCTGGGTCACGGCGAGGCAGAGCAGGAAGGGTTCGAGGGCCCGCAGGGTCCCCGGGTCGCTCACGAACAGGTGAGCCAGCGGGTCCCGCTGGAACACGCCGGCGAGGCCGAGGGCCAGGGCGACGCCGAGCGCGAGCCGCGTCGTGCGCCATCCGGCGCGCACGGCGGCATCCGGGCGTCCGGCGCCCAGGGCCTGGCCCACCAGGGTGGCGCTGGCGATCCCAAAGCCGCTTCCGGGCAGCCAGGAGAAGGAGAGAATGCGAATTCCGACGGTGTAGGCGGCAACGGCGTCCGTGCCGTATTCGGCGAGTACGCGGAAGTAGACCAGCAGCGCCAGGTTCATGGCCAGGCGTTCGCCGAGGCCGGGAAGCGCGAGTCGGACGACGTCGGCCACGATGGGGCGCGCGGCCTGCCAGGCGGGCCTCAGCATGCCTTCCCGCGGCGCGCGCGCGGCGACGAGCCAGAACAGGGCAAGGCCGACGACCTGGGAGACGACCGTCGCGATTCCCGCCCCGACGAGTTCGAGGCGCGGGAAGCCCGCCTCCCCGAAGATCAACACTGCGTTGAGCGCGATCTTCACCGCTGCCACGACCGCCGCGATGCGCAGCGGGGTCCGGGTATCGCGGTTCGCGCGCATGCCGAACTCGAAGGTCATGGCCACGGAGAGAAAGAGGGTGGAGCCGATGACGAGCTGGAGGTAGGGCAGGGTGAGGGTCGCGACGGCGGGATCGGCGCCGAGGAGACGCAGCCAGGCCGCGCCGGGGGCGAGGACGAAAGCGATGATCGCCAGGGCAGAGCCGAACGAAACCAGCAGGGACGCCGCGAAGGCGCCCCGGGCGCGGAGGCGGTTGCCGGCGCCGATGGCGCGGGACATCAGGGCGGTGCAGGCGAAGCCGACCGCGAAAAGCACCGATTGGGAGAGGAAGTGGAACTGGGTCGCGTAGCCGACGGCTGCGGTCGCGTCGGGGCCGAGCCGGCCCACCATCGCGATGTCCACCAGCCCGACGAGGTTTGCGAGCCCGAGCGAAACCATGACCGGCCAGGAGAGCCTGCCGATCTCCCGGTACGACGCGTGCCGGCTCGGGTCGGCCTCGGGTTCCGGTTCGGCAACCGCCGCAAGGCTCCCGGCGGGCAGCGCCGGGGCGCCTTCCGGGTCGAGCTCGGACGGTTCTCCGGGAGGCGGTTGGGGCACCGCGTCTCAGCGCAGGAGGGGCGGCAGGGGGAAGGTCATGCCCTCATCGAGTTCTGCCGGGCTGTCGACCTGGACCCCGGGCGAAAGTTCGCGCACCCGTTCCACCACGCCCTGGACCAGGAGTTCCGGGGTCGATGCGCCGGCGGTCACGGCGACCTGCTCGGCACCTGCGAGCCGGGTGGCGTCGAGTTCGCTCGCGTCCTGGATCAGGTGGGCGTCGGCGCCGCATTTCCGGGCCACCTCGACCAGGCGGTTGCTGTTCGACGAAGCGGGGGACCCGATCACCAGCACCACGTCGGCGTCCTCGGCGAGTCGCTTGATGGCGTCCTGGCGGTTCTGGGTCGCGTAGCAGATGTCGTCGCTCTTCGGCAGTTGGATCGCGGGAAACCGCGTTCGGAGCGCCTCGAGAACTTCGCGCGTGTCATCCACGGACAGGGTGGTCTGGGTCACGCAGGCGAGGCGTTCAGGGTCGGCGACCTCCAGGGCTGCGACGTCCGCGACGTTTTCGACCAGGTGCATGCGTTCGGGAGCCTGGCCCATGGTGCCTTCGACTTCGACATGCCCCGCATGTCCAACCATGATGATCTCGTGGTCCTGGCGGGCGAACCGGCGGGCCTGCTTGTGGACCTTGGTCACCAGGGGGCAGGTGGCGTCAATGATTCGGAGATCCCGCCCCTCGGCGGCAGCGACGATCGCCGGGGACACACCGTGGGCGCTGAAGACCAGGATGGCGTCCTCGGGGACGTCCGCCGGGTCTTCGATGAACACGGCTCCGGCGCGGCGCAGTTCCTCGACGACGTGTTGGTTGTGGACGATCTCGTGACGCACGTAGACCGGCGGTCCGAAGCGGGCGAGGGCCCGCTCGACGATTTCGATGGCGCGGTCCACCCCGGCGCAAAAGCCGCGTGCGTCGGCGAGGACGAGTTGCATGGCGGTCGAGCCTAGCGCAGCCCCTGGGAATCCCTGCGGGGGATCGGGTCTCCACGCTACACTGGCGAGCGGTCAGAAACGGAGGGCCCCCCAATGGCCGATCTCGAGAGCTTCCGGGCCGAAGTTGCCGACTGGCTCGAGGCGAACGCGCCGGCGGAAATCCGCGGGCTCGAGATCGACGGCGAGAGCGGTGGCACCTGGGGGGGGCGCCGCGCCGTCTTCGATCCGCCGCAGATGAAGGATTGGCTCGACCGCTGCAGCGAGAAGGGGTTCACGGCGCCCCAGTGGCCGCGGGAGTACGGCGGGGGCGGACTCTCCTCTGCCGAGGCCAAGGTGCTCGACCAGGAGCGCCGCCGCCTGGCGCTCCCCGATCCGCTGATCGGCTTCGGACT
>JAYZFQ010000035.1:0-12874 GCA_036336695.1 Myxococcota bacterium
CGGGCAACGAAGACATCTCGGTCGAGGGCAAGGTCGACGGCAAGGTCGACCTGCCGAACAACCAACTCACCATCGGCGCCAACGGTGTCGTTCACGCCGAGATCAAGGCGAAGCACGTGGTGGTGATCGGGCACGTCTCGGGCAATGTGAAGGGGCTCGAACGCATCGAGATCCAGGCCACGGGCGTCGTCGACGGCGACGTCACCGCACCGCGTCTCGTCGTAGCCGAAGGGGCCGTGATCAACGGCTCCATCCACATGAGCCAACAGGAAGGCGGCGCCAGCCCCGCTGCGCCGAAAACGGCCGGCAGCGACGGCGTGCCCCCGGTGCGCCAGACCGCCTAGCGGACTTCAGCTCGCGTCGCCGAAGCGACGCTCGAGCCAGAGCAGCGTCGGCGCGGCGATGTAGATCGACGAGTAGGTCCCGACGATGATGCCGATCGTCATCGCGAGGGCAAAGGGCCGCAGGACGGGACCGCCAACGAAGAGCAGCGCCAGGACCGCCGCCATCGTCGTGCCCGAGGTGAGCACGGTGCGCGAGAGCGTCTGGTTCACGCTCCGGTTGAGCACGTCCTCGAGGTCGTGCTTCGTCCGCCGTTCCATGTTCTCGCGGATGCGGTCGTAGATGATGATGGTGTCGTTCAAGCTGTAGCCGATGATGGCCAGCAGCGCGGCGAGGACCTTGAGGTCGAACTCCAGGCCCAGGATGACGAAGACGCCAGCCGTGATCCCGACGTCGTGCACCAGGGCCACGATGGCGCCTGGGGCGAAGCGCGTGCTGAAGCGGAAGCTGACGTAGGCGAGGATGAGAAGCGAGGCGATGAGGAGGGAGTAGATCCCGTCCCGGCGCAGTTCGCCGCCAACGCGGGGCCCGACGAACTCGACGCGGTCCACCACCAGGGGTCCCACCGAATTGCCCAGGGCATGGGACAGGACGTTCACGATCTGCCCGGTGAGGTCGGCATCTTCGGGTTTCCCGCTGCGGAACTCCTCCAGGGCCTGGCGATCCGCGCGCCCGATCGGACAGGTCTCGCTCGCCAGCGCCCCGTCCACGAGTTCCTGGGAAGCCGCAGGAAATTTCAACAAAAAGGCATCGGCGTCGCCAAACCGGACCACACTGGCGTCTTCCAGCCCGCACCCGGCCACCACCTCGCGGATGCGCCCCTCGGTAGCGGCGGCTTCGCCTTCGAACCGCACCTGGACCTCGGTGCCCCCGGCAAAGTCGATGCCCAGGCGGACACCGCGGACCTGAATGGCAACCGCAGACGCCAAAAGCACGGCGATCGAAAACACCGCGGCGATGCGCCGCTTGCCAATGAAGTCGATGTTTGTTCCCGCAGGAACCAGCTCGAAGGGCACCGTCTCCTCCCTAGATCGAAACCGTCTCGACCGGCCGTACGCCGGGGTACAGGTCGTAGAGCGCCCGGGTAATGACCAACGCTGCGAATACGCTCGTGACGACGCCGATCGACAGCGTGACCGCAAAGCCCTTGATCGGCCCGGTGCCGAATTCGTAGAGCACGAGGGCCGTAATCAGGGTCGTAATATTGGCATCCAGGATCGTCCAGAGCGCCTTGTCGAAGCCCGTCTTGATTGCGGGGCGCGGCGCCTTGCCCGCTCGCAATTCCTCTCGGATGCGCTCGAAGATGATCACGTTGGCGTCGACCGCCATGCCCACGGTCAGCACCACACCGGCCAGACCCGGAAGCGTGAGCGTGGCATGGAAGAGCGACATGACCCCGATCAGGAGCACGAGGTTGGCCATCAGGGCAACGCCGGCATACAGGCCCGACACCCGGTAGTAGAGCACGACGAAAACGAGGATCAGCGAGAAGCCCAGAATCGAGGCGTCCCGCCCGCGCGCGATCGAATCGGCGCCGAGCGCCGGGCCCACGGTGCGCTCTTCCTCGATCTCGACCGGCACGGAGAGGGAGCCGGCACGCAGCACGACCGCGAGGTCGGCGGCTTCCTGGGGCGTGAAGCGGCCCTCGATCTGGCCGCGCATGCTGATCCGGCTCTGGATGGTCGGGGCGCTGTAGACCCGGTCGTCGAGGAGGATCGCCAGCTGCTCCCGCAGGTTGTCCCCGGTGAGGTCGCCAAAGATCTCGCCCCCATCGGGGTTGAAGGTGAAACTCACCACCGGCCGGTTCATCCGATCGTAGGAAACGCGCGCGTCGTCGAGGTAGTCGCCCGTTACCGCCGCCTGCTCGCTCACCAGGTAGGCCGTGAGAATCCGGTCCGTCTCCTTGTCGCGCTCGAACACGATTTCCGTGCCCTCGGGAAGACCCTCGGGATACTGCCCCCGGAGCAACTCCTCGGTTTGCGCGAGGTCCTGGACGATCTTGAACTCGAGGAAGCCCGTCACCTCGAGCAGGCGCCCGGCCTGCTCCCGCTCGATCTCACCCCCGGGAATCTGCACCAGGATCCGGTCATCGCCCTGGCGCGTGACGACGGACTCGGGAATGCCCTTCGTCGGGTCGTCGATCCGGCGCCTGAGCACCTCGAGCACCTGCTGCATGCCGCGCTCGCGGACTTCCTGGCGCCAGGTTTCCGTGAGCTCCAGGCGGGCCTCCCGGGGTTCGCGGCTCGCGATCTGGACGCCCTGGTTCTGCTCCGCGAACGTCTCGAGCCGAAGCATGCCCGCCTCGGGAAGTTCGCTCACGATGATTTGCGCCCCCTCGACCGACGTCTTGCCGAGATCGATGCCTTCATCTTCGCCGATTTCGTCGAGACGCCCGCCGAGAAACTCCAGTTCGTGCTGCTCTGCGATGTCGAGGCGCACCCCGATCACCCAGTGGATGCCTCCCTGGAGATCGAGTCCCAGGCGCAACCCCTGGTCCGGCCACCAGGGGCTGTCCATCCGCACCGACTGGGGCACGAAGTTCGCCACCGTGAGGTACCCGAAGAGCAGGACGATCGCGGCAATGCTCGCGATCCGGAAGCGCAATCGGGTCACGACTCCTCACCCCGCTTGGTGCGCGACTCGATCTTCGAGCGCGCCACCTTGACGCGGACGCGCTCGCCCTTGAGGGCGGCAATTTCAACCGTCAGCGTGTCGTCGGTGACCCCCACCACGCTGCCGTGGATCCCGCCGGCCGTCACGATGGAATCGCCCTTCTCGATCGCCTTGAGCATCTGATCGTGCTCGCGTTGGCGTTTCTGGTTGGGACGAATGAGCAGGAAATAGAAGATCGCGAAGATGGCAGCCATCGGGAGCAACATCCCGAAGGGAGAAGGCTCCGATTGCGCCTGGAGCAGCACCGCCAGCGGTTCGACGCTCATTCCGGAACCCCCTTCACCAACCGGGCGCCCGGATAGAACGCCGCAAGGATCTCGGTGTAGCTCGCACCGGCTTGCGCCATGGCCTCGGCGCCCCATTGGCTCATGCCCACGCCATGACCGTGCCCGGACCCCACGATCAGGAACCGGTCGTCCTGGCTGCGGATTTCGAACAGCGTGCTGCGAATCACATCGCCCCCCAGGGCCCGGCGCAGTTCCCGGGCCGTCACTTTGTCCGCCCCCTCCCGGCCGCGCACATACACGGTTCGGGCACGCCCACTCGGCCACCGGTCGGCGACCCGCATTTCCCGGATCGCCCCCACCCGGACCCCCAGCGGAGCGAGAGCGCGCCCCAGTGTGGAGCGGGATACGGTTGCGCGCCAGTAGGTATCGGGAGATCCGTCCTCTCCCTCCACCTCCACGCTTGCCAGATAGGGGAGGGCCTGCCCCCACACCTCCTCGGCGCCCGCGGTCCGCCCCCCGGACGCCGAGTGAAATACGGCGAGAATCGGCTCGCCCTCCCAGGCCAGCCACTCGCCCTCGGTGGCCCCGACCGCCCGAGCCACGGGGGGACTCTCGGCGTCTCGCCCCCCGTAGACCTGACCCGTGGTGTCGGCGGCGAGATCCCAGGCCGCCCCCGAGCGGACGCCGCGCCGGTTCAGGGCGTAGGTGCGGGTGACGACCGCCTGGGCCTTCAGGGTCGCCGGGTGCCAACTGGCGTAGACCTCGCGCCCCACGGTCCCGGCCACGTAGGGCTCCAGGGGCAGCACATTCACCACCGCGAGGCCCCCCGGAACCCGGCGCACCTCCACAGCGCCCCGGACCCGGACGCCGTCGACCACCAGCCCCGAGGCCTCGGATCGCCAGACGGGACCGGCAACCCGACCGTCGACCCGGAGCGCCTGGCCCGGCGCCGGCGCGATTCGGACCCGGCCCTCCCCGGCCGCCCCCACGGAAACCGGCGAAGGGCCCTCCCGCAGGAGCACGCGAATCGCGGGGCCGGGATCGGGTCGGGGCACGACCGTGGCGGCCGTCCCGCTTCCCGTGTCGTCCGCCGCGGCCCCGAGGGCTCCGAGGAGGCTCCCCAGCAGGAGCCCGATCCACCGCCCCCGGGCGGGCAAACTCAACGCGCGGCGTCGCGGGCCAGCGCCTCGGCCTTGTCGGTTTCCTCCCAGGGGAACCCCTGGTCCTCCCGACCGAAGTGGCCGTGGTAGGAAGTCGCCCGGTAGATCGGCTGCTTCAGCTGCAGGGATTCGATGATCCCGCGCGGCGTGAGGTCGAAATGCTTGCGCACGAGCCGCTCGAGCTTTTCCGGCGCGTGAGCGCCGGTCCCGAACGTGTCCACGCGCACCGAAACCGGCTCGGCCACGCCGATGGCGTAGGCCAGCTGGACCTCGCACCGCTCGGCGAGCCCGGCCTTCACCACGTTCTTCGCCACCCACCGCGCGGCATAGGCCGCGCTCCGGTCGACCTTCGAGGGGTCCTTGCCCGAGAAGGCGCCGCCGCCATGGCGGCCCATCCCGCCGTAGGTGTCGACGATGATCTTCCGCCCCGTGAGCCCCGCATCCCCCATCGGCCCGCCCACGACGAAACGGCCGGTCGGATTCACGTGAATCGTCGTGTCGTGGTCCATCCATTCACCGGGCAGGGTCGGGAGGATGATCTGGTCCCGCACGTCCTCCTTGATCCGGTCCCACGACACGTTGTCCGCGTGCTGGGTGGAAAGGACGACCGCCGAAATGCGCCGCGGGACCGCGCCGTCGTACTCGATGGTGACCTGGGATTTCGCGTCCGGCCGGAGATAGTCGATCTCGCCGGATTCGAAACTCATCCGGTGGCGCTCGATCAAGCGATGGGCGAGGCGAATCGGCGCCGGCATCAACTCCGGCGTCTCGTTGCAGGCGAACCCGAACATCATGCCCTGGTCGCCCGCTCCCTGTTCCTTGTGGAGGCCCTCGCCCTCGTCGACTCCCTGGGCGATGTCCGGCGACTGCTGGCCCAGCGCAACCTGCACCGCACAGGTGCCGGCATCGAACCCCATCGCCGAATCCGTGTAGCCGATGTCCTGGACGACGCCGCGGATCAGCACCGGCAGATCCACCCGCGCCGTGGTGGTCACCTCTCCCGCCACCAGGACGAGCCCTGTGGTCGTGAGCGTCTCGCAGGCCACTCTCGAATGGGGATCCTGCTCCAACATCGCATCCAGGACCGCGTCGGAAACCTGGTCACACATCTTGTCCGGGTGCCCCATGGAAACGGACTCGGACGTAAACAGCGACTTGGACATCGTGGCTCCAACGCGGTGGAAGGGGACGCGCACTCTACGCAACGCGCCGCCGGGATTCAATTGTCGGGGTTCGGTTCCTCGATCATGTCGCCGAGCGCGCCGATGGCCTCCTCGGCATCCGGACCCACGGCGCGTACCTGGACCAGCGCACCGGGCCCTGCCGCCAGGGAAAGCAGGGAGAGCACGCTGCGCGCATCGACCCACTCGCCGCTTCGCCCCACGGAAATCCGGCTCTCGAAGCGTGCCGCAGCGGCTGCGAGCCGCCCCGCCGGACGCGCATGAAGGCCGAGCTCGCTGGCGACACGGAACTCTGCCTCGATTTCCGGCGCGTCGCTCAAGCGTCTTCCTCCGGGAGCAACTCCCGCGCCACGGAGATATTCCGCCGCCCGTAGTCCTTGATCATCGCGGCGAGGTCTTCGAGCGGCTTGTCATCGGTCAGCGTCGCCAACTTGATCAGCATGGGAAGGTTCACCCCCGTCACCACCTCCACGGCCCGGTTCTCGAGGAACGAGAGGCTGATGTTCGAGGGCGTTCCGCCGAACATGTCCGTCAGGACGAGAACTCCGGCGCCACCCTCCGCCGCCGTGAGTGCCACCTCGATCGCCTCGCGCATCTCTTCCAGGCTCTGCCCGGGGTCGATCGACACCGCGTGGAACTTGGGCGCTTTCGGCACGATCAAGTCGACGGCGTTGAGGAATTCGGCCGCCAGCCCATAGTGCGTGACGATGACGACTCCGACGCTCATTGGCTCCTCTCTGCATCCCGGTGCTGGACGTTGACCTCGCGACCGCCGGCGCGAATGGATTTCGCGAGGGCCTCGACGACGGCAACAGATCGATGCCGTCCTCCCGTGCAACCCACGCCGATGGTGAGATAGGCCTTCCCCTCCTTGTCGTACAGCGGCAACAGGAATGCCAGGAGGCGGCCCAGGTGGTCCATCAGTTCCCTGCCGCGTTCGGTTTCGAGCGCGTGGGCCGCCACGCGCGGGTCGCGCCCGGTGAGCGGCCGCAGTTCGTCTTCGAAATACGGGTTGGGAAGGAAGCGCACATCGAAGAGCAGCTCGGCCGTCTGCGGTGTCGGGTAGCGAAAGCCGAAGGAGACCAGGTTCACCACGGTCTCGCGCTCCGCACCGCCCAGGCGCCGGATCACCTCCGCCTTGAGCTCGTGCACGTTCAGGGAGGAGGTGTCCACCGCGTGATCGCCCAGGGCCGCGAACTCGGCCAGGAGGGCACGCTCGCGCTCGATCCCAGCGCTTACGGGTCCGTCGGGAGCCTGGGGGTGTACGCGCCTTGTCTCCCGGTAGCGTGTCTCGAGCGTCTCGTTGGCGCACTCGAGAAAGACGACCTGGACGTCGACCCCACCCGCGCGGAGCCGCTCCACCACCGTGGGAACCTCCGCGAGGAACTGCGGGGCTCTGGTTTCTACCGCCAACGCGATCTTTTCGATCGGGGGAGTCGACTGCTCGCACAGGTGCAGGAACTGCTCGATGAGTTGCGCCGGCAGGTTGTCGACGCAGTAGAAGGAGAGATCCTCCAAAGCGGCCATGGCGGTGGTCTTCCCGCTGCCGGAGAGTCCTCCGACGAACACGACCTGGGGGGCGCCGGACTTCACGACTCCCCCGTCGCCCGGCGCATCCGGGTATCCAGTCGAAGCGCGGCACTCTCCCCGCCCCGGGCAAGTCGCCGATGCTCGAGCGCCGCGACCTCTACGATCGTCGCCATGCTCGCACCGGGCCGAGCGGGCAACCGGAGCTCGCGCACCTTTTCCCCCGCGAGTTCGTGCCAGCTCGGATCGAGTCCAAGCCGGTCGTAGTCAGCGTCGGCTTCCCAGCGCGCGATGTTGCAGACCAGGTCGATCCTCGCTGAATCCATCACCCGGGCTCGCCCGTAGAGATCCGGAACGTAGAGGATCCCGAGCCCGCGGATCTCGAGGTGATGACGGATGTTCTCGGGGGAGGAACCGGCGACCCCGCCTCCCGCCTGCGGCTCCAGCCGCACCACGTCGTCGGCCACGAGGCGGTGTCCGCGTGAAATCAATTCCAACGCGCATTCGCTCTTGCCGACACCACTCGGCCCGAGCAGGAGCACGCCCACGCCACCTACATCGACGAGCGTTCCGTGAACCGTCATCCCGAGCCCCTCCGGACGCCGCGTCCCCTAGAGCTTGGCGTCCTCTTCCTCGATGGCCCGGATGACCTCTTCCAGCGTCTCCACGGCATCCAGACGCTGACGGAATTCGGGGTCGCGGAAGAAGCGGGAGATCCGTGCCAACGCCTTCAGGTACTGCCCGCCCGAGTGCTCGGGAACGACCAGGAGAAAGAAGTGGTGGGTCGGTTGACCATCGATCGAGTCGAAGTCGATGCCTTCCGTACTCCGGGCGAAGGAGGCCACGAGACGGTCCAGGCCCGTCAACTTGCCGTGGGGGATCGCAACGCCCTCGCCGATCCCGGTACTTTGCAGCGCCTCGCGCTCCTTCAGCACCTCGAGGAGCCGTTCGCCGTCGATCTGGGGCTCGACCTTCGCGAGCGCCGCCGCCATTTCGGCGAGCACGTCGGCCTTGCTCCGCACACCGAGGTTCAGGATCACGGCGTCCTTGACCAGGATGTCCATGATCGTCATCGGAAATCTCTCCAGTACCCGCTGGGCGGCTGTAGGCTAGCCGACCTGCCGCCGTTTCGTCGACGACAGAAGATTCAATGATTCCCGATACTTGGTGACCGTACGGCGAGCGATATCGATCCCGTGCACCCGGAGCATTTCGGCAATCCGTTGATCGGAGAGCGGCCGGCGCGGGTCCTCGTTGCGGATGAGCTGAGCAATCCGCTCCTTGACGCTCTCGCTCGCAATGACCTCGCCGTTCAACTTCTGGATCCGGGAGTTGAAGAAATACTTGAGTTCGAAGATGCCCTGGGGCGTGTGCGCGTATTTGTTCGTCGTCACGCGGCTGACCGTAGACTCGTGCATCTCGATATCGTCGGCCACGTCGCGAAGGTTCAAGGGTTTCAACTCTTCGACGCCGATCTCGAAGAACTCCCGCTGGAACTTGATGATGCTCTGCATGACCTTGTAGATCGTGCGCTGCCGCTGGTGAATCGACTTGATCAGCCACAGGGCGGACCGGACCTTGTCGTTCACATACGCGCGGGTGTCCTTCGGCGTACGCGCCCGATCCGCGAGGACCTCCCGGTAGAGCGGACTGACCCGGAGCCGGGGCAGACCCTCGTCGTTCAAGACGATATGGAACTCGTCCCCGATCTTGTAGACGTAGATGTCGGGAATGATATAAACCGGTTCTTCTCCCCCGAAGGCACGCCCGGGACGCGGCTCCAACGCCCCGATCACCTTCGCCGCCGCATCGACCTCGGCGACGCTGATGCCCAACTTGCGGGAGACGGTTCGGAAGTCCCGCTTGAGCAGCGGGTCCAGGAATTCGTCGAGTATCCGTCGCACCAGGGGGTCGACGAGACCGAGGGCATCCGCCTGGAGCGTGAGGCATTCCTTCAGGTCCCGTGCCGCGACACCCGGGGGGTCCAGCGCCTGGACCCGCGTGAGCGCCCGGGACACCACGGCGATTTCCAGCGCAGTCTGTCGCGCGACCTCCTCTTCGGTCGACTGGAGATACCCGCGGTCATCGAGGTTGCCGACGATGCACTGAGCGGCGAGCAGCTCGGGCTCGGGGGGCGGGTCCATCTGCAATTGCCACAGGAGGTGCTCGGACAGGGTCGTGCGCCGGGTGAGCGTGGCCTCCAGGGGCGGGCGGTCATCGTCGCGCACCTCGCGCATTCCCGTCTGGGGATTCGACTCGAGGTAGTCCTGCCAGTCGACGTCCGCGATCTTCTCGGCATCCGTCGGCTCCAAGTCTTCGGGGGGCGACGTCTCTCCGGCGGGGTCCGGCGCGGCGGCCTCGCTGGCCCCGGACCCGTCGTCTCCCGCCTCGAACTCACCGGTGTTCGACGCATCGTCGGATGCTTCGAGTTCGCCGCTCCCATCGCTCTCGCCCTCGCCCTCCTGCAACTCCTCGAGAACGGGATTTTCCTCGAGTTCCTGCTGGACCATGTCGACGAGCTCGAGCCGCGACAACTGCAGCAGCTTGATCGCCTGTTGCAGCTGAGGTGTCATGACCAGCTGCTGGCTGAGCTTCAGTTGTTGCTTGAGTTCGAGAGGCACGTCAGCTCAACCTGAAATTCTGTCCGAGATAGATTTCCCGGACCTGGGGATCCTCGGCGATCGCCTGGGGAGTCCCGTGCTTGATGATGCGGCCATCTTTGATGATGTAGCCGCGGTCGCAGATCGACAGGGTCTCGCGCACGTTGTGATCCGTGATGATCACGCCGATGCCCCGTTTCTTGAGCTGCTCGATGATTTTCTGGATGTCGGCCACCGCGATCGGGTCGATGCCGGCGAACGGCTCGTCCAGCAGCATGAACTTCGGGTCCAGTACGAGGGCTCGGGTGATCTCAACGCGTCTGCGCTCCCCTCCGGAGAGGGCATCACCCCTCCGTCCAGCCTTTTCGGCCAGCCCGAGTTCCGCCAAAAGCTCCCGCAAGCGCTCCCGCCGCACCGAGCGGTTGGGTTCGACCGTCTCGAGAATTGCGTTCACGTTGTCGGCGACGGAAAGCTTCCGAAAAATCGAGGGTTCCTGGGGAAGATACGTAATGCCGAGCCTCGCCCGTCGGTACATCGGCAAGTCCGTGATTTCTGCCTCTCCCAGGCGCACCCGGCCGGCAGTCGGCCGGATCCCGCCCGCCAACATGTTGAACGTCGTGGTCTTGCCGGCACCGTTGGGGCCCAGGAGGCCGACGACCTCCGTCGGATGCACCTCGAGGTCGATCGCGTGCACGACCTCCGTCTCGCCATAGCGCTTGCTGAGGGCCTCGCCGGAGAGGGTGTTCACGAGTCCCCCCCCTTCACGCGAGCCGGCTCGATGACGACCTCGGCCCCGCCCTTGACGTGAACCGTCTCCTTTTCGAGATCGATGTGGATCTCGCGCCCTCGGAGCGTGTTGTCACCGTCTCGGAACCTGGCTCGCCCGCGACAGACGAGCACTTCCGAGCGGCGGTCATAGACCGTTTCGTCGCACCAGGCTTCCTGGCCGCCCTGGGCCAGGTGCACGCTCCCCGACGCCACGAGGCGGTCCGGCTGGTTCGACTTCGCGGGGTAGTAGGCTTCGAGCCGGCCGCACTCCATCGACAGGTCCCCTTGGAGCACGCGCACGTTCTTGCGAAAGACCAGCTTCCGCGCGCCCTCGCTCTGCAGCGCCTCGAGTTCCTCGGAGTGGATCGACAGCGGCGCGTCGCTCTGCCAGCTGGCGAAACCGAAGGGCGCCGCGTCCGGAGGCGGCGCCGAAACCGGCTGCAGGTTCGCGCCGGGAGCGGCCTCGGCCTTTGCCGTGTCGGCCGCCGGATTGGCCAGCGCAGCGCCCGAGAGCACGGCGAGACAACCCAGCAACCCGCCGGCCAGTAGGGCAAGCTTCATCGGACCTGCTCCAGGCTCACGTTGCCGAGCAGGCGGAAGCGTCCCTGCTTCACGAAGTATCGGAACCCGTCCCCCCGAAAACGCCCAGTGTCGTCCTGCATCACGACCGGGGCATCTGTATACAGGAGCGCCCGCTCGTGTTCGTATCGGACCCAGGGCGCTTCGTAGAACTGTCCGTCTCCCGTCTGGCCGCGAACATTCCCTTCCGCAAGGAAGTCGTTCGTCATGACGTCGAGTTCTCCCCGGTCACAGCGCACCGCGAAGGCGCGCCCCTCGTCGGACGCCGTTTCCGAAAGCACCTCGACATCTTCCAGCTGGGCGACGTCGTTTTCCGGCAGGAACACCGCTCGCTCGGCCCGGACCACGAACTCACTGGCGCCAGCGCGGCTCCCGACGAACGTCATGCCCGTGACACGCAATTCCGAGTCGAGGTTGCGAAACAGTTCCGTCGCCTCGGACAAGTCATCGCCCTGGGCAACGCCTGCCGCGAACGGGAGGGCCACCACAAGGCCTCGACCGGCGGTCGAAAACCAGCCTCGCAGAAGGCGATGGAGCATATGCAAAAACTATACCGGCGGAGGTCACCGCCGACAATCCAGAAACGCGCCTTTGCCGCGCGTCCTAGTCGTCGCGCCCGAAAATCGTCGCGAAGGGCTCCTGGCTCCCCACCCAGAACGCCGGCCGGAGAATCAGGTAGTCCACCAGCACGCCGATCGGATGCAGGACATACGCAGCGATCCGAACCGGGTGCCCCGCGTATTCCGGGTCGTACTCCTCGGTGGCCGCAGCTGGACCCGCAATGCCGATCAAGAACACCGCCATTCCGGACGCGAAAAGGATGCGGACACCGTGCATGGAACACTCCCCGTGCGCTTCAGAGTCTACCCGGCTCCCGCCGGCCTACCACCTCCCTGGTTCGGCCAACCGCCCGCAGAAAATTAGGCAAGCTCTCCATTTTCGGGAATCCCGAGTTGCGCCCGGACCTTGTCTACCGCTTCTGCCAGCATCCCGTCCCACGCCCCCACCCGATACAGGTTCCGGCTCGCGCGCCCCCGGCGCCAGGCGGCGCGACAACGCCGGGGCCCGAGAACCCACCAGATTCCAAGCGCCGCGGCATTGAGCGCCCAAGCCGCCCAGAAGTTCCCGCAGCCCGACGAGAGTTCCCAGGCGGCGATTTCGGCTTCGCCCAGGAGCGTCGTGTCATAACCCGTCAAGACATGGTGGAGGTCGTGGAAGCCCACCGCGCGCCGCCGCGCGTCGCTGTTCGGAAACGCAGCCACCGGGAAACCGCGCGCCCGAATCACCACCCAACGCGCGTCGTAACCGCCGTCTTCGGGGAGACCGTTCTTACGGAAGTAGCGCGCACGCCCTTCGCGCAGCGTTTCCATCAACCGCCACTGGCCGGATCAAGCGGCGGCGGTACCACCCGGAACACATTGTCGCTCGCGAAACCGGAAATATAGACGTGCCCGTCCGGCGCCAACGCGAGTCCGCGCGCCGACCGGAGGCGCTCGCCCGGCCCAGCGCCGCTCTCATCCAGCAACTGGTCGAGTCGACCCTCCGGCGTCAGGCGCCAGAGCGCATCCTTTCCGACCCGCGCGAAGTAGACCGTGCCGTCCGGCGCCGTCACGATGTCCGAACAGGCCGAGAGCGCGAGACCGTCCCGGGAAGGCAGCGCCACGATCGTGACTTCGCCCTCGGGATCGACCTTGAGGACGTTCGCCGTATTGTTGCCCGTGACATACACGTTGCCCAGCGTGTCCGCCGCGAGACCGACCGGAAAGCGGAGGCCATGCCCATCGCGCGGCCCGAAGGAATCCACGATCTGGCTGATC
>JAYZFQ010000036.1:0-60936 GCA_036336695.1 Myxococcota bacterium
ACGAGAAGCTCGCGCGGCACGCACGTCTTCTGGTGCATCTTTATCGAAACTACGTACCTCAGAGCATAGGAAGTTCAAGCTGCCTTTTTTCTGGGGTCGTGACTCCGGGCGAAGCGGACCCGACCAGATACCGCGCCTAACGCCCCACGGCCCGCTTCACTCCCAGCCCCAACAGCAGCCCCCCGAGGAGCCAGCCGATCTGCATGGGGACGGAGGCGGATTGGCTTTCCACAGCTACGGGGTAGAAGGGTGGGGTGAACTCCGCACCGAGGTCTGCGACCTGGGTCACGGGGTAGAGGTCATTCGATCCGACACTCGCAGCGCAGTTCCCAGAGGGATCCAGCGTGCTGGCAGAGGAAGTGGTCGCCTTGGGGTCGGTAGACATCACGTCAGACAATCAATCTGTTTGCGAGTCTGCAAATGGAAGTTGGGTTAATAACGCTTGCAAGCCCTGCATGCCTACTAGCGCTGGTGGGGGGCTGTGTGCCCACTGCGTCGGCTCGCAGGGCACTTGCCAATCCAGCCCCCAAAATGGTCCTGGGTGGCTGCCACACTGCGGACAATGTTGCGCGCAGGGGACGGTTGATTGTTCTTAGTTGGTCTGCTTCGTCGGAGGTCGCCTCGCGGCTCTCACAAGGACGAACTCAGCTTCTAACGAACAGAAAGCAGAAGGCCGAGATCTCGGCGTTGCGCGCCGAGATGGAGCAGCGCCTGGCGCGTCTCGAAGCGCAGGGGCCCGCCCGGGTGGCTTCGTTCCAGATGGCCGCGCTGAAGCCCGAGTAAGTCCGAGACTCAACCGCTCCACAGCGGAACTGACGCTGCGCGTGTGCGCGCACGGCTCCGCGAGGAGGAGACCGACCTTTTCTTCGTCGATTTTCGATTTCGGCGGCACCAGACGGCACCCCCGCGGCACCAACCTCTCAACCCCGCCGCGGGGCCACTCGCCGCGCTACGCCAACCGCACGTACTGCCAACACAAAAAGTGGAGCCGACGATCCGATTCGAACGGACGACCTGCTCATTACGAGTGAGCTGCTCTACCAGCTGAGCTACGTCGGCTCTGGCTGCCGCGGGGGCGCGAGACGGGCGTCTCACCCCGAAACCCGTGCAGGCGGGCGAAGATACCCCAGGGGCCCGGGGCTGCCATGCCCCGGGCGCGCCGCTCAGTGTGCGCGGCTGATGGTGCCCAGCTCGGAGTCGGCCAGCAGCGCGCGGAAGGCGAGTCCGCTCAGGTGGACGAGGTGTTCGTGGCTGCCGGCCTCGAAGTAGAGGTCGATCCGCTCGAGCAGCTCAGGGTCCAGGAGCGTGGGAATGCCGTAGGGCTTGCCCATGGCCGGGACGGCCCCGAGCGCGCAGTCGGCGAAGACTTTCCCGAGTTCGGCTTCGTCCACCAGCGCGAGGCGCCGGTGGAGTTGGCGCTCGACCCGTTCGAGGTCGAGTCGATGCGAAGCGGGCAGGATGGCCAGCACGTAGCCCTGTTCGTCACCGAGCAGGACGCACTTGGCGACCCCGGCCGCGGGAACCCTCGCTTCGCGGGCTGCGGCCAGGGTGGTGGCGGTGCGTGCGTGGTGGACGCACTCGTAGCTGATGCCGGTCGAGTCCAGGTATTGCTTGAGTCGCGTGGCGATGTGCATGCGTTCGTCTCCCCGGAGATGCCGGGCATCCGTCGCATCGCGGGAGGACAGCGTGGGACCGGGGGCGGCGGGTGCGGGGCATCCCGTATCTCTAGGATGCACCGCCCGGGTTGTTAGGGCAAGTGCGGGGGTTCCCCGCGGGAGCGCGGTGTGGTGTGGCGGCTCGCCCCCGGTCGGGAGGCTATGGTTCGGCGGCATCGAGGAGCGCTCGGGGGGGTCGACATGCGCAGGGTTCTCGTTTTCCTGGCCGTCGCGGTCGTGCTCCTGGTGGGCGCGCTTGCCCTCGCCATCGCGAACCTCGATTCCTTCGTCGACGCGAATCGCCAATCCATCGAGGAGGGCGTGGAACACGCGATCGGCCGGCCGGTTTCCTTCGGCACGGTCGGAATCTCCTGGGCCGGCGGCCTGGGGGTGCGCGTGGACGACCTGCGCGTGGGCGAAGACGCGGCCTTTGCGAAGAACACCTCCGATTTCCTGACCGCCGACGCGGTCGACGTGCACGTGAACCTGTGGGCCGCACTCTTCGGGCGCATCGAGGTGACGCGCGTGGTCCTGCGCGCGCCGCGGATCACCGTGATCCAGACGGCCCAGGGCCTGTCGACCGATAGCCTCCTCGACGCCGTGGGAGGCGGCACGCCCGCGTCCGACGCGGGAAGCGCTGGGCCCGGGAACCTCCAGGTTTCCCTGGTGGACGTGCGGGACGGCGAACTCACCTACATCGATCGCACCGCCGCGCCGCCCGCCGAGTTCGTCGTGAAGGCGCTCGATGTGCGCATCCCTTCGTACCGGGCGGGGCTGCCCGTGGATCTCGAGGTATCGGCGGCCGTGGCGGGGGCCGAGCAGCGGAACTTGTCGCTTTCGGGTTCCGTCGGGCCGCTGGGTTCGGGTTCGCCGCACGTCGACCTCACGCTGGCACTCGACCCCCTCGAAATCGGCGATCTGCTCCGACTCTCCCTCGTTCCGTCGGCGCTCGGGGGGTCGGGCGTGGTCTCCTTGCGCAGCACGGCGAAGGGCACCCTCGACGCCCTCGGGTTCACCGCGAAAGTCGACGCCCGGAAAGCGGCGCTGCGCTACGGCGGCGCCTTCGACAAGCCGGCGGGGGTCGCGTTCACTTTCGACGGAGAGGGAAAGCGCGCAGGCGACACGCTTTCTCTCGGTTCCCTGAAGCTCGTGGTGGGCGATGCCGTCTTGCGCGGCACGGCGAGCGTGGCGACAGGCGAGGTGACCCGGCTCCAGTTTTCCGTGAAGTCGGACCGCCTCGCGCCCGGTGCCTTCGGGATCGGGGAACCCGGCGATCAGCTCGACGGCGTCGAAGCCGACGGCGAGTTGACGCTTCCCGCGTCGGGGCCCCAGGGCACGTTCGCGCTCCGCTCGTCGAAGGGCAGCTTCGCCCGCGCGCCGTACCAGGATCTCCGGGTGCAGGCGAAGGTGGCGGGCGACCGGGTGACGCTCGAGCGCGCCACGGCAAAGGCCTTCGCGGGCAAGCTCGTGGCGACGGGCCGCTACAACCTGGCTCGCTCGGCCTTCCAGGGCTCGGCGGAACTGGATGGCATGAGCGTTTCCCCCCTCGTGGCGACCCGCTCGGCGTCGGGGGCGCAGCTGATTTCCGGCAACCTCACGGGCAAGCTCGACGTCGACGGCACGGGTTCGGGGTGGGCGGAAATCGCGCCCGCGTTGACCGGCTCGGGCGAACTGCGGATCGCGGACGGTGTGCTCGGCAAGTTCAACCCCGCCGGCAAGTTGTTTGCGGCCCTGGGTGCGTTGCCGAGCGTGAGCGGCGGCGGCTTCGCGCGCTTCGTGGCTTCCCACCCGCGGGTTTTCGGAGGGGAAGAAACTTCCTTCGAGGCCATGACGGGTCGCCTGCAGATCCAGTCGGGCTGGGTCCAGCTGCGCGACCTGGTGCTGCGCACCCCGGATTACGTGCTGCGCGGATCGGGGCGGGTGTCCCTGGCGGGTGTGCTCGACGTGAAGACCCAGATGGTGTTGTCTGCAGAACTCAGCAAAGAACTCGTGGCGGCCCAGCCGGTGTTCCGGTATCTGCGGGACAAGGCCGGCAGCGTCGAGATCCCGGTGGCCTTGCAGGGATCGGTGTCGAAGGTGGCCGTCGTGCCCGACGTCTCGCACATCGCGTCCCTGGCGGGGCGCGAACTGCTCACCGATGCCCTGGTCGGCGCGCTGGGCGGCAAGTCCAAGAAGGAGGACACGCCTTCGGAAGAGCCCGCGGCCCCGATCAAGCCCAAGGACGTGGGCCGGGAACTCTTGCGCCAGGGGCTCGAGGGTCTTTTCGGCGGCGGGCAGCGTTAGTTCGCGCGCGTCCTGTCGGCGCGTCGCGCCACGACGACCTTCGAGAGGAAGGCCGGCGTCTCCTCCAGGACTTCGAAGTCGGCTTCCTTGAGCAGCGCGGCGAGGTCGTCGCGCAGGTAGCTCTTGAAGTAAGGCTCGTGGTAGATCTGCGGAAAGCTTTCGAGCACCGGGCGCAGGGCCGGGCTGTCGTCGGGTTGCGCGCTGTCGCACAGCACGAGGGTGCCGCCGGGGCGGAGCACCCGGCGCATTTCCTGGGCGACGCGCCGCCGCGCCTTGGGCGGCAGTTCGTGGAAGAGGAACACGCAGCTGACGGCGTCGAAGCGTCGCCCGCGGAAGGGCATCTCCTCGGCGTTTTCCGCCACGAGGCTCACGCGTGTCGCCGCGCCCAGGTTTCGGTGGGCGTGGGCCAGGTAGTGCGGGCTCAGGTCGAGGCCCGTGAGTTCGGCCCGGGGCAGCGTCGTCCGCAGTTGTCTGAGGAACGAGCCCGTCCCGCACCCGACGTCGAGGATCCGCGGCGTGCGCCGGGTGGCGAGCGCATGGACCAGGGGCGGCAGCGCCATCCGGCGCATCACGCTTGCTGTTCCCCCGAACAGGGATTCCACCTCCAGGTCGTACAGGCTGGCGGAGCGCTCCGAGAGCCAACCGTCCGTCTGCCAGTGAAAAGTGCGCCGGTAGTAGCGGGGGAGGGCGTCGAGGTCGGCGTCCGCCGGCAGGTCGTCGTGGGCACCCCGAAACCGTCGCCAGGTGGCGCGCGGCGGCTCGGTGAGCAGTGCGGGGAGCTTTCGCAGGTATTCCCCGATGGAGAACTGGAAGAGCAGCGAGGCGGGGTAGATGCCCCGTTCCGCGTTGTCGAGGTCACGGGCGTAGAGGGCCTCGAGCCGATCGCGCATCAGTTCGAGCGCCTCGGGAGGTGGCTGGGGCAAGCCGCGCGTGGTCAGGCGATGCCACAGGGCCACGGGTACCGTCAGCAGTTGCAGTTGCAGCGCCTGCTGCGCCCGGTAGCGGATGCGATCGAAGGGGGAGAGCACGGGTTGGGACTATAGAACGCGGTGCCGGGGCCGGCGACGGGCCGGGGCTAGGGCGCCAGGGTTTCTCCGACGAGCTTGCGCATCACCGGGAGTTGTTTTTCGCGCATGACGGGAAGCAGGAGTTCGTCGGGAATTTCGTCACACAGCTTCACGAGAACGCCGAGGTCGAACAGGTCGATCTGTTCGACGAACAGCGCACTCTCGGGAGCGAAACGGATGTAGGACATGCCGATCACCTGGTAGAAGCTGCCATCGGGCCGCGTGCCTGGCCCGCGGTTCCACCAGCGGGTAAAGGCGTGCTCGCCGTTCACGGCGTAGCTCTCGAAGGGGTAGGTCCAGTTCATCCACCCGAGCTGGTCGCGCACGAGCACGAGGTTCACGATTTCGTCCGGTCCGTGGGCTTCCGTCCGCACGGCCCCAGTGTCGTAGTGGTAGTAGGCGTCGGGGGCGTAGAAGGGCCGCAGGCCGGTCCAGTCGTGGAGCCGACCGGCCTCGTCGTTGGCCGCGATGAAGCGCTCGACGGCGTCGACGCGCTGGGGGTGCAGGTCGCTCACGGGGTCTCCTCTGCCGTCTTCCCGTCCAGGGGGCCGGCGGCGTGCAGTATGGAGAAGCCCCCCGTGTCACGCCGCAGGGTCGAGGCCCGCGGGCGTGTCCCACCTAGTGCGTTGACCCCCGGACCGGTGGGAGCCTAGGATGGGTCCCTTATGGGAATGATCCTTCCGCTCATCGACCTGCTCGTGCTGCTGGGCAGCGGCACGCTCCTCGTGGGGATCGTGCTCAAGGCGGCGGACATCACGACCCGGTTCAAGGCGGCGATCCTGGGCTTCAGTTCCCTGGATTTCCTGCTGATGACCGGGGTGTTCTGGGGCTTTGCGTTGGTGCTCTCGGCCCGGACGTGGGTGAAGCTGAACGAGCCGAAGTTGCTCGAACTCCGTCGGGAACAGCAGACCCACGAGGCAAACCGGCGCGCCGAAGACGTCGAGCAAGCGCTCGAGGTGAGTGCCGGCGAGCGCTGACGCGCTTGCGGGTTGCTAGCGGCCGGGGATGAGCCGGAGCGCGTTGTGGGCCATGTCGCGGTAGACGCTGAGAAGGGCGCTACCGGCGCGGCGAATCTGGGTCGGCATGAGGGGCTGCCTCCTACTCAGTAAGTGGTCTCGAAGGCTGCGCAGGTGTCGCAGGATCTGTCTCATTTCCCAGGAAAATCGGCCTTTGCCTCAAAATCTTGAATTTGGCGAAGCTGCCACTTTCCCGCGGGGGCCCGCTATCTTCCCAGCGTGCCGAACCAGGCATCCAGGCCCCCGCCGGATCGCCAGATCTGGATCGACGGCGGGCTTGTCCCGTGGCAGGACGCGACCGTCCACGTGCTCTCGCACAGCCTCCAGCGGGGCTCGCTCGTCTTCGACTACCTGAGTGTTTGTGAAACCCCACAGGGCGCGGCGGTGTTTCGTCTTCGCGACCACGTGGAGCGGTTCCTGCGGTCGGCCGAACTGGTGGGCCTCCCTCTTTCCCTGGATGTCGGCGCGATCGAGGCCGGTATCGTGGAAACGGTCGGCGCCAACCCGGGCGCCCGGGCCGTGAAGCTGAGCGCCTATCTCCCCTCGGTCGAAGTCGACGTGGTGCCCCAGGATCCGCGCGTGTCCGTGGCGATCGCGGCCTACGACCCGGTGAGCGACGTGATCAAGCGCAACCCGAGTGGTTGGAAGCCCCGCGCCACGGCGCGGCTCTGGATCGAAAAAGAGCGGCGCAACCGGCGCGACGACATCGTCCCCGCCCAGGCGAAGGTGGCCGCGAACTACACCTCCCCCATGCTCGCGAAGTGGCGCGCGCGGCACCGCGGGTTCGACGAGATCCTGCTCGTCGATGAACACGGGTTCATCGCCGAGGCGCCGACGTCGAACGTTTTCTGGGTGGACGCTGAGGAAACCGTGCACACACCGCCCGAGCAGAACGTTCTACTCGGCGTGACCCGCCGCTCGATTCTCGACCTGGCGAAGCACGACGGGCTGGAGTGCGCCGAAACGCCCGCGCGGCCCGAGGAATTGCTCGAGGCGGCCGAGGTTTTTCTCACCGGCACGACGGCGGGAGTCTGGCCGGTCGATTCCATCGACGAACGGCCGGTGGGGGCCGGTGCGCCGGGGCCGGTTTCCGCCCGGCTGCGCGACCGTTTCTTGTCTGTTACCCAGGGCGAGGATCCGACCTTCCACCACTGGCTCACCATCATCGGGGAGAATGCCTGACCGTGCGCATCCTTTCGGGTATCCAGCCCTCGGGCGAACTCCACATCGGCAACTACCTGGGAGCCCTGCGCCAGCACGTCGCCCTCCAGGAGAAGGGCGAGGGCCTCTACTTCATCGCCGATTACCACTCGATGACCACGGTGCGCGACGCCGCCGAGCGCCGTCGCCTGGTACTGGACGTCGCGCTCGACTACCTGGCCTGCGGGCTCGACCCGGAGAACACGATCCTCTACCGGCAGTCCGATGTTCCCGAGGTCTGCGAACTCGAGTGGATCCTGGGCTCGGTGACGCCCATGGGTCTGTTGGAGCGCTCGGTGTCCTACAAGGAGAAGGTGGCGAACGGCATTCCCGTCGACCACGGTCTCTTCGCCTACCCGGTGCTGATGGCGGCCGACATCCTGCTCTACAACTCGGACCTGGTCCCCGTTGGGCAAGACCAAAAGCAGCACCTCGAGATGACCCGGGACATCGCCACGCGCTTCAACCACGTCTATGGCGTCGAGGTCTTCACCCTGCCGGAACCCCACATCCTGGAAGAAGTGGCGGTCGTCCCCGGGGTCGACGGCCGCAAGATGAGCAAGAGCTACGACAACACGCTGCGCATGTTCTGGCCCCAGAAGCGGCTGAAGAAGGCGGTGATGGGAATCGTCACCGACTCGACCCCCGTGGAGGACCCGAAGGACACGAGCCAGGCCGTGTTCCAACTCTGGTCGCTCTTCGCGAGCGCCGAGGAACGCAAGGAAATGTTCGGGCGCGCGACGGCCGGCGGACTCGGTTACGGCGACATCAAGAAGGACCTTCTCGCGCGGATCCTCGAGCATTTCGGGCCGATGCGGGAGCGCCGGGAAGAACTCGCCAAGCGCCCCGATGACGTTGCGGCGATCCTTGAAACCGGCGCACGGCGCGCTCGGGAGATCGGCGCTCCGGTGCTGGCTGCGGCCCGCGAAGCCGCGGGGCTCGGGTAGGCGCCCCGCTCAGGCGGTTTTCGCCAGGAACTCCTGCAACCGCTGGTGGACTTCGCCGGCGCTCTGGGGCCGGTCGGCGGGGTCCTTGGCCATGAGCCACTGCACCAGCTCCGCCAGGGTCTCGGGAACCTCGTCGTTGGTGGCCCGGGGGTCGGGCGCGGGCGTGTGCCGGTGGTGAAAGGCGATGTCGCCGTCGGGAAAGGGCACCGCGCCGGTCAGCAGTTCGTAGAAGGTGACGCCCAGAGCGTACAGGTCGGTCCGATGGTCGATCTCTCCGCCCAGCGACTGCTCAGGCGCCATGTAGTAGGGCGTGCCGCCGACCACCGTCGACGAGGGGCGTACGGCCTGGACCATGTTCGCCAGGCCGAAGTCCATGATCTTGAGCGTTCGCGACTTCGTGAAGAAGAAGTTTGCGGTCTTGATGTCGCGGTGGGTCACGCGGTGATCGTGGGCGTAACGCAGCCCGGCGCAGGCGTGCAGGCCGAGTTTCGCGACTTCCCGGGGCGAGAGGGCGCCGCGCTGCTTCAGCAGGGCGTGGAGCGGCAAGCCCTCCATGAGTTCCATCGTGATGTAGAGGGCGTTGCCCTGTTGGCCGGTGTCGTGGACCGTCACGATGTTGGGGTGGTTCAACTGGGCGCTGGTGCGCGCCTCGCGCAGGAAGAGCTCGACGGCCTTCGGGTGCTTGCGGAGTTTCTCGGGGAGCTTCTTCAGCGCGACCACGCGATTGAGTCGGCGGTCGCGCGTCCGGAAGACGATTCCCATGCCGCCGCGCCCGATTTCTTCGAGCAGTTCGTAGCGTACGCTGTCCGTGTCGGTCTTCGGCGCCTCGCCACCCTCGAGCTTGAGCTGCTTCCGGAGTTTTTCGATTCTGCCGTTCAACTCGGGCCCGGCTTGCGCGTGGCGGCGCACGCTCTGCAGCAACACCAGCGCGCGCTCGCACTGTTCGTTCTCTTCGAGCAGGTCGGCGAGTTGCTCGCAGGCCGGCAGCGGTGCCGCATTCACCCCGCAGTTCCGGACGAGGTCTTCCATCCGTTCCACCGCCAGGTCGATTTGCCCCTCGCGTTGCAGCACCTCGACCAGCAGCTTCACGGCCGCGGTGTAGTCGGTGTCATCGGGCGCGAGTCGCTGGAGATCCTGGAGGGCGCGGCCGGTAGCGCCGTTTGCGAGGGCCAGGCGCGCCGCTTCGAGGGGCGGTGTGTCCGACCCGAGCTCCCCGTGCGGCTCGGAAACGTCGACGTCCAGGCGCAGCGTGCGCCCGCGGCCGACGCGGACCTTCCGTTCTTCGAAGTGGGTGGCGACGATGGCGTCGTCTCCCGGCAGCTTCAGGAAACCATCGACCGTGACATGCCAGGTGCCCGAGCGCACGCCGAAGAAACCGGTCTCCCGAGACACCAGGGGGTGCTCGGTTCGGGTCGATTTTCGTGCCGCGGAAGCTTCTTCTGCACCCCTGGCGGCATCCGCCCCTTCGGCCTCGCTGCTCGGCTTGCGGGCGATGCGCACCCGGAAGGTGCCGCGAAGCTCGGCGGGGTAGTCGAGGGCGACCCGCAGGTCTCCCCGCCCGCGGAGCAGGAAGAAGAGTGCGACCAGCGCGGCCAGGAGTCCCGCGGCACGCCAGTCGGCGTAGGGCAGCCCGGCGGCGAGGGTTTCGCCCAGGTTTCCAGGCCAGGTCCAGCCCGTGTCCTGGACGGGTGTGGCGAGTTGGTCCGGCCCGGGCCGCCACTGCGGGAACGAGGCGGCTTCCGGGGCTTCCGCCGCGGCGGCGGCCTCTCGGTCCGCGCTGGCTTCCCCGGACGTGGACTGAGCGAGGGCGTCCCCGGCGAGCCCGAGGAGGGCAGCGACGAGAGCAATCCAGAAGTGCAGGTTTCGGGGCGAACGCATGGCCACGCAAGCCTCATCGGCTTCGCGGTGGCGCGGATTGAGCCCCCATTGGCCCGGTCCGGGCGCGCCGGGTCCGGGCTAGTTGGCCGAGATCTCCTCGTCGATCAAGACCTTGAAGCTGTTGAAGGGCTGGGCGCCGGAGAGGAAGCGGCCATTGACGAAGAAGGCGGGCGTGCCGGTCACGCCGAGCTTCGTGGCCTCGGCATAGTCGGCGTCGATCCGTTGCTCCACCTGGGCCGAGGCCACGTCCCGCTTGAACTGGTCCGTGTCCAGGCCCAGCTCGGTGGCGTATTCCACGTACTTGGCTTCGCTCATCTCCCGCTGGTTGGCGAAGATCAGGTCGTGCATTTCCCAGAACTTGCCCTGCCTTCCCGCGGCTTCGGCGGCGGCGTGGGCGGGGCGCGCTCGGCGGTGCATGGCGAGGGGCATGTGCTTGAAGGCGATCTGCACGTCGTCGCCGTAGGTCTCCTCGATCTGGTCGAGGGTCGGGCCGACGCGCCGACAGAAGGGGCACTCGAAATCCGACCATTCGACGATCTTGACCGACGCGGTGTCGGGTCCCCGCGTCGGCGCCCCCCCGATGTTGATGTCGTACTTCTTCGTCGGGTCGGGCCGGCCCGGACGTGCTGCGGCGCGCGGGGCCGGAGCGGGGCTGGGGCGGTCGAGCGCGGCCTGCAGCTTTGCCGAGGTCACGGCGAGCTGGGCGGCGCCCGCATCGATCGATTGTTTGAGCATCCAGCTGCCTGCAAGGATCGCCGCCGCGAGGACCACGGAGGCCACGATGAGGGAATTTCCAGATGATTGATCGGACATGGTGGCTCCTTCTGGGGCTCCGGCCCGGCCTGCGCCGGGCGGCTCAAGATTGGGTTCGGCCATCCCGCGCCCAATCTGAACGGGAACGCAGCGGCGCGAGATGGTTGGTGCGGTTGAACGACTCTACGCCGAAGACCGATCCCCCGGCTACCTCCAGGGTGTGAACGATGGAGATCCCTGCCCAGGCGTGTGAAAAGCGCACCCAGGCGAAGGGGACCGGCTCGATGCCGAGCAGGTGCGACAAAAGAACGGCGTTGGTGCCCTCGTGGGCCACCACCAGCACTCGCTCCTGGCCTTCGGGAAGGCGCCAGATCCGGTGGCCCGAAATTTCGTGGATTCCGAGGCGGTGATCGCCGGTCAGCAGACCTTCCAGGCCCCCGGAAACCCGCTCGTAGAAGTGGCGGAAGCTCTCGCCTCCGGGCATTGCCTCCCACCACTGGTCGAGGTGGCGGCCGTGGGCCTCCCGAAAGAACGCCTGGACCTCGTCGGCGGTGAAGCCTTCCATGGGCGGCAGCTGGAGTTCGCGCAGCCAGGACCGGGGTTCGGCGGTCATGCCGAGGGCGCTGGCGATCGGTGCCGCTGTTTCTACCGCCCGGCGCAGGGGGCTCGTGTAGAACGCGTCGAAAGCGAGGTCGGCCAGGGCGTCGGCGGTGAGCTTGGCCTGCTCGTGACCGAGGCGCGTGAGTCCGGGGTCGTCGACGGCACGCCCGTTCGGCTCCCACTCGGGCTGCGCGTGTCGAACAAGCACGATCTCCACGGGGCCTCCTGTCTGCTCCGGTAGCGGGGGAACCGGGAGCATCGGCGATGGGAGGTGCGTCTGCTAGCAGCCGACCCCTGGCGCGTCCGGTGCCGCGGCGCGGGGTTCAGTCGGAGGCGTCCGTCACGGCGGCCGCCATCTCGCCCAGCAGGGTCGCTGTGTCGTCCCAACCGAGACAGGCGTCGGTAATGGAGACCCCACGGCGCAGGGGTTGGCCCGGGCTCCACCCCTGGTTGCCGGGCTCCAGGTTGCTCTCGAGCATCACGCCGAGGATTTCCGGCGCCCCCCGGCGTATCTGTTCGAGGACGTCGCGGCAGACGACCGGCTGCTGCGCCGGGTCCTTGCGCGAGTTGCCGTGGGAACAGTCGACCATTACCGGACGCGCGAGACCTTCCTCGGCCACCCGGGACGCGGCTTCGGCAACGCTTTCGGTCCCGTGGTTCGGGCCGGCGGCGCCCCCGCGCAGAACGATGTGGCGGTCCGGGTTGCCATTGCTGTTCACGACGGCCGGTTCTCCATCGGCGGTGATCCCGAGAAAGCTATGCGCGTGACGGGCGGAGATCATGGCGTGGTGGGCCACGGCCAGGTCGCCGTCGGTCCCGTTCTTGAAGCCCACCGGCATGGAGAGCCCGCTTGCCAGTTCGCGGTGGGTCTGGCTCTCGGTCGTCCGTGCTCCGATGCTCGCCCACGCGAGGAGGTCGGCCACGTACTGCGGCGTGAAGGGGTCGAGGAGTTCGCTGGCGCAGGGCAGACCGAGTTCGTTGATTTCGAGCAGCAGGCGCCGGGCTGTCTCGAGCCCGACGAGGACGTCGCAGCTGCCGTCGAGGTGCGGGTCGTTGATCAGCCCCTTCCAGCCCACCGTGGTGCGCGGTTTTTCGAAATACGTGCGCATGATCACGTGCAACTGGTCCGCGAGCGGGGCGGCGGCTTGCTGGAGCCGTCCGGCGTAGTCGAGGGCCGCTTCGGGGTCGTGAATCGAACAGGGGCCGACAATCACGAGGAGGCGCCGGTTGTCGCGGCCGTGAAGCAGGTCGCGAATGCCCTGGCGCCCCGCGCGCACCGTCGCGGTGGCGCGCTCGGAGATCGGGAGTTGCTCCTTCAGGACCCGCGGTGGCATCAGCGGGCGGAGCCCGGTGAGGTTGCGGTCTTCGATCCGGTCGTGCGTATCGTCGGACAAGGCGGACTCCAGAATGACGAAGGCCCCGCGAGTCTTCTCGGGGCCTTCGGGAAAGCAACTTGCCTGCGGCGAGCCTAGGCATTCCCTCCGGTCCCGGTCCCATACCGGGAAGGCGCAAATTCGAAGCAAATCAGCAGGCGCATGACGAGTCGTTTATACCGCAGCCGTGGCTTCGGAACCATTCTCCGCGGCACGGGACTGGAGTTCCCACTTGGTTTCCTGGGCCTCGGTCAAGCGGGTGACGATGAAGATGGAAACACCGGCCGCCAGGCCCAGTGCGATATCGGCCAGCAGGTTGAGAGAACCGGAGAGCACCAGTTTCTGGAGGTTCACGTCCGTCCCCAGGCTCGTCATCACCGTCAGCGCGCGCAGGCCGCCCGCTGCCAGGACGGTCATCCACCAGAAGACGACGAGCCCCGGTGTCGGCAGGCTCTGCCATTGGAAGGGGTCGAGTGATTGCGGGCTGCTCGCCTTCCAGATTTCCCGCATCACCTGGTAGGGCCGGAAGGCGTTCATCACGGGGATGATGAAGGCCCAGAAGCACCAGTTGCGGCTGTACCGCATCCGGCGCATGCCGAGGGCGCGGATGTTGATGCGCGCCTGGTAGAGCCAGGCCAGGAAGGCGACGCCCGCCGCGAGGGAGAGGGTGCCCTGGATCCAGAACATCCACCCCATGGTTTCGAATTGTGCCTGCCGCATTCCCGCGTCGACCTCGATGCCGCGCAGCGCGCCGATGAGGTCCCAGACCTCCCGGAGATCGATTCCCACCGCCACCCAGGCCACGGCGATCGTGGCGATCAGGAGGCGCACGGGCCACCGGGAGGTCTTGCGCGGGGACACGAAGGGCGGGAGCAGGCTTGCTTCTCGTGTCACGTGCCTTCTCCCGCGACGGCTTCCTGTCGGAGGCGCTCTGCGGCGGTGATCGCCACGGCGGCCTGCAGGTTGTAGGAGCGGATGAATCCCTGCATGGGGATGCGGACCACGGCGTCGCAGTCCCGCAGCACTGCGGCGGAGACCCCGGAGTGCTCCCCGCCCACGACGAAGAGGGCAGGGCCCGTCAGGTCCGCTTCCCAGGGCGCCGCGTCGCCGGTGTCTTCCAGGGCGATGACCCGGCGGCCACTCGCGCGGGCCGCGGGCAGAATCTCCTCGGCCGGAGACCAGAGTACGGGCAGGAAGCGGTCGGCGCGCATGGAGGCCGGGAGGGCCTCGCGGCGCTTGGCATGGTCGAATTCCGCGTCGATGAAAATCCCGGCCGCTCCGCTTACCTCGGCGGAACGGATCGCCATGCCGGCGTTGCCCGGGTAGACGATTCCCTGGAGGAGCCAGGTCGGACCGGGGCGCGCGAGTACGTCTGCGGCGTTGCGTGCCGTGCCCGGTCCGACGAGTGCGACCGCACCGCCCGGACCCCCGGGCGGTCGAAGCCGCTCGAAGTGGCGGGTGCCAACGGTCTGGAGCGGCACGCCGGCTTCCCGGGCGGGCGCCGCGAGCGCCTGGGCTTCGGCGGCCGAGCCTTCCCCGTCCACGACGATGAGTCGCAGGGCTTCGCCGCGCACCAGGGCCTGGGCGATTGCAGCGCTGCCGGCGATCTTGCGCCGTACCCCCTCCATGGGCGGAAGGGTGTCGTATTGCGGCCGGCGCTTCAAATCCGGTTCGGCCGGACCACGAAGTAGCGGTTTTTGTCGCCGTCCTGACCGTCGGCCGTCCAGATGTCGACGGTCTCGCAGTCGAGTTCGGCCAGGAGTTCCGGCGTCTCGTTTTCGTGGGTGAAGTGCACGTAGCGCACGCCCGCCTCGTGGCCGTAGGCGAGCAGGTGGTCCCCGGGTTCGAGGCGCGCGGGATCGATGGGCCGCGCTTCGTGGGCATTCCACGCCTCCCACGGCACGATCCGGTCGCGGAAGCGGGCGAAGCGCGCCAAGCGCCAACAGGTCAAGACGAGCAGGCCGTCGGGCGCCAGGGATGCGAGCAGTGTCGAGAGCAGGGTGCGCCGCTGCGCGCGGCCCGGAACGTGGTGGATCAGTCCGAAACAGGCGGCGAGGTCGAAACGCCGGGTACCGAGCGCCGCGGCAAGATCGTCGTCCACGAGGTCGACCTGCAGAAAATCGGGCGTGGGGCCGAGCCCGCCGGTGTCTCGTGCGATCGCGAGCAGCGCCGCGCTGCTGTCGAGGCCCGCATAGCGAAGCCGTGGGCGGATCTGTGCCAGGTAGCGGCCGAACCGGGCGTTGCCGCAGCCCACGTCGAGCACACGCGGGGCGTCGGGGAGCGCTTCGGTTTCCAGCAGCTCGGCAAGTCGGGCCCAGCCCGCCCACGCGGCGTTCCGGGTGGCGCTGAATTCGGCGGCGCGCTCGGTGTAGAAGCGCCGGTTGATGGCAGAAAGCGCGCGGGCGGTGTCTCGATCCAACGGGCGGTACAGTAGCCCGCCCACCCGTGGAGGTAGTCGTGGGCGCCACGCGACGCCAGTTGCGCTTCGAACCCGACGCCCATGCCGGCGAGCTCGGGCCGCTGGTGGCGGCGATCGCCGCCCAGGCTCCGGCGGACGCGCGGGCCCTCGATCGCCTGGTGCGTCGGTACCCGAAGCGGGGCCGCGGGCTCTTTCGAAAGAGCGAGATCATTGCCGGGTACCGCGCCCTGGGCGGCGCCCAGCGCTTCGGGGCCAGCGAGAGCGATTTCGTCGCCCTGCTCCGACCGCGGCGCATTCGGACGCTGTCGGGGGTTACCCCGGTTACCGTGCTGACGAAACCCTTCCCGTGCCCCGGGCGCTGCATCTTCTGCCCCAGCGACGTGCGCATGCCGAAGAGCTACCTGGCGGACGAGCCCGGGGCCCAGCGCGCGGAAGACAACCGCTTCGATCCCTATCTCCAGACCTGGAACCGGCTGCGGGCCTACCGCGAGATCGGGCACCCCACCTCGAAGATCGAGCTCATCCTGCTCGGCGGAACCTGGAGCCATTACCCCGAGCCCTACCAGCGCTGGTTCGTGAAGCGTTGCCTCGATGCGTTGAACGACTTCGGTGCCGGTGCCGATGCACGCGCAGCTGCGGGCGAGGCTCCGGCGCGTTGGAACGCCCTGGCGGCTCGCGTCGATGGGCGCACTGTAGCCGGGGACGCCGCCTACAATCGCGTCGTCGGGCGCGAGCTGCGCGCGCGCGCGGGCGGGTTGCTCCACCCGAGCGAAGCCTGCACCTGGGAAGAGCTGGCGGCCTCACAGGGCCGGAACGAGCGTGCCGGGGCGCGGTGCGTGGGCCTTTCCCTCGAGACGCGCCCGGACGAGATCGACACCGCGGAAGTGCTCCGCATGCGACGGCTCGGAGCGACCAAGGTGCAACTCGGCGTCCAGAGCCTCGACGACGCAGTCCTGGCCGCGAATCGCCGCGGCCACGACGTCGCCTGCACGCGGAAGGCCTTCGCGTTGCTCCGGCGCTTCGGCTTCAAGATCCAGGCGCACTACATGGTGAACCTGCTCGGCGCCACGCCCGCGGGCGACGTGGCCGGCTTTCGGGAACTGGTGAGCGCCCCGGACTTCCAGCCCGACGAACTGAAGCTCTACCCGACACTTCTCGTGGAGAGCGCGGAACTCGTGCGCGCCCACGAAAGCGGCGCGTGGCAGCCCTACGGCGCTTCCGAACTCCTCGACGTGGTGACGGCCTGTCTCGCGGAGGCACCGCCGACGGTTCGGCTCACCCGGGTGATTCGAGACTTCAGCAGTCACGACATCGTGGCGGGAACCCGCACGGCCAACCTCCGGGAAGTGGCCGAGCGCCAACTCTCGGAACGCGGCGTCGCGGTGCGGGACATTCGCGCCCGGGAGATCCGCGCCGAGCCGTTCGATCCCGCGGAACTCGAATTCCACGAGCGCGCCTATGCCACGTCGAATGGCGAGGAGCGCTTTCTGTCCTACGAAACCCGGGAGGACCGGCTCGTGGCGTTCTTGCGCCTGTCCCTGCCCGCGGATGCGGCGCCGCATCCCGATCTCACGGGTGCGGCGATCCTGCGCGAGGTCCACGTGTATGGCGCGAGTCTCGAGGTCGGGCGCCGCGGCGCTTCGCCCCAGCACGCCGGTCTCGGTCGACGGCTGGTGGAGCGTGCGGTGACGCTCGCGCGGAGCGCGGGGTTCTCGCGCCTGGCCGTGATCTCCGCCATCGGCACCCGCGGCTGGTACCGCGACCTGGGCTTCGCCGACGGATCCCTCTACCAGTTTCGCTAGGCGGGGCCTCAGCTCGCTTCGAAAACGAGGTCGCCGTCCCGGGCGTCGACCTGGATCTTCGAGCCTTCGAGGAACTGGCCCTCGAGGATCCGCAGGGCCACCGGGTCCTGGACTTCGCGCTGGAGGACCCGCTTGAGCGGGCGGGCGCCGAAGCTCGGGTCGTAGCCCTTGTCGGCCAGCAGACTCTTCGCAGCCGGGGAGACGTCGATGTCGATGCGCCGTTCCGCGAGCAAGGCGCGGACGCGGTCGAGCTGGATATCGACGATGTGACCGAGTTGCTCGCGGGCGAGTTGGTGGAACACGATGGTCTCGTCGACACGGTTCAGGAACTCCGGCTTGAAGCTCGCCCGGAGCGCTTCGTCGACCCGGCGCTGGATCTCTTCCTCGTCGTCGAGCGCCACGATGTGCTGACTCCCGATGTTGGAGGTCAGGATCAGCACGGTGTTGCGGAAGTCGACCGTTCGACCCTGGCCATCGGTCAGGCGTCCGTCGTCGAGAATCTGGAGCAGCACGCTCCAGACGTCGGGGTGGGCCTTCTCGATCTCGTCGAAGAGCACCACGCTGTATGGGCGGCGTCGAACGGTCTCGGTGAGGTAGCCCCCCTGCTCATAGCCGACGTATCCGGGAGGTGCTCCGATGAGCCGCGCCACGGAGTGCTTTTCCATGAACTCGCTCATGTCGATCCGGGTCATGGCGTGCTCGTCGTCGAACAGGAACTCGGCCAGGGCTCGGGCGGTTTCCGTCTTGCCCACGCCCGTGGGCCCGAGGAAGATGAAGGAGCCGATCGGGCGGTCCGGGTCCTGGAGGCCGGCGCGCGCCCGGCGCACCGCTGCGGACACGGCGCGGAGTGCGTCGTCCTGCCCGACCACGCGCAGGCGCAGCTGGTCTTCCATTCGGAGCAGCTTGTCCTGCTCGCCTTCGAGCATCTTGGAGACCGGGATGCCCGTCCACTTCGACACGATCTCTGCAATCTCGTCGGCCGTGACTTCCTCGCTGAGCAGAGAGCCGTGCTCCTGGAGTTCGTCCAAGTGCCGCTGTTCGGCCTCGAGATCGTGTTCGAGTTGGACGAGTTCGCCGTACCGGATCTCGGCGGCGCGCTCCAGGTTTGCCTGGCGCTCGCAGCGCTCGAGTTCCGCGTTGAGTGTTTCGCGTCGCTCTTTCAGCGCGCGTACGCTGCTGATCGCGTCCTTTTCGTTCTCCCAGCGGGCCTTCATGGTCGAAGATTCGTCCCGGAGATTCGCGATTTCGCGCTCCACCGCCTCGAGGCGTTCGGTGCTCGCCGCGTCGCTTTCCTTCTTCAGGGCTTCGCGCTCGACTTCGAGCTGGATGCACTTGCGTTCCAGCTGGTCGAGTTCTTCGGGCATCGAGTCGATCTGGACGCGCACGCGGCTGGCCGCTTCGTCGACGAGGTCGATGGCCTTGTCCGGCAGGAAACGCTCGGTGATGTAGCGGTTGCTGAGACTGGTGGCGGCCACGAGCGCCGCGTCCTGGATGCGTACGCCGTGGTGCACTTCGTAGCGCTCCTTGAGGCCCCGCAGGATCGAGATCGTGTCCTCGACCGAGGGTTCGCCCACGACCACGGGTTGGAAGCGCCGCTCGAGGGCCGCGTCCTTTTCGACGTGCTTGCGGTACTCGTCGAGGGTCGTGGCGCCGATGCAGCGCAGTTCCCCGCGCGCCAGGGCCGGCTTCAGCATGTTCGCGGCGTCGGCAGCACCTTCGGCGGCGCCGGCTCCCACGATGGTGTGCAGTTCGTCGATGAAGACGATCACCTCGCCTTCGGCCTCCGAGACTTCGCGCAACACGGCCTTGAGCCGGTCTTCGAACTCCCCGCGGTACTTGGTTCCCGCGATCATCGCGCCGATGTCCAGGGCCACGAGTCGACGGTTCTTCAGGCTCTCGGGCACGTCGCCGGCGACGATGCGCTGGGCCAGCCCCTCGGCAATCGCGGTTTTTCCCACGCCGGGCTCACCGATCAGGACCGGGTTGTTCTTCGTGCGCCGCGACAGCACCTGGACGACACGGCGGATTTCTTCGTCGCGTCCAACGACGGGGTCGATCTTGCCGAGGCGGGCCACGTCCGTGAGGTCGCGCCCGAACTTGGCGAGCGCCTGGTACTTCGACTCGGGGTCCGGGTCGGTGACGCGCGCGCCGCCGCGAACGCCCTGGAGTGCCTTGAGGAGCGTCTCCCGGTCGGCGCCGCTCTCGCGCAGGAGCCGGCCCGCGGGATCCTTCTTCTCGCCTGCGATGGCGAGGAGCAGGTGCTCGGTGGAGACGTACTCGTCCTTGAGGGCATCGGCCTCGCCGAAGGCCGCCTCCAGGGCCTGGTGGGCCGATCCCCCGAGTTGGGGTTGGGTGCCGCCCTGGGTTCTGGGCAGGCTGTCGAGGAGCCCATCGGTCCCCTGCTGGAGCGCCTCGATGGGGACGCCGAGCTTCTGCAGCACGGGGACGGTGCTCCCCTCGGGCTGGCCGAGCAGGGACCGCAGGAGGTGGGCGGGGGCAATTTCCGCGTTTCCGCGGGAGGCTGCCTGGGCCTGGGCCTCGGCGAGGGCCTCCTGGCTTTTGATGGTGAACTTGTCGTGTCTCATGGCCGGAAACCTAAGCACCGGCCCGGGACGGGCAAGTTGGGGGTTTCAGCGGGTCACCGGGGCGCCGGGCAAGCCGCGGATCAGCTGGCCGGGGGCTTGAGCGGGACGAAGACGGTGGCATCGCCCCTGCGGATCAGCAGCAGGGCGCCGTCCGTCGCGTCGGCGAGTTGCTCCTCGAGGGCGCCGACATCGTTCACCTCGGTTTTGTCGACCTCGAGGATGACGTCTTCCCGGCGCAGGCCGGCCTCGGCAGCGGAACTCCCGGGCGAGACACCGGTCACCACCACGCCCTCGTCGCCCTCGATGCCGAGCTGCCCGGCCAGGTCCGGGGTCAGGTTCTGGACCCGCAGCCCGTAGGCGCTGGTGCCGTCGTCCTGATCGGCCGACGCGAGCTGGGTTTCCTGGGGCTCTTCCATCTTCGCGATCTTCGCGCGCAACTCCTTGCGTTTTCCGTCCCGCAGCACGGTGACGTCGACCTTGCGTCCCACGCGCGTGGCAGCCACGGCGCGCGGAAGGTCGTTCATCTCGTCGATGGGTTTGTCGTCGAACTCCACGATCACGTCGTAGCGCTGGATTCCCGCGTCGTCGGCGGGGCCATCGGGCATGACGCGCGAGACCAGGGCGCCGCGTTCTTGTTCGAGTTCGAGGTGAGAAGCGATCTCCGGGGTGATGCGCTGGATCACCACGCCGAGCCAACCCCGCGTGACGTGGCCGTCGGCACGAAGCTGGGGCAGAACCCCCTTGGCCATGTTGATCGGGACGGCGAAACCGATCGTGTTGGCGCGGGGGTTGATTGCGGTATTGATCCCGATCACTTCCCCGCGCAGGTTGATCAGGGGGCCGCCCGAGTTTCCGGGATTGATGGCGGCGTCGGTCTGGATGAAGTCGTCGTAGCTGCCCTGACCGATGATGCGATGTTTAGCGGAGACGATTCCCGCCGTCACAGTGTGCTCGAGTCCGTAGGGGTTGCCGATGGCCACGACCCATTCGCCCGGCCGGACGCTTTCGGAATCTCCGAGCGGGAGCGCGAAGAGCTTGTCGTCCGTCTCGATCCGGAGCAGCGCGAGATCGGTCTTGGGATCCCGCCCGATCACTTCTGCCTCGAATTCCCGTTCGTCCCGGAACAGCACCTGGATGCTGTCCACGTTCTCGATGACGTGGTTGTTCGTGACGATGTAGCCGTCTTCCGAGATCACGAAGCCCGACCCGAGGCTGGGGACGGTGCGTTCGCGCGGAGACTGTCCGAAGGGACCCCCGAAGAAGAACTCTTCGAGCCCCCGGGGCATCTGGTTGCCCGTTACTTTTCGGGAGGTCTGGATGTTGACCACGCCGGGCGAGACCTGTGCGGCCAGGTCCGCGAAGCTCTCGGGGACGCCCTGTGGCTTGAGGGGCGGCTGGTTCGAACCCTCGGCCCAGAAGGGCGCCGATTCCTCTTCGTCCGACCCGAAGAAGTCGATCGCGCGGGCTTCGTGCCCGTTCCAGGACAGCCGGATGTCCAGGACCCCGGAGAAGAACAGGGCCGCGCCGAGAAGCGACGCAAACAGGGCGAGCGAGCCGAGACGGCGGGTATTCATCAAAACCTCTCTCTGACGGGTGGCCTGGCAACGAGATTCGAAACCGCGGGCGCAGCGGCTGTTCCCGACCCGGTTCAGGCCATCGGGATCGTCACATGGTACCGGCCCGACCCCCGTTGAACCACGATCAGGACCCGGGATCTGCCCCGGAGTTCGAGCGCGGACCGGCGCAGGGCTCCCGCGTCTTCGAGCGCGCGCCCGTTGAGCGCCAGGAGCAGGTCTCCGGCCTGCAGCCCGATCTTTGCAGCGCCGCTGCCGGACCGGACTTCCACGATGGTGAACCCGCCGCCGTCCCGAGCCTCGAGTTCCAATCCCAGCCGGTCGCGAACCAGGTCGTCGATGACTCGGGGCGGGACTTCCTCGGCGACAATGGCAAGTGTCCGGTCGTCACCGTCCCGGGTAAGCCGCAGTTCGAGTTTCTGCTTGTCTACCACGGCGCCGAGTCGTTCGAAGAACTCCTGGGCGGAAGCGACGGGCCGCCCATCGATTGCCTGGACGACGTCCCCCCGGTGCACCCCGGCCCGATGGGCGGGACTCTTGGTGCGCACCTGGTTGACGAGGGCTCCCTGGATGTCCGGGGGCAGTTTGAGGATCGCGACGAGATCGGGCGTCAGGTCCTGGAAATCGATCCCCAGCCAGACCGGGGATACCTCGCCATCCTCGATGAGTTCCTTGACGATCCGGGCCGCGGTGTCGATCGGGATCGCGAAGCCGATACCCTGACCGCTCTGGTAGACGGCGGTGTTGATCGCGACCAGGTGGCCGTGGGCGTTGAGCAGTGGCCCGCCGGAATTTCCGGGGTTGATCGAAGCATCGGTCTGGAGGAAGCCGTGGTAGGTGTTCTTCTCGGTTCGGATCGAGCGGTCGACGGCCGAAATCACCCCCGTGGTGACGGTGTTCGAGAGCCCGAAGGGATTGCCGATCGCGATCACGGGCTCGCCGACCATCAGGTCGCTCGACGTACCCAGTTCGACCCACGGCAGCTTCTCCTCGGTGCGGACCCGCAACACGGCGATGTCGTTGTTCGCGTCGGCGCCGATCAAGTCGGCCTCGAACTCCCGGCCATCGGCGAGGGCGATCCGGATCCGGCTCGCGCGGGCGACCACGTGCTCGTTCGTGAGGACGTGTCCCTCCTGGTTGATCAGGACCCCGGAACCCAGGCTCTGGGCGCGTTGGGGCAGCCGCGGCTCGAAGAAGTCGCGGAAGAAGCGGTCGAAGAAGGGGTCCCCGCCGAAGTGCCCGAACGGGCTGCCCTGCACCACGCGCTCGGTGGTGATGTTGACCACGGCCGGTCCGACCGCTTTGACGGCGTGTACCGTGATCGTATGGCGCAGGAAGGGGTCGTCTGCCGAGGCGGTCAGCGCCAGCAGCGCCCCGGCCAGCAGGAGGCCGCCGAGGAGCGGGCCGCGCCGGTGGCCTTGCGCGCCGTGGGGGAGCATGGGGAAAGCGTAGCGCGCGGAGGAGGGGGGGCGGAGTGGCGGTGAATTCGGCGCTCGAAGCGCTTTCGAGTCGGCTTGGACGGGCGCCTGACGTGGTGGCGCGTGCTCCCGGGCGCGTAAACCTGATCGGAGAGCACACCGACTACGAGGGGGGTCTCGCGCTGCCCTTCGCGATCGACCGCGAAGTCGCGGCCGCCCTCGCACGGCGGGACGACGGGCGCGCCCGGGTGGTTTCGTGCCAGGAGGCGGAAGCGGTCGCTTTCGATCCGGCAGCGCCGAGGCGCCGCGGAGACTGGTCGGACTACGTCCAGGGCGTCGTGGCGGCCCTTTCCGAGACGGGTGTCCGGGTCGGTGGCTTCGACCTTGCGCTGGGGAGCAGCGTGCCGGTCGGTGCGGGGCTCTCGAGTTCTGCCGCGCTGCAACTTGCCGTCGCAACGGCGCTCGACGCGGCCTTTGGTGGCGGGCTCGACGCGGAAGCGCGCGCGCGGGCGGCCCATGCCTCGGAGCACCGGTTCGTAGGGGTTGCCTGCGGGATCCTCGATGCGTTTGCTTCGGCGCTCAGTCGTCCGGGCCATGCGCTCCGGCTCGACTGCGCCCGGGAAACGGTGCGCCACGTGCCGCTTCCGGGGGAGCGGGTTCGGGTGCTCGTGGCGGATTCCGGGGTTCCGCGCACGGTGGCGGGCAGCGCCTACGCCCAGCGCGTCGCGGAATGTCGCGCGGCGCGCACCGCCGCCGCCGGCGTGCTCGGCCGCCCGGTTGCGTCCCTGGGCGAGCTGGCGTCGGAGGACCTGCCGCGGCTCGAGGCAGGGCTTTCGTCCGACGCGGTGCGGCGGGTGCGTCACGTGGTGACAGAGAATGCCCGGGTCGACGCCATGTGCGCAGCACTCGCCGCCGGCGACTTCGCTGCCGCCGGCGCGCTGCTCCAGGCCGGCCAGTCCAGTCTGCGCGACGACTACGAGGTGAGCACCCCCGAACTCGATGCCCTGTGCGAACTCGGCGATGCGACGGGCGGCGTGTGGGGCTCGCGGCTCACGGGAGCCGGCTTCGGCGGCTGCACCCTTCACCTCGTGGACACCGAGCGGGCGGCGGCGGCCGCCGAGTCGCTGGCCGACGCGTTCGCCGGCCGTTTCGGCCGGCGCCCCCCGGTGTGGACGGTGGCGGCGGTCGGAGGCGCCTCGGTGCTGCCGTTTCCGGCGAATCGGTAACATGGAGCAGTCGTGATTCCGCTCGCCGTGCCCCATCTGGCCGGAAACGAAGCGCGCTATCTCCAGGAGTGCGTCGATTCCAATTTCGTCTCGTCCGTAGGTCCCTTCGTCGAGCGCTTCGAGGTTCTCGCGGCCGAGTGCTCCGGGGCGTCTCGGGCGGTGGCCGTGAGTTCGGGTACGGCGGGGCTTCACGCCGCGCTCCTGGCCGTCGGCGTCCTGCCGGGAGACCTGGTCGCGGTCCCGTCGTTTACCTTCATTGCGAGCGCCCATGCCGTATCCCCTTGCGGCGCCACCCCGTGGCTGTTGGACGTCACCGAGGGCGAGTGGACCCTCGACCCGGAACGACTCGCCGAGGCCTTCGAGGGGGAGACGCGGCGGGATGGGGATCGCCTGGTCCACGCGGCGAGCGGGCGTCGGGTGGCTGCCATCCTTCCCGTCCATGCGCTTGGGGCACCTGCGGACATGAACCCGATTCTGGCCCTGGCGCGCGCCTACGGGGTGCCCGTTGTCGCCGATGCCGCTGCGGCGCTCGGTTCCCGCTATCACGGGGCGCCCCCGGGCGCCCTGGGTGCGGATCTCTCCGTCTTCTCCTTCAACGGCAACAAGACCGTCACGGCCGGTGGGGGAGGGGCCGTGGTCGGAACCGACGCGGCGCTCTGCGATCGCGTGCGTCACCTGACGACGACCGGGCGAAGCGGGGATGACTACACGCACGACGTCGTCGCCTTCAATTCTCGGATGACGAATCTCCAGGCGGCGGTCGGGTGCGCTCAGCTCGAACGGCTCGACGACCTCGTTGCGGCCAAGCGGCGCATTGCGGAGCGCTACGCCGAGGCGCTGCGGGACGCGCCGGGCGTCGCGCTCTTTCCCAGCGCGCCCTGGGCGGAGAGCGCCTGCTGGATGAGCGGTGTGCGGGTTGCCAGTGCGGGGGATCTGGCGCGGCAACTCGGCGAACGCGGCATCGGGGCGCGCCCGTTCTGGAAACCGATCCACCTCCAGCCCCCCTACCGAGACGCGCCCCGGACCGCGTTGCCCGTCAGCGAGGCGATCTGGTCCGAGATCCTGACGCTTCCCTGTTCCGCCGGCCTCGCCACGGGAGACCAGGAGACCGTCATCGAGGCCCTGCTCGGCTGCCTGGCCCCGTGACGCGCATCGACGTCGTTGTGGCGGTGCGGGACGAGGAAGCCAGTCTCGCCGACTTCATGGCGCGGGTTGATGCGTTGGTGTTGCCGCCTGGGGTCCAGCTCTCCCTTCGCTTCGTGGAGGACTCGAGCCGCGATGGCACCCGGCCGCTGCTCCGGCGTCTCGCCGAAGAGCGCGGGGATGTCGGGTACTGGATGCTCGAGCGCGGCTTCGGCCAGGGGCTCGCGCTTTCCTTCGGCCTTGCGCGTTCCACGGCCGATGCCGCGATCGTGATGGATGTCGACGGGAGCCACCCACCGGAAGCGATTCCCGAGCTGGTGCGGGCCTTCCAGGAGGGCGCCCGCGTGGCGCAATGCGTGCGCCGGAGCCTGAGCGGCAGGACCCTGTGGCGCACTCTCGGCGCCCGGGCGTTCCACGCGACGGTGCGCCTGGTCACCGGCGTGAATCTGGCCTCGCAGAACGTCTACTACCGCCTGATGGATCGCAGCGTGATCGATTCGTTCCTGGGGACGCCGCGTTATTGGCGCTATGTGCGCTTTCCCCTGCCGCGGGAGGCGGGTGCCGTCCGCTTCGTCCCCATCGATACCCAAGAGCGCAGCCTGGGCGCCAGCAAATACGGGCCGCTGCGCCTGCTGGGGCTGTCGGTGGATGGTATTCTCGGAGCGATGGCGACGCGGCGATTGATCTTCACCGCGGGACTCGCTGCGGTCGCGGTGCTTGCGCTCTTCGCGGTCGGTGCGTGGCCCCTCGCGCTGCTCGGCCTGGCGGCGGCCGGCGCAGTGGCGCTGCGCTTCTCGGGCTTGCGGCGCCCGGATGCCCTCGATCGCATGCGCGTGACGGAAACCGCCGGCACGGGGGCACCGGTGTGAGGCCGCTCGTCATCCTGGGCGCCGGGGGGCATGGCCGCGTCGTGGCCGACGCGGCGCGGGCCGCTGCCATGGATATCGCAGGGTTTCTGGACGATGGCTGCGAGCCCGGCGAAAAGCGGGGCGACTGGCCCGTCCTGGGCCGCGACGAACGCCTGGAAGACCCGGAATTCGTGTCGGGCCACCTCTTCGTGGTCGGCATCGGGGACAACGCCGTGCGCCGCGAGCGGGCGAAGGCGCTTGCGGCGAGCGGTGCGGAGTTTGCGACGGTCTGCCATCCGGCGGCCACCGTGGCGCCCGACGTTCGGATCGGTGCGGGCACGGTGCTCTTTGCGGGCTGCGTGGTGAATACGGGGAGCGTGCTCGGAGACTTCGTCGTCGTGAATACACGCGCCAGCGTGGATCACGACGCGCGCATCGGGGATGGCGCGCAGGTGGGTCCCGGCGCGGTGCTGGCCGGTACGGTTCGCTGTGATGCGGAAGCCTTCGTGGGCAGCGGCGCGGTGATTCTTCCCGGAATTTCGGTCGGTACCCGCGCCGTGGTGGGTGCCGGTGCTGTGGTGACGCGAGACGTTCCGCCGGACGCCCAGGTCGTGGGCGTTCCCGCCGGGCCGCGACGGTAGGCGGTCGGCCGTGCGAATTCTCGTTACCGGCGCTGCGGGGTACATCGGGTCGGTCCTGGTGCGCCAGTTGCTCGCGGCCGGTCATGCGGTCACGGGGTTCGACAACCTCTCCTTCGGAGGCGAGGGGCTGCTCGGCGTCTATCTCCACCCGGAGTTTCGTTTCGTCCGCGGCGATGTGCGCGATGCCGACGCCGTCGGCGGTGCGCTCGAGGGGTGTCAGGGCGTGGTTCACCTCGCGGCGATCGTCGGTGACCCGGCTTGCCGGGCGGAACCCGAACTCGCGCGTGCCGTGAACCTCGATGCGACGTTGGCGCTTCACGCCGCCGCCCGGGCACTCCCGGGAATGGAGCGCTTCGTCTTTGCCTCGACCTGCAGCAACTACGGGCGCTCGGACGATGGCGAAGCGATCATGAACGAGTCTTCCGCGTTGCGCCCGTTGTCGCTTTACGCCGAAACGAAGGTTGCCGTCGAGCAGGCGCTCCTCGAAGATGCGGATGCAGCGCCGTCGACGACGGTGCTTCGCTTCGCCACCGTGTACGGTGTTTCACCGCGCATGCGGTTCGACCTGACGGTGAACGATTTCACCCGGGAGGTTGCCCTCGGCGAAGAGCTCCAGGTGTTCGGCGAGCAGTTCTGGCGGCCCTACTGCCACGTGGAGGACCTGGCGCGCGCCTGTGGCACGGTGATCGAGGCTCCCGAGGACCGCGTCCGGAGCCAGGTCTTCGGTGTCGGAGACACGGACGAGAACTACCAGAAGCGCGCCATCGCCGAAGAGATCCTCCGGCAGGTTCCCGAGGCGCGGGTCACTCGCGTGCAGCGGGACGAAGACCCCCGGGACTACCGGGTCGATTTCTCGAAGATCCGCGACGTGCTGGATTTCCGGATCACCCGCCGCATGCCCGACGGCGTGCGCGAAGTCCGGGAGCTGGTGCAGAGCGGACTCATCTCCGACCCCCGAGCGCCGATATACTCGAACACATGATCCGAGGCGCAAGAACGTGAAGGCTGTGATCCTTGCCGGGGGTCTGGGGATGCGTCTCCGGCCCTTTACCCAGGCGATTCCGAAGCCGCTGCTCCCCATCGGCGAGCAGTCGCTGCTGGAGATCCAGATCGAGAACCTGGCGAATCACGGGTTCGGCGAGATCTTCGTCGCGACCAACTACAAATCCGAGTACATCGAAAGCTTCATCGGAGACGGGGCGAAGCACGGGGTTACGATCTCCTACAGCCGCGAGCGCGAGCCGCTGGGCACCTGTGGCCCCCTGTCTCTGCTCCGCGATCAACTGGATGAGCCTTTCGTGATGATGAACGGGGACATTCTGTCGACCATCGACTTCCGCCGTTTCGTTGCGCACGGAGATTCCATGGCGGGCGACCTGACCGTTGCCACCAAGCAGGTGCGTACCCCGTTCAACTTCGGGAGCGTCGAAGGCGAAGGGGACCGGATCACGGGCGTGGAGGAAAAGCCCGACCTTTTGATCGAAGTCGTCGCCGGCATGTACTACATGCGGCCCGCCTTGCTCGACCGGATTCCCGACGGCGCGTACTTCGGCGTCGACCAGTTGATTCGAGGCATGCTCGCCGAGGGCGCGCCGGTCCATCGTTACCGGATGAGCGAGTACTGGCTCGATATCGGGGCCATCGATGACTACAGCCAGGCCGAAGAGGCCTACCGGGAACATTTCGAGACGGACTGAGTCGTCTCTCCCGCGCCGTCGAGTTCGCGTCTCAGCGCCGCAGCGGCGCGGCCAGGGTCGGGCGCCGCCATGACCGCGCCCGTGACCGCAACGCCGGCGGCCCCCGCGGCCACGCAAGCGGCCGCGTTCTCCGGCGTGATCCCGCCCTGGGCGAGCACCGGGAGGCCGTGCGCCGCACCGAGGGCCGCAGTGCCCAGGGGAGGGCGGCTCTGGGCCTTTGAGAGGGGCGGGAAGATCGGTGCCAGATGCGCGTAGCTGGCCGCCGTGTCGCCGACCTCGCTTGGCGCGTGGCAGGAGACGCCCACGAGCGCTCCCACTCCGAGCAACCGTCGCGCGTCGGCGGGCGCCAGGCCGTCGAAGCCGAGGTGCACGCCGTCGGCGCCTGCGGCGAGGGCGACGTCGACGCGCCGGTTTACCAGGATCCTGACGCTGCGACCGCAGCGCTCGGCTGCCGCTCGGGCCTCTGCGCCGAGGGCATCGACCCGGGCGAGCAGTGCGTCGCCGTCGAGGGACCGGTCGCGCACCTGGAGCCAGTCGACCCCGGCGGCGACGGCGGCCGAGACGGCAGCGAGGGAAGCGTTGCCGTCCACGACGAGGGAGAGAACGGGACGCCGGGTGCCGGCGCGGGGACCGGGAGGTTCGGCGCTCAGAAGCTCGCGAGTCCGTCGGTCGGACTCGACGCCGAGGCGTAGAGACGCCGGGGCATGCGTCCGGCCTCGTAGGCGATGCGTCCGGCCTCGACCGCGAGCTTCATCGCTCGCGCCATGGGCACGGGCTCCTTGGCGGCGGCGATGCCCGTGTTCATCAGGACGGCGGTGCAGCCGAGTTCCATGGCCACCGCTGCGTCGCTCGCCGTGCCCACTCCGGCGTCGACGATCACCGGAACCTCGACGGTTTCGAGGATGATGCGCAGGTTGGCGGGGTTGCGGATGCCCATGCCGGAGCCGATCGGGGCGCCGAGCGGCATGACGGCGACACAGCCGAGGGCGGCGAGCCGCTGGCAGGCGACCGGGTCGTCGGTCACGTACGGGAGGACCGTGAACCCCTCGTCCACGAGTACGCCGGCCGCCTCGATCGTGGCGGGCACGTCGGGGAAGAGCGTGCGCTCGTCGCCGATCACCTCGAGCTTGACCAGGCCGTGGCCGAGGAGATCTCGTCCCAGGCGAGCCGTGGTGATTGCGTCCTCTGCCGTGAAGCACCCCGCGGTGTTGGGGAGGATCGTGAAGCGCTCGGGCGACACGAAGTCGAGCAGGCCCTCGCCCTTGGGAGCGTCGAGCTTCGTCCGGCGCAGGGCGACGGTGACCATTTCGGCGCCGCTCGCTTCGGCGCACTCCCGGTTCTGCTCGAAGGACTCGTACTTGCCGCTTCCGATGATCAAGCGCGATCGGAACGTGTGCTCGCCGAGCGTGTAGGTATCGTTCAACGCAATCTCCTTCCAGCGACTGCCTCGGTTTGGCGTCAGCCGCCCCCGACGGCCTCCAGGATTTCCACGTGGTCGCCGGTCGCCAGCGTCTGGGCCGGGAAGGCCGAGCGGGGCACGACGTCCCGGTTGACTGCGACCGCCACCCGGTTGTGGGCAAGGCCCAGCTGCATCACGAGACCTGCCACCGTGCAGCCAGCGGGCACCGCCCGGGGCTCGCCGTTGACCAGGAGATCGAGTGTTGCGTCGGACACGGGGGGACCCTCGGGCGAACCTTCGGTCAGCCCAGGGAGCGTGTCAAACCGCCACGGGCAGGCCGCCGCGGAGCGTGTCAAACCGCCACCGGCAGGCCGCCGGCAGGCGGCCGGGGGAGGTGTGAAACGTCCACGGGGGGTAACTTCCCCGGGGTGGGGAGTCCGGGTCGCGAGGCGCGAATCGATCACGGGGCACTGCGTGCGAACGCCGCAGAATTGGTGACCCGAGCCGGGGGGCGCACGGTCTTCGCCGTGGTGAAGGCCGATGCCTACGGCCACGACGTACTGCCGGTCGCCCGGACGTTCCTGGCCGCGGGTTGCGAACGCCTGGCCGTGGTCACCCCGGCCGAGGCCCTGGCCCTCCGGGACGGCGGGATCGAGGCGCCGATCCTCGTGCTCGAAGGAGCCCATGCGGATTCCGCCAACGAAGTGGTGGCCCGGGGCTGTACCGCCGTGGTCCACGATCCGGGACAGGTCGAAGCGTTGGCCGGGGCGGCCCGCGGCGCGCCGGTTCCCGTCCACATCGAAGTCGATACCGGCATGCACCGGATGGGTGCGAAGCCCGATGCGGCCGATGCACTGCTGCGGGCAGCGATCGAGACGCCGGGGGTCGAGATCGAGGGCGTCATGACCCACCTGGCCCACGCCGACGAGCCCGACCTGGTGCCGACCCTCGCGCAGCTCCGGCAGTTCCGGGACTTTCTCGAGCGAGTCCGAACGGCCGGGGTCTCGCCTCGCTTCGTTCACTTCGCGAACTCGGCGGCCCTGCTGTGCGGCGAGGCCCTGTTCGAGGCCTGCCCCGAGGCGAACGCGGTGCGCCCGGGCCTGGCCCTCTACGGGGCGCGTCCTGCGCCGCACCTCCCGGGGAGGCTGCGCCCCGCGATGCGCCTGGTGGGTCGCGTTTCGACGCTGCGGACGGTCGAGCCCGGGGCCGGTGTGGGCTATTCCGCAACCTGGCGCGCGGAGCAGAAGGCGCGTGTTGCGACCGTGGGCCTGGGATACGCCGACGGCATTCCGGTCGCGGCGAGCAACCGGGGTTCGATCCAGATCCGAGGGCACCGCCACCGCATGGTCGGGCGCGTTTCGATGGATTCGGTGGGCGTCGAAGTGGGCGACAAGCCCGTGGTCGTTGGGGACGAGGCCGAGGCCTTCGGAGAGGGCATTCCCGTCGAGGAAGCCGCCGCTGCCGCCGGCACGATCTCCTACGAGCTGCTGGTGGGCGTGGGCACCCGTGTGCCCCGGGTCCACGTCGACACCTGAGTCGAACACGGTTAGTTGGGAGCGGGGCTCCCGCGGTTGCGCCCGGGGCCTGCGGTCGGTACTCCTACCGCCGGGCCCCATCCAGAACATTCTCTCCGCGCGAGGAGACCACAGATGTCCCCCCAGAACGCGTCGCGCACCGTCGGGCGTGCGCTCCTTTCCGTCTCCGACAAGAGCGGTCTCGTCGAATTCGCTCGGGGTCTTGGCGACCTGGGCGTGGAACTCGTGGCGTCGGGCGGAACCGCCGGGGCGTTGAAGGACGCCGGACTCGATGTCACCGAAGTCGCGGACCTCACTGGCAGCCCGGAGATGCTGGGCGGGCGCGTGAAGACGCTCCATCCCCGCATCCACGGCGGGATCCTGGCGCGTCGCGGTCTCGAATCGGACGCGGCCGATGTGGCGGCGCAGGATCTGCGGCTCATCGACCTGGTGGTGGTGAACCTCTATCCCTTCGAAGCCACCGTTGCGAATCCCGACGTCACCCGGGCCGAGGCGGTCGAGAAGATCGACATCGGCGGTCCTTCCATGATCCGCTCCGCGGCGAAGAACCACGCGGACGTGGCCGTCGTCGTGGACCCGAGCGATTACGCGGACGTGTTGGTCGAACTCCGGGAAAACGGAGGTGCGCTCGGTGCTGCCACGCGAAGGCGCCTTGCCCTCGTCGCCTTCGAGCGGACGGCGGCCTACGACGCTGCGATCCATGCCTGGCTCGCGGGTCAGGAGGCGGGCGACGAGGAGGCCCTGCCGGCGCGACTCTCCGTCGATGTCTCCCGAGCGAGTTCCCTGCGCTATGGCGAAAATCCGCACCAGCGGGCGGCGCTCTACGGCCGGACACTCGAAATCGCGGAACCGCTCCACGGCAAGGAACTCTCGTACAACAACCTGGTGGACGTGCAGGCGGCACTCGCCCTGATTCTCGATTTCGACGCCGACGAGGCGGCGACCATCGGCATCCTGAAGCACAACACCCCCTGCGGCGTGGGATCCGGAGCTGCGCCGCTTGCCGCCTACGAGCGAGCCTACGAGACGGATCCGGAATCTCCCTTCGGCGGCGTCATCGTCTGCAACCGGCCCTTCGACGAGGCCCTCGCCCGCAAGGTCGACGAGATCTTTACCGAGGTGCTCATCGCGCCCGACTTCACCGCAGACGCGCTCGCGTTGCTCCAGAAAAAGAAGAACCGCCGCTTGCTCCGCTTCCACCCCGAGCGGATCGACAGCGCCGAACTCGACTGGAAACGGGTCTTCGGCGGCGTTCTGCTCCAGGAGCCCGACCTGGGCATCGAGGACCTGGCCTCGGCCCAGGTTGCAACTCGCCGGAAGCCGACCGAGGAGGAATTGCGCGCCCTCGCGTTCGGCTGGCGCGTGGTGAAGCACGTCAAGAGCAATGCGGTGGTGTTTGCCGCCGCCGACCGGACCCTCGCGATCGGTGGCGGGGCGACCTCCCGTGTCGACGCCATCCACAACGCCGTGGCGAAGGCCGCGCGCGTGGGCCTCGACCTGGGCGGCTCGGCCCTCGCCAGCGACGCGTTCTTCCCGTTCCCCGACGGACTCGAAGTGGCCGCTGCGGCCGGGGCGCGTGCCGTGGTCCAGCCGGGCGGGTCGGTGCGCGACGACCAGGTCGTGGAGGCGGCCGACGGGCTCGACGTGGCGATGGTCTTCACCGGCGCGCGCCACTTCCGTCACTAGCCATGCGCGTCCTCGTCATCGGGTCGGGCGGCCGCGAACACGCGCTGTCCTGGAAGATCGCTTCGAGCACGCTGGTCGACGCGCTCCACGTCGCCCCCGGTAGCGACGCCATGGCGGCGCTCGCGACGTGCCACCCGGACGTCGGCGCGAACGATCTCGACGCCATCGTGGCCCTGGCTGCCCGCGAAGCGATCGATCTCGTCGTCGTCGGGCCGGAAGACCCCCTGGCCGCCGGGCTGGCCGACCGGTTGCGCGACGCCGGAACCGCGGTCTTCGGGCCCTCGGCCGCGGCCGCGCAACTCGAAGGGAGCAAGACGTTCGCCAAGGAGTTCATGGCGCGGCACGGGATTCCGACCGCGGACTTTCGCGTCTTCCAGGATTTCGCTGCCGCGTGTGCCCACGTCCGTGGCCTGGGCGGTTCCTGTGTGGTGAAGGCCGACGGTCTCGCCGCGGGCAAGGGCGTGGCGGTCTGCGACGGGCCCGATGCCGCCGAAGCGGCGCTCGCGGAGATGATGCAGGACCGACGCTTCGGCGAGGCGGGGGCGCGGGTTGTCATCGAAGAGCGGCTCGAGGGCGAGGAAGCCTCCTACTACGCCATCACCGACGGCACGCGCGTCGTCACCCTGGCGGCGGCCCAGGACCACAAGCGGGCACTCGATGGGGACCAGGGGGAGAACACGGGTGGGATGGGCGCGGTGGCGCCGGCGCCCGTGGTGAGCGAGTCGGTCGAGAAACGGATCCTCGAAGAGATCGTCCACCCGGTGATCGCCGGAATGGCGGCCGAGGGCATGCCCTACACCGGCGTGCTCTACGTCGGCCTCATGATCGATCGCTCGGGTGCGCCCCGGGTCGTGGAGTTCAACGTTCGCTTCGGAGACCCGGAGACCCAGCCGTTGATGCTCGGGTTGGACGGGGATCTCGTGCCCCTCCTCTACGGGGCAGCGACGGCGGGGCTCGCGAACGCGGCGCCGGTGGGCTTTCGCGGCGCCGCCGTCTGCGTGGTGTTGGCATCCGCCGGTTATCCGCGCAGCTATCCCACGGGCCGGGCGATTTCGGGTCTCGATACGCTGGCTGGTGAACCGGACGTGGTGGTCTTTCACGCGGGGACGCGCCGCGCCGCCGAGGGCGGATTCGAGACGGCGGGCGGTCGCGTGCTCGGTGTCACGGCGCGGGGCGAGCGTCTCGACGAAGCCCGGCGCCGGGCCTACGCCGCGTGTGAAGCGATTTCGTTCGAAGGGGCGCACCTCCGGCGCGACATCGGCGAGCGGGCGCTCGGCGGGTGAGCGCGCTCCCCGATCCCCTGGGCCAGGCGGCACGCTGGGTCAAGCGCGGCGGCCTGCTCGCCTTTCCCACGGAAACCGTCTGGGGATTGGCCGCCGATGCGCGTTCCGACGCGGCCGTGGAGCGTCTGCGCCGCTGGAAGGGGCGTGACGCGGATCAGCCCGTATCCGTGCTTGTCGAAAACGTTGCTGCGGCCGAGGCCCATGGCGCGGTGTTCCCGGCGCCCGCGCGGTTGCTGGCGGATGCGTTCTGGCCGGGGCCGCTCACCTTGATCGTTCCGAACCGGGGGGCGTTTGCGGCGGGTGTCGCGCGCGCGGACGGTGCCGTGGGGTTGCGTTGCTCTTCTCATCCGCTCACGGGAGCGCTCGTCCGGCGTCTCGAGGGCGAAGGCGCCGGACCGGCGACTGCGACGAGCCTGAACCGGAGCGGCCAACCGCCGGCGGCGACCCGTGGCGCTGCGCGGGCGTGCTGCGAGTCGCCGGGCCGGGTCGCGGGCGCCCCGCGGGACCTCGATGCGCCGCGTCTGCTCGACGTCGAAGGGGCGGAGTGCGGTGCCGATGAACCGACCACCGTCGTCGATGCGACCGAGCAGCCGCCCCGCGTGCTGCGCTGGGGTGCCATCGATTCGCGCGCTCTCGAGCCGCTGCTGAGCGAGTGGAGGGGCGTGTGACCGACCTGAGGCCGTTCCGCGCCCTGCGCTACGACGTCGACCGTGTCGACCTGGGCCAGGTGCTGGTGCCGCCCTACGACGTGATCTCGGCGGCGGACCGCGCCCGGCTCTGGGACCGGGACCCGCACAGCGCCATTCGCCTGGAACTCACCCGCGAGGTGTCGGAAGAGGCGGCGACCGATTACGCCGATGTGCGGGAGACCCTCTCGCGCTGGCACCAGGACAAGGTGCTGCAATACGACCCGCGTCCCGGGTTCTACGGTCTGCGCACCCGTTTCACGGCGCCCGACGGGAGTGTTCTCTGTCGCGAAGGGGTCTTTGGACTGCTTCGCCTCGAGGACTACGCATCGGGCAGCGTGAGTCCGCACGAGCGAACGATGGCGGGTCCGAAGGCCGATCGACTCAAGATGATGGAGGCCACGGACGCGAACCTCTCGAGCGTGTTCCTCCTCTACGAAGATCGCGACGAACGGTTGCCCGCGTTGCTGGCCCCGGGATTCGCGACGGCCACGGTGGCCGAAGCGACGGATGCTGCCGGCGCCCACCACGCCCTCATGCGCTTGGACGCGCCCGACGCGGCGGATGCCGTGGCGCGCTTTTTTGCCGATCGCCCGCTCGTCATCGCGGACGGACACCATCGCTACGAAACGGCCCTGGAGTTTCGGGACCGTTGCCGGCGCGCACAGCCCGATGCCGGCCCCGATGCACCCTTCGAATTCCTGCTCGTCTACTGCGCCAACGCCTGGGCGGAGGGGAGCCTCCTGCTCCCCATCCACCGGTTGGTGCGCGAAGCGCCGGCGCCCACCGATGCGGAGTGGCGGGAGCGATTGCCCGGCTGGGATTGCCGTTCGATTCCCGTCCCCGACGCCGAAGCCGTGCCCGCCTTGCTCGAAGCGCACCTCGTGCCCCAAGTGGGCCAACACGCGTTTGCTGCGGATGACGGGGCCGGTTCGTTGCGGATTTTTACCCGGCCCGTTCCGGGGCAGGAACTCTCGGTGCGCGCGATCCACCGGGATGTCATCGAGGGCGTGTTCGGTATCGACGAAGCGGCGGTTCGCGCCGGCGCCATTGCCTACCCGAAGGACGCGCTCCAGACGGCGCGAGATCTCCGGGCCGGCGATGGAAGCGTGGCCCTCTACCTGAACCCGCTGAGTCCCGACGACGTGTTCCGGGTGACGGCAGCCGGCGACGTGCTGCCCCAGAAGTCGACGTTCTTCGCGCCGAAACTTCCGACGGGGCTGGTATTCCGCACCTTCGTGGAGGATGCGTGAGCGCCGCACGCAGGCGGCGGAGTCAGCCGGTGTTGATCGGGCAGCTCGTGCCCCGGGTGCTCGACGAACTCGGCATCGGCGGCTCGGCGCGTATCGTTCGCGTCGTGGAATGTTGGAAGGATGCCGTTGGCGCCGAAGTCGCCGAACACTGCCGCCCGATTTGTTTCCGGGAAGGCGATGTCCTGGAGGCGGAGGTCGACTCGAGTGTCTGGTGCCAGCAACTCAAGCTCCAGTCGCCGAAGTTGCTCGAAGCGCTCAGGCAAGCGCTAGGCGAGGAAGCGCCCCGGGACCTGCGCTTTCGCGTCGGGTCGGGGGTATGATCCGCCCATGGCCGACGCGTCCGCACCCCCCGAGCCGCTCAAGTGCGATTTCTGTGGCGAGCCCTCCAGCCGGGTGCGGCGGGTAGCGCTCGACCGGGACTACGACCGTCTCCAGACGCCCCACGAGGAACTCTATGCCTGCGCGCGCTGCTCGGCGGAAAAGGAGCGGCGGCGGGAGGACGGACCCCCCGTCTGATGGGCTGTGTTTCCGCCCGGAGCCGCGCCACGGGCTTCGCTTGACCCGGCCGGGGCATTTCTCTAGGTTTGTCGCCCGTTTCCGGAGGATTGTGGACTCATGGTCAAGATTCGCCTGACGCGACAGGGCGCCAAGAAGCAACCCTTCTACCGCATCGTGGTGATGGACGAGCGCAAGCCCCGACAGGGCCGGCCGCTGGAGTTCCTGGGCACCTTCGATCCGTGCGCGGATCCCGAGAAGATCGATGTCCGGGCGGATGCCGTCCAGGCCTGGGTTGCGAAGGGTGCCCAGCTGAGTCCGACCGTGGCGTCGTTGATCCGGCGGGCCGAGAAGCGCGCTGCCGCGAGCGCGACCTAGCAACGTGGCGAATCCGTCGGCCGAACTGATCGAGTTCATCGCCAAGGCGATCGTGACCCAGCCCGACGCCGTCTCGGTCAACGAAGTCGACGGGGGAGAAACGCTCGAACTCGTCACGGACGACGAGGACCGCGGCCGCGTCATCGGGCGCCAGGGCCGCGTGGCGAAGGCCATGCGCGCGGTTCTCGGCGCATCTCGCCATGGCCGCGACATCCGACTCGAAATCGTCGACTAGCCAGCCCGCGAGCCGGGTCGTGATCGGCCGCGTTGCGGGGGCGCACGGAATTCGCGGCTGGCTCCGGGTGGCGGTGTTTGCCGACGGGAGCGACGCTTTGAAACCGGGCGGTGTCCTCTACCTGGACGGCGCATCCGACGCCGCGTTCGAGGTTCGCCAGGCGGCTCCGGGGCGGCGCGGGGGCGAGTGGCGCGTGGCGTTGGTTGGCGTCGATACGCGGGACGCCGCCGAGGCCCTGAAGGGCCAGGAGGTGGCCGCGCCCGCCGAGGCCCTGGGCAGTCCCGGTCCGGACTGCGTCTGGGGGCACCAGTTGGTCGGGTGCGCGGTGGAGTCCGAGCAGGGGGCTCCGCTCGGCCGGGTGCGTGAGATCTGGGAGACGGGCGCCTCGGACGTCCTGGTCGTCGAGGCTCCGAACGGTGCCGAGCACCTGGTCCCCGCCGCGCTTCTCGTCGAAGTGGATGTGTCGGCCCAGCGGGCGGTGGTGGAGGTCCTGCCCGGTCTCCTCGATCTCGGCGAGGGGGAGTGACGTGCGGATCGACGTTGTGACGATCTTCCCCGAGTTGTTCGAGCGTTTCCTGGGCGTGTCCATCGTGGGCCACGCCTGTGAGCGGGGTCTCCTGGAGCCGGCGGTGCACGACCTGCGCGCCTGGACCGAGGATCGCCACCGGACGGTCGACGACGCCCCGTACGGCGGGGGCCCGGGCATGGTGATGACGCCGGGGCCGCTCGTGGCAGCCATCGAGGCCCTGGCTGGCCCCAAGGGTCCCGAGCGCCGGGCGCATGTCGCGTTGCTTTCCCCGCAGGGAGAGCGACTTGGCCAGCCCCGGCTGGCAGCCCTCGCTGCCCTGGACCACCTCGTCCTGGTCTGTGGGCGCTACGAGGGGGTCGATCAACGGGCGATCGAACTGGCCGTGGATGCCGAGCTTTCGGTCGGCGACTACGTCCTCTCGGGGGGCGAAGTGCCCGCCCTGGCGGTCATCGAGGGCGTGGCCCGGCTGCTTCCCGGGGCCCTGGGCAACCCGGAATCCCTGGCGACCGAGTCTTTTTCCGCGGGACTTCTCGAAGGACCGCAGTACACTCGGCCGCCCGTATTCGGTGGCCTGGAGGTGCCCGAGGTACTCCGGTCGGGAGACCACGCCGCCGTGTCGGAATGGCGGGTGAAGCGGGCGCGCGAATCGACCCGGAGCCGCCGGCCAGACCTGTTGACCTCCCGCGGAGAGGACGAGTCATGAAGAGCATCGACGCCGTACACGAGGACCGGTTGCGCCGTGACCTGCCGGCGTTCCGAGCCGGCGACACCGTGCGCGTCCACGTGAAGATCAAGGAAGGCGACAAGGAGCGCATCCAGGTCTTCGAGGGCGTGGTGATCCAGCGCCGCGGCGGTGGTCACGGTGCGAGTTTCACCGTACGCAAGATTTCGTCCGGGGTGGGCGTTGAGCGCATTTTCCCGATCGAGTCACCGAACGTCACCAAGGTCGAGATCAAGAGCCGCGGTCACGTGCGGCGCGCCAAGCTTTTCTACCTGCGCGAGCTTTCGGGCAAGAAGGCCCGGCTGCGCGCCAAGGTGCGGGACGTGGCGGCACTGAACCTGCTGGAAGCCGATCCGGACGAAGCGGGCACGGCGGCGGAAGCGCTTCCCGACCCGGAACCGGAAGTAACGGACGCATCGGCTCCTGCGGAGGCAGAGGCACAGGCGGAGGGAGAGGCTCCCGCCGAGGAAGCGACTGCGGAGGCAGAGGCTCCCGCCGAGGAAGCGACTGCGGAGGCAGAGGCTCCCGCCGAGGAAGCGGCTCCGGCGAACGACGAAGCGGCGTCGGATTCCGAGGACGAGAGCGCCAAGGGCGACTGAGCTCAGTCCCCCGCATCGAAGGCCCCGGGAAGGTGGCGGCACCGCCACCCCTCCGGACCGGGCTCGACGACGAGGACGTCGAAGCGCACCTCGACCCGGCGTATCCGGCGTTCGTGGAGCCAACCGGCGGCACCCCGCACGAGGCGGGCGCGCTTCCGGGCATCCACCGACTCCTCCGGGAGCCCCGCTGTCCGGGTTCGGCGCGTCTTGACCTCGACGAAGGCGAGGATGCCGGCTCGCTGGGTCACCAGGTCGATCTCGACGCCGGCGCTTCGGATGTTGCGGTCGAGAATGCGCCAGCCGCGTTCGACCAGGAAACGTGCGGCAAAGGCCTCGCCGGCGGTCCCGAGAGACTCCGAGGAGCGTGTCATGGCGATTCCAGGGACCGGGGTCGGTGCTAGGGTAGCCCCGGATGGCGAGCGACGCGCAACCGGTGATCGGGATCGTCGGCGGCTCTGGAATCTACGAACTCGACGGGCTCGAAGCCGCGCGCTGGGAGACCGTGGAGTCGCCCTTCGGTACGCCCTCGGACGCGTTGCTGTTCGGTCGACTCGGCGGGGTCGAGTTCGTCTTCCTGCCTCGCCATGGCCGGGGCCACCGCCTTCCCCCGTCGGAAGTCGACTACCGGGCGAACATCGACGCCTTGAAACGCGCCGGCGTCACGGACCTGGTCTCGGTATCGGCCTGCGGTTCACTCCGGGAGGACTTGACGCCGGGCACCTTCGTGATCGTCGACCAGTTCATCGATCGCACGGTTGCGCGCAAGCGCTCGTTCTTTGCCACGGGCTGCGTCGCCCACGTTTCGATGGCGCGGCCGGTGTGTAGCCGCCTCGGCGACGCGGTGGAAGCAGCGGCGAGTGCCGTGGGGGTTCGGGCCACGCGGGGGGGCACGTACCTCGCGATGGAGGGGCCGCAGTTTTCGAGTCGGGCCGAGTCCGAGCTCTACCGAAGCTGGTCGTGCGACGTGATCGGTATGACCAACATGCCGGAAGCCAAGCTCGCCCGGGAAGCGGAGCTCTGCTATGCGAGCGTCGCGATGGTGACGGACTACGACTGCTGGCACGAGGAGCACGACGCGGTGGCCGTGACGGATATCCTGGAGATGCTTGCGCGGAATGCGGATCACGGGAGGGCTCTGGTGGCCGAGTTGCCGCCGCGCCTCGTCGGCCGCCCGGTACCCTGTCCGGATGGATGCAACCGGGCACTCGATACGGCCCTGATCACGCCGCCCGAGGCCCGGAATCCGGAGTTGCTCGCCCGGCTCGACGCCGTGGCGGGACGTGTGCTCGGGGGGGCGTGAGGCCGTGCCCATCAAGTCGCGCATCCGCACGATTCCCGGCTATCCGAAAGAGGGCATCCAGTTTCGGGACATCACGACGCTGCTCCAGGATCCCATCGGTTTCCGGCTCGCGGTGGAGGGACTCGCGGCGCCCTTCCAGGACAAGGGAGTCGACAAGGTCGCGGGGATCGAGGCGCGCGGTTTCATCCTCGGAGGGGCCGTTGCCAAGGATCTCGGAGTTGGATTCGTTCCAGTGCGCAAGCCGGGAAAACTGCCCCACGAGAAGATTGGCCACGATTACGCACTCGAGTACGGTCAGGACCGCGTCGAGGTCCACGTGGACGCGGTCGAGTCCGGCGAGAGCGTTCTCCTCATCGACGACTTGATCGCAACGGGCGGAACGGCCGAAGCGGCGGTCTGTTTGGTCGAGCGGCTGGGGGCGGAAATCGTCGGCCTCGCCGTGGTGATCGATCTACCGGATCTCGGTGGGCGGGCGCGGATCGAAGCGCTGGGCCACACCGTGACGGCGCTCTGCGCATTCGAGGGAGACTGAGCCGTGCGCGTTGGCGGTGAGCCCCACCGCACGATCCGCCCCGCCGCCGACGCCGGGGGGTTCGAGATCATCGATCAGACGCGGCTGCCCTTCGAGTTCGTGCACATCCGGATCGACAGCCTGGAAGGGGCTGCGGAAGCGATTCGGGAGATGCGGGTCCGGGGTGCGCCGCTCATCGGTGTCACCGCAGCCTACGGCCTCGCTCTCGCGTTGCGCCGCGACCCGGCCGACGCGGCCCTGCGTGCCGCCTGCGCGACCCTGATGGGGACGCGGCCGACTGCCGTGAACCTGCGCTGGGCCCTGGAAGATGTGAGCGCTGCGGTGGTCGAGGTGCCGCTTTCCGAGCGGGCGGAGCGCGCGTGGCGGCGCGCAGGCGAACTGGCGGATGCCGACGTCGAGACCTGCCGGGCGATCGGGGAGCACGGCCTGGCCTTGCTCGAGAAGCTGCAGGCGGGTCGCTCTTCCGGCGGAGCCCTGCAGGTGCTGACCCACTGCAACGCGGGGTGGCTCGCCTGCGTCGACTGGGGCACCGCCCTGGCGCCCATCTACCGGGCGCACGACGCGGGGCTCCCGGTGCACGTGTGGGTGGACGAAACCCGGCCGCGCAACCAAGGGTCGCTGCTCACGGCCTGGGAACTGGGTCAGCACGGTGTGCCGCACACGGTGGTCGCGGACAACGTCGGCGGGCACCTGATGCAGCGGGGAAAGGTCGACTGCTGCCTCGTGGGGACCGATCGCACCACGGCGTCGGGGGACGTCTGCAACAAGGTCGGGACCTATCTGAAAGCGCTGGCGGCGCGGGACAACGGCGTGCCGTTCTACGTGGCGGCTCCCTCGTCTTCGATCGACTGGACACTGGGTGCGGGCGACCAGATTCCCATCGAAGAACGAGACGAGGCCGAGGTGCGGCGCGTGGTGGGCATCGGCGCGGGGGGGCGGCGCGAGGCGGTGGCGGTCGTACCCGATGCCAGCCCGGTGAGCAATTTCGCCTTCGATGTTACGCCGGCGCGCCTCGTCAGCGCGATTCTTACCGAGCGCGGGGCATGCGACGCGACACCGGCGGGTCTCGCGCGCCTGTTTCCGGAGCATGCCAGCCTCCGCTGAACGTGGCGACCCTCTACCTCGTTGCAACACCGATCGGAAACCTCGAAGACGTGACTTATCGCGCCGTGCGCGTGCTCCGCGAGGCCCACCTGGTGCTCGCCGAAGACACGCGGCACACGCGGACGCTACTGGCGCGGTACGACATTTCCCAGAAGCTGCTCTCGCTCCACGCCCACAACGAAGCGCGTCGGGTCGAACGCGTGCTCGAAGTTCTCGAAGCCGGGGAAGACGTTGCCCTGGTATCGGACGCGGGGACGCCGCTCGTTTCCGATCCCGGTGCACGCTTGGTGCGGCAGGCCATCGACGGGGGGCACATGGTCGCCGCGGTTCCCGGCCCCTCGGCTGTGCTGGCGGCACTGACGGTCTCGGGGCTCGGGGTCGAGCGCTTTACCTTCGTGGGCTTCCTGCCCCGCAAGGCGGGCGAGCGGGACGGGCTGATCGCGAGCCTTGTGGCGGCCGAGGAGACCCTGGTCTTCTTCGAGTCGCCTCAGCGGATCGCGCGGACCCTGGCCCTTCTCGCGGAACGCCTCGGACCCCGCCGTGCCTGCGTGGCGCGGGAACTCACGAAGCGTCACGAGGAAGTGGCGCGCGGCACCCTGCCCGAGCTTTCCGAGCGGTTTTCCGAGGGCGCGCGGGGTGAGGTGACGGTGGTGGTGGAGGGGGCCCCGCCGGACGAGCCGCCGAGCCTCGATGCGATCGATGCGGCGATTCGTGCGGGGTTGGAGGCGGGCGAGTCGGGCCGGGACCTCGCCGACCGCCTGGCGGCGCCCGGTCTTTCGCGTCGCCGCATCTACGCCCGGATCAACGCTCTCCGTGAGATGCCAGCAGGACGACGAGGCCGTCCTCGTCGATGACCTCGATTTCCAACTCGCGGGCTTTTGCGAGCTTGCTGCCCGGGTCCGCGCCGGCCACGACGTAATCGGTTTTTTTCGAAACGGAACCGGTCACCTTGCCACCCACCGCCTGGATCCGCGCCTTCGCTTCCGCCCGCGACAGGTCCGCGAGGGTGCCGGTCAGAACGAAGGTCTTGCCCGCGAGGGGCCCCTCCTTCGCGACGCGTGGCGCTTGGGATTCCCAGTGAACGCCGAGTTTCCGCAGCCGCGCCACCTCCGCAGCGTTGCGTTTATCCGCAAAGAACGTCGTGACGGCTTCGGCGATGGTCGGTCCGATGCCATCGATTTCCTCGAGGGTTTCGCGCTCGGCGGCCAGGAGCGGGTCGAGGTCGCCGAAGCGTCCCGCCAGGAGGTCTGCGACGGTCTCGCCCACGTGCTGGATGCCGAGGGCGATGAGGAAACGAGACAAGGTGGTTCCCTTCGCCGCTTCAAGGCTTGCGAGCAGGTTTTCGACCGATTTCTTTCCCATGCGTTCGAGTTGGAGCAGGCCATCGGCTGGAAGGTCAAAAACGTCGGAGAGCCGGTTGACGAGGCCCTGGTCGACAAGCTGGTCGATGAGTTTTTCGCCCAATCCCTCGACGTCGAGTGCGCCGCGGGAAGCGAGATGTCGGAGATTGTTCTTGAGCTGCGCCGGACAGTCCAGGTTCGGACAGCGCGTCACGGCTTCGCCTTCGAGACGGACGGTCTCCGCCTTGCAGATCGGGCAGCGCTTGGGGAGCTTGAAGCGCCGGGTTCGCTTCGGGCGTTTGTTCGGCAATACCTTGACGACCTGGGGGATGACATCCCCGGCGCGTTGCACCACGACCGTGTCTCCCACTCGGACGTCCTTGCGATCGACCTCGTCCTGGTTGTGGAGCGATGCGTTGGAGACCGTGACGCCTCCCACGCGGACCGGTCGGAGTTTTGCCACCGGGGTAAGCGCGCCGGTCCGTCCCACACTGGCGAAGATGTCTTCGATGACCGTGTGTTCTTGTTGCGGGGGGAACTTGAAGGCGATGGCCCAGCGAGGTGAACGCGAAAGGGTTCCAAGTTCCGCTTGCTGATCCAGGGCGTTGACCTTGATCACCGTTCCGTCTGTTTCGACCGCGCGCTCGTTGCGTGTGGCCAGAGTCCTTTCGTGAAAGGCGATGACGGCCTCCACGTCGGTGCAGTGTTCCCAATCGTCGCCGACGTGGAATCCCCATGCGGCGAGTTGCTGGAGGATTTCTGCCTGGGTGGTGACGCCTTCGGGGACGCCTTCTCCGAGGGCGTAGGCACAGAACTCGAGTGCGCGCAGACGCTCGATGTCGAGGTCGTGAAGCTGCCTGAGGGCTCCCGCCGCGGCGTTTCTCGGGTTTGCGAAGGGGGCCTGGTCGCGTTCGAGGCGCGCTTCGTTGAGGCGCTCGAAGCGAGCGATGGGCAGGACGACTTCTCCGCGTACCGATACGCGCGCCGGTGCCGCGCCGGCAAGTGCGAGGGGGATGCTGGCGCTCTTTCGCAGGTTCACCGTCACGTCCTCGCCTCTGTGGCCATCACCCCGGGTTGCGCCCACGGCGAGCGTGCCGTTCTCGTAGACGAGTTCGATACCGGCGCCGTCGAGCTTGGGCTCGCCGACATAGGCAACGACGACCTCTTCACCGCCGAGTTCGCGACGAATGCGTTCGTCGAACGCACGCATCTCGTCCGCGTTCATCGCGTTGTCCAGCGAGAGCATCGGAACCCGGTGTTCTACCTCGGCAAAGCCTTCGGCGGGCGGCGCGCCTACACGCAGGCTGGGCGAGTCCGGGCGTCGAAGGTCGGGGTGCGCCGCTTCGAGTTCGCGCAGTTCGCGAAACAATCGGTCGTACTCGGCATCGGACAGCTCGGGCGCGTCTTCCAGATAGTACTGACGGTTGCTGCGCTCGATCTGCTGACACAGGGCTTCCATGCGTCGGCGCACGTCGGCAGTCACGGTCGTTCCTCCCGGTGCGGGCGGATTCGCCAGATCTTCAAGTGGAACCTGGGGTCCAGCTTCCGGTCGAGGATGAGGTTCTTTTCTCCCTGGATGGCGGCGATGAAGGATTCGTTGCGCCCTGCGTTTCCCAGCCAATAGGGACTGTCGGATCGCGCGAGAAAGATCAGGGTGATCTCGCCGTGGATGGCGGCAAGCAGGGAAATGTCCATCGGGTTCCGGTCCATGGTCGGGACCGGAAGATACTTGCGATCGAGACCGTCGATGAACTTCCGTGTTGCCGAGTAGTTCGTGACGATCACCGTGTCGCCCTCGGCATGTTCTTGGATCATGTCTCCGATGGCAGCCTGGGTGCTTCCCCACCACGCGAGGGCAGGGTGCACCGCGAAAGCGGCGATCGCGATACCGCCGGCCCAGGCGCCGACCAGGCGCGGCGCCCACGTGCGAAGGCGTTGGTGGTTGGCCACCGATCTGCGGACGAGGAACTGGTTCCACAACCGGGGAATGGACTCGGCCATCCCGAAGGCGATCACCGGAAGGATCGGAAGGAGGTACCGGGGTGCGAGGATCGATCGCTTCAGTGAGGACGTCGCGAAGCTGTAGTGCTGTTGAAAGAGGTATACGGCAACCAGGAGCACGATGGTTGTGCAGAGTTCGGGCCTTCTCGGGCCGCGGTAGCACAGCGCGAGGGCGAGACCGAACGGGACGAAGACGAACATCGCCACCAGGTAGACCGGCAGCCGCTTGTAGAGCGTTTCGAACTCCAGCGCGTAGTTTCCCCGGGAAAAGTACAAGACGTCGTGAAACGTGAGGTCCGATACGGCGCGAATGGTCAGACCGAGAAGTCCACTGATCACCAGTGCCCAGGCATTTCTGTCCCGGCGCAGAAGGCTCCCCGCGAAGAAGGGTGCGAACACGAGCGCATTGGTCTCGCGGATGCTGAAGGAAGCGCCGGCCAGGAAGCCTGCGGCGAGCCACCACCCGGGGCCGCGGTCGATCCCCCGCCAGAAGCAGAGCAGGCCAACCGCGACGATGGCAAGGCTCGGAACGTCGCTCATCAGCGTGCGGCCCAACACCAGGCTGGGTGGGTACCCGAGCACGAGCAGGGCGAAGAGGGGCGACCGCCCCGCGACTTCGAGCCAACGTCCGAGCGCGACGACCGCGAGGATCAGCAGGCCCAGGGGTACGAGGTGAATCGCGGGTTCTCCAAGGGCCGCCATGAGCGGCGCCATGAGGAGGGCGGTGCCCAGCGGGTACCTCGGTGCGTAGGTTTTGAGCGTGCCGGTATAGGGGTTGACCCGGGTGATCTCCGTCTCCCCGGCTGCGAGCATTCTCGCCTGGATCTTGTAGTGCACCTCGTCTTCGATGAGGATTGCCCGCGGGGTGAACAGGGCGAAGCCGGCGACGTAGAGCGCGCAGATGCCGAGCACCAGGCGCCAGGCGAACCGGGGCTCTTCGATCGCCCGGAGTCCCAGGTGTCCCAGCCTCATCGCGAGCCGATGGTACGAAGTCCGCGCATCCCCATCCACGTCCCCGCTGTGTCGCGGTGAGGCCTCGCCGGCGTCGCGAGGCCCGTTCAGTGCCCCGTCGCCAGGTCGCGCAAGACGTGTTCCGCTACCCGCAGCGCGTTGGCCATGATCGAAAGGGTGAGGCCCTTCGCGGGGAGATAACGGAAGCCGGCGCTGTCGCCGACATAGACCCGTCGCGCGGCGTGGAGTCGCCCGTCGGCCCGTGTCTCGAAGCGCGCGGTGCCCTCGCCGATGGGAAGAGTGCCGGCGTAGTGGATGCTCGAGCCCGCACCCGGGGAAATGCGCCCGTAGGGAACGACGCCGAGGGCGACCAGGATCCGTGCCAGGGCGCGCTCCCGACTTCGCTGGCGCGTGTTTTCTTCTTCCCCGGCCTGGTACTCGAGGTCGAGGACCGGGAGCGGCCCGTCGGATCCCGGGACGATGCCCAGGGTCTTCTTCGGACCCGGCGTGTCGGAATGGTGAAGTCCCGCGATGACCATTGCGTTCATCAAGAGGCGCGCGACCTGGAGCCCTGCCCAGGGCGGCAGGGGCATTTCCTTGACGAGTTTGAACAGGAGCAGCGACCGGTAGCCGTAGAGTTGGCACGAGAGGGGGTCCTCCGGTGCATCCGGCGGGGAGAAGATCGCGACCAGTTGGGACAGGCTGTGGCGGTCGTCGCGCGCCGCACGACCCAGCATCCGCGGCTGCACACAGGGAAGGTAGACGTAGGGGTTGCAGAGGAGCGGCGCGCGCTCCTCCCAGGCATCGAGGGAGTAGAGGGCGATGCGCGCCGAGTTGAGAGCGCCCGCGCAGAGGAGCAGGCGCCGCGCCTTGTGTACGACGGTTTCTCCGTTCGCGGTGTCGAGGCAGTGAATGGCCACCTCGTTCTCGCGGCTTTCGAAGCGAAAGACCAGCCGGTTGCGCACGAGGCGGAACCCCGGGTTGCGCTCCAGTGACTCGATCAGATACCGCGGTCGAAAGACGGAGCGGCGCGAGTCGGACCAGAAATCCATGTCGAAGGCGGGATTCGCGGCCCGCTCGAACCGTGGCTCGGAGAGCGCCGCCAGCGGCGTGCGCCCGAGGGCGAGGCCGCGCGCCAGGAAGCGCTCCCGCTTGGCCCGGTACGCGGACCAGACGTGTTCAGCGCCGGTGTCGATCGGCAGGGGAGGCTGGACGGTCGCCACGCCGGAAAAGCAGAGTCGGCTCGTGTCGTCCGCGGGGTCCGCGCTGATCCCGATCCGCTGGGCGACGGCTTCGTAGTGCCGCTGGAAGCCGGGCTCGTGGATGCCGGCTCGGCGCAATTCGTGGTCGGACCAGGTGAAGGCGGCCGCTCCCCAAGCAGCACCGAGTCCGCCGAGCGCCAGGCTTTGCATCGGTGCGAATTGGTCGCCGCGAGTCGGGAGCCATCGCTCGGTGTCTCGGGTGACGAACTGGCGGGGCGGTGTGAGCTGGGCGCCGACCTTGATCTCGCCGGACGGTACCCCTTCGAGGTCGTCGCCCAGGAAGTAGCGCCGCTGTCCCGTGTCGCTCTGGCGTAGTTCTTGGAACGAGGAGTCCGGAACGATCTGGCGGTAGCGGTCGTCGTCGTGGGCCACGTCCAGCATCGCGACCTGGAGTCCGGCTTCCACCAGGTGCGCGGCGGCCAAGGCGCCGCTCGGTCCGGATCCCACGATCGCGACATCGGAGATTTCGGGCATCAGGGAGCGCCTTTGTCGCGCCGCAGCAAACGCGCGAGGCAAGCCGGGAGCGCCGCGACACCGACTGCGGCGAGGGCGATCACGGCGAAGACCGGACCCCGGGCGATCGGAGTGAAGCGTGACGCTTGGGCGGGGTCTGTCTCGCGCAGCGCCAGTGCACGGATCTCCCGGTCGGTTGGCTTCAGGCGTTCGAGCAACGGCTTCTGGTTCTCCACCGCGCCCCGTGCCGATTCCGCAGATCCGTGCGTTAAAGCTGCGTCTTCGATGGGGCGATGAGTGTTCAGGCCCCCGAGAGCCCGCGTTGCAGTGTGGTTCGAAACGTACAACAGGGGCACGAAACGTGCAGAGGGGCCCCATGGCGCTCGCGCCGGAAAAAAATCGGGAAGGTGCGCGGGCGGCACCTGCCGGTACAGCGCGGCGGGTGGCTCGGGTGGAACCGGGGAATCCCCGGGATCTCGAAATCGCCGATCTCTCTCAGGAGGTCGAGCGTCTGCGGGAGCAGCTCCGCGTGGAGCGAGCGGATCACGAACACCTGCTGGCCGTGGTGAGCCACGAACTGCGCACGCCGATTACGGTCGTGGGCGGCTACCTCCGCCTGCTGTTGTCAGAGGATGCGGGTCCGCTCACCGAGGAGCAGCAGCGCTTTCTGGCGCAGGCGCAGCGTGCCTGCGAGAAGCTCGGTGCGTTCGTCAAGCGCCTGCTGGAGGCGGCGCGTGCGCCGCTCTGTGTGGGCGCGCTCGAGTTGCGGAACGCTTCCCTGGGTCCGGTATTCGCGGAGGTTGCCGATGCCTACCGGGAAGCGGTGGCGGCCCGCGGTCTCGTTCTCGAAGAGGAAATTCATTCGGCCCACCGGGCGCGTTTCGATCGCGACGCCATCGAGCGTGTCCTGGCGAACCTCATCGACAACGCGATCCGTTTCGCCGATCGGCGAATTTCCGTCAGCACGAGACAGCTCTCGCGGGATGGACGAGCCTTCGTGGAGGTCACGGTTGCCGATGATGGTCCCGGCGTTCGTCCCGCGGACCAGGAGCGCATCTTTGCGCCATACGTTCAGGGCCGGGATGGCGCTGCGGAGGGCCTGGGCCTCGGGCTTGCGCTGTGCCTGCGGCTGATCGAGGCCCACGGGGGCGAGATTTCACTGGTTCCGAGTTCCCAGGGCGGCAGCCGGTTCGCCTTCACACTGCCGAGCGAGGGTTAGTCATTGCGCAGCAACGGAAGCCTGGAAGCCGAAGTCCCGAAGCCGCCCCGCGCGCTCGTCGTCGACGATTCCGAGGCGATTCGCATCTACTTGGCGGACCTGTTGGAGCTTCGCGGCTGGGAAGTCGACTCCGCCGAGGATGGTCGCAGTGCTTTGGCGCTGATCGAAGGCGGAGCCGCACCCGACGTGGTCCTGCTGGACGTGATGATGCCGGGGCTCGGCGGTCTGGAAACCCTCGAACAAATCCATGACTCCGACCCGGGCCTGCCCGTGGTGATGCTTTCGGTGGATGGAACGGCGTCGACCATCGTCGAGAGCATGCGCCTCGGTGCCGTCGACTACTTGAGCAAGCCCTGCGACGATGAAGAACTCGAGTCGGTACTCGGTGCCGTCCTGGAGTCGTCGGCCGGGAGACGAGAGCGTGCGGCGCTGGGGGCGGGAGGCGCCGATCCCGTTGCGGCGGCTGTCTGGGCGAGTCCGGCCATGGGGCGAGTGCGCGAGCTGCTCGAACAGGTGGCCGACACCGATGTGACGGTGTTGATCCAGGGAGAAAGCGGTTCCGGCAAGGAAGTGGTAGCGCGCACACTGCACGCGATTTCGTCGCGTTCCCGGGAGCCGTTCGTCAAGGTGAACTGCGCCGCTCTTCCCGCCGACCTGCTCGAGAGCGAGTTGTTCGGGTTCGAGAAGGGGGCGTTTACCGGTGCCGTCGACAGCAAGCCCGGAAAATTCGAACTAGCAGACAAGGGAACGATCTTCCTCGACGAGATCGGCGAGATGAGTTTTGCCCTCCAGGCGAAGCTCCTCCAGGTGCTCCAGGATTCTGCCTTCACGCGCCTCGGGGGGAACGAGGAAACCCGTGTGTCGCTGCGGGTCGTCTGCGCGACAAATCGGAACCTCGAGGACATGGTGCGGTCCGGCAGCTTCCGGGAGGACCTCTTCTTTCGCCTGAACGTCGTCAACATGATGCTCCCCCCGTTGCGAGAGCGGCGGGAGGAACTCTCGGAACTGGTGGAGATCTTCAGCCGGCGCTTCGCGGCCCGTTACGATCGACCGGTGTTGGAGCCGAGTCCGCTCCTCATGCGGACCTTCGACCGCTACCCGTTCCCGGGCAACGTGCGGGAGCTGGAAAACATGGTGAAGCGTGTCGTGGTGCTGCAGAGCGAAGAGCCCATCCTGAGAGAGATGGCGCGATTCCAGAGCGGCGAACGGGGCTTGGACCGCCTGGCCCAGCTGATCGAGGAGATCGAGGCCACGGCCGGGGAGGTGCCCCTGCGAGAGGTCGGACGCCGGGTTTCGCTGGAGGCCGAGCGCGCCATGATCGACCAGGTGCTCGACCAGACCCACTGGAACCGCAAGCAGGCCGCACGCCGACTCGGGGTCAGCTACAAGACGCTGCTCCAGAAGATCAAGAACTGCGGTTTGTCTCCGGACTAGTCGAACCCCTATGCTCGGCCATCCATGGCAGCCCGGAGCCGTGCTCGCGCCCTGTTGCGCAACATCCTCGGATCGATGGCGGTTTTCGTCCTCTTCCTGGGTGCCCTCGAGTTGGGCCTGCGCGTCTGGGACGCCGCGAAGGGCCGCGGTTTTGACTGGGACGGGCGCAATCGCCTGGCCAACCAGCGGCCGCTGGTCCCGTTCCGCACCTTCGGGTTCGACCCCTACGCGGACACCGACGCCGGGCGGGTCATCTCGTCCCGGTGGCAGGAGCACTACCCGCTCGAGAAGGCGCCCGGCACCTTCCGCGTCGTCGCGTTCGGTGGCTCCACGACCGAGAACCGGGTGGGTGAGATGCACTACCCCTTGCGCCTCCAGGAGATGCTGCGAGAGCGCCTCGGGCGCGATGACATCGAGGTGATCAACGTCGGCAACCAGGCCTACGCGACGCCGCACGCCTTGAACCTCCTGTTGCTCCATGTCGTCCACTGGGATCCGGACCTCGTGATCCTGAGCCAGAACGTCAATGACCTCACCGCTGCCTACTTTCCGGAATTTCGTCCCGACTATTCGAACAAGTACTCCAACGATTTCTTCCTCCCGGATCACGAAAACCGCTATACGACCCCGAATGTCCTGTTCCAGAACAGCCAGCTCTACTGGTTTCTCCTGGGCCGGCTCCTGAAGCTCGAGACGGGCATGCGCCCCCAGGTGCCGATCGCGCGCGAGACTTACGGCATGGAGCCGCCCGAAGCTGCGCGCGTCGTGTTCGAGCACAACCTGCGCAGCTTCATCCGGTACGCCGAGGCCCAAGGGATCGCGGTCGTCGTCGGCTCGCAGCCCTTCATGGCCGACCGTGCCTTCTTCGACATCCACTGGGGGTTCAAGCCCGACAGCTACAAGGCGGCGGTGCGCTTCCCGGAGCACGAGGAGTTCGTGGCCCACCACGCAGCCTACAACCGGAGCCTCCAGCGCATCGCCGAGGAACTCGACGTGGTCTTCGTCGACAACGACTCTGCGCTCGGCGGTCGGGCCGAGTACTTCACGGATTCCGTCCACTACACGCGTGCGGGGATCGAACGCCTGGCCCGGAGTTACGCGGACGCGCTGATCGCCGCGGGGATTCCGCCGCAGCGATGACCTCTTCCGACCCCGGCGATCGCAGGGTCCAGGACGGCGGTGCTTCGGACCTGCGTGGCCGTGCCGCCCGCGGCGGCAGCATCGTGCTCGCGGTGCAGTTGGTCCAGCAGGCACTGCGGCTGGTTCTGCTTGCGGTCATGGCCCGGCTTCTCACGCCCGAGGACTACGGCCTGCTCGGCATGGTGCTGGCCTTCACAGCGCTCCTCGCGACCTTTCAGGATCTGGGGCTTTCGGCGGCGACGGTGCAGCGCAAGCACCTGACCGAGGCGCAGCTCTCGGCGGTCTTCTGGTTGAACGTGGCCCTCGGCGCGGCGATGACCCTGCTGTTCGCTGCCTCGGCCCCCGCCGTGGCGTGGTTCTACGACGAACCGGTGTTGGTCCTGGTGACGGTCGCCGTCGCGTGTGGTTTCTTTCTTGCCTCCCTGGGGGCACAGAGCGCGGCCCTGCTCGACCGCCGGATGGATTTCGCGTCGGTGGCCCTGGCCGAGTTGGTCGGCCTCGTGGCGGGAGGCGCCGCGGGCATCGCCGGCGCCATGCACGGATACGGTGTCTTCGCTCTGGTGGCCCAGAGACTCGTGCATACGACGGTCACAATGTGCGTCTACGTCGCCCGGGCGCGCTGGCGGCCGGGTCGGCCGCGCCGGGTCGCCGGGGTTCGGGAGATGGTCGGCTTCGGCGGATACCTGACCGGGTTCAACGTGCTCAACTACTTCACCCGGAATTTCGACAAGGTGCTCCTCGGACGGTTCTGGGGGGCTGCCGAACTCGGCCTGTACACCCGCTCGTACATGTTGATGACCCTGCCGATCCAGCTCGTCTCCTGGCCCATGGCGCGAGCGCTGCGGCCGGCGCTCTCCCGACTCCAGGACGACGAGAAGCGCTTCGCCGACGCCTCGGTCTCGGCCCTGCACCTCTTGACGTGGGCTTCGTTTCCGATGGCGGGGGGACTGGCTGTGCTCGCCGAGGAGACGATCAGCCTCGTGTATGGCGAGCAGTGGCTCGGGGCGGTTCCCGTCTACCGGGTACTGTGCATCGCCGGTCTCCTACAGACCCTGCTCAACGTGAGCGGAACCTTCTTCGTTGCCCGGGGCAAGACGCGCGAGTTTTTCCGGTGGGGCATTTTTGCTAGCACGGCGACGGTGGTCGGCTTCGTTCCCTGCATCTGGTACGGGGGCATCGGAGCCGCGATCGGCTACACCGTCGTGGTCTACGCCACGGCGCCGCTCCTGTATGGCTTCATCGACCGGGTCATCGGAATCCCGCTGGCCGCCGTCTGGCGGACCGTGGTCGGGCCTGCCGTGGCGACGGGCTTGATGGCTGCGTTGGTGTGGCAACTCAAGCTGCAGCTCCCCGTCGACTGGGGTCTGTTGGTGCGGGTCGGCGTGCTCGTCGCGGCCGGAGTGGTGACGTACCTTCTGCTCACTCCGATCCTGGCTCCGGCTGCGCTTCGCGAGGCGAAGCGCGCCTACCGCCAGGCCCGGGCCTAGCCCCCGCGCAGCGAACGACATGCCCGACGCACCGCTCGTCTCCGTGATCATGCCCTGCTACAACGGCGCCCGTTTCATCGCCGAGTCGATCGAGAGTGTGCTCGTCCAGACCCATGAGAACCTGGAACTCATCGTGGTCGATGACGGCTCGACGGACGACAGCATGGAGATCGTGCGCGGGTTCGGGGGACGGGTGCGCAGCGAGGCGCTTCCGCAGAACCAGGGGGTGAACTTTGCCCGGAACCGGGGCGTCGAGCTCGCGCGTGGCGATTTCGTCCAGTTCCTCGATTCCGACGATCTGCTCCGCCCGGAGAAGGTGGGTCGCAGCCTGGCTGTCTTCGACGACGGCGTCGATGTCGTCTTCACCGGCGTGGAGTCCTTCGGAGTTGCCGCGCCCTCACAGGCGCTGCCCGATGCCCCCGGGTGGTACCGCTTGGTTCGGCGACTGCTGGGATCTGCGCTGCCGCCGCCGGATTTCGACCCGGAGTTTCCCCTCGATTTCTTCGTGCGTCAGGGAGCGCAGACCGCGCAGTTGTTGCATCGCCGCGGCCACTATCTCGCTGCAGGCGGCTTCGACCGCGGGCTCTTCGAGCAGGACGATTACGAGTTTCACTTCCGGCTGGCGCTCCACGGATCCCGCTTTCGGCACCTGCCCGAGCCGCTCGTCCGTTACCGGCAACACGAAGGCCCCGATCGCTTGCGGCACTCGCCGCGCCGGGCCGAAACGGCGCTGCGGATCTTCCGCATGCTGGTGGACCAGGCGCGCTCGGCCGATGCGCTCGATGCCCGCCTGCGCCGGGCACTTGCCGCGCGGATGGCGGTCTGGTCGCGGGCAATGCTGCGGGATGGGTGGCCCGAGCAGGCGCGGGAGATCTACGCGCTGGCCTGTGAAATGGAGACGCTGCCGCGGGGTTCCGGAAGCGCCTTCTACGACGTCCTGGCCCGTGTGGCGGGGGTCGAACGGGCCGAGGCGCTCTACTTGCGCGTACGGGGTGCCTGAGCCACCTCGTCGAGGATGGATGCGAGCACGCCCGCCTGGGCGCGTCGCTCGTAGCGCGCGACAGCGCTTGCTTCGGGCTGGTAGGGGAGTCGACCGTCCCGCTTCCACGTGGCGAAGCGCTCGGCGAGAAACGCCGTGATCTCCTCGCGGGACGAGCGGATCGTCCCGGTCCGGGTTTCCGCGAGGAGTGCGTCGAGCTGGCCGTCGTCGCCGGGGACGCACAGGATCGGGCGCTGCGCGCCGAAATATTCGAAGACCTTTCCCGGGTAGAGGCCTCGTTGCAGGTAGGACCCGGGCCGGGAGTCGTGGGCCGAAAACAGCAGCAGGAGTTGCGACCGCTGCATGAGGCGCAGGGTTTCGTCGCGCGTGACACGCTCGGCCAGGTCCAGGGTCGCGCCAGACGGGAGGTTGCCGGCCGCGCGCCGGACCCGCTCCAGGGACAGGCCCCGGTAGACGAAGCGGACCCGGTTTCGTTCCCCGTCCGGTAGCCCCGCCACGAAGTCGGCCCAGGCGGCGAGGGCGAGTTCGACCGGTTGTTCCGGGACCAGGTTGCCGGTGTAGGACAGGGTGAAGATCGGATCGGGTTCCTGGGCCGGGTACTCGGCCGGGTCGAAGCCATTGGGGATACAGGTGGCCGGACGTCCGAAGAGTTCCCGGTCGGATGCGCTCCAGGTCGGGGTGACGTTCACGACGTGCTCTGCGCTGGCGACCAGTCGGCGCGCGATCGGCTTGTAGAGACGCCGCCGCCAGCCTTCGTAGGGCCGGAGGATCGGGTCCCGGAAGTCGGCGACCCAGGGCACGTCGTGGGTGTCGTGGAACCAGCGGGCGAGGAAGAGCCCCGCGTCGGGTCCGTGCTCTCCAATGCAGACGTCGATCGGGACTTCTCGCGCCAGCACCTCGGCGGCCCAGCGCGCGCAGGGCTGCCACGACTGGGACTGGTCGCCGGTCGCGTATTTCGCGAGCGTGAGCGCGCGCCGGGCGAGAGCGCTTCCGCCTTCGCCGAGTCGGTGCCAGGCGGCGTCGATCGCACCATCGCTGTCGAGCGACGGCGTAGGTACGACCAGGGAACGCGCCGGGTCCGCGGCGTCCCAGTATCGGGCTACCTCGGCTTCGACGGCCGCCCGGTCGCTGCGTCGCGCGCTGTGGCGTCGGCTGGCCTCACAGCATACGACGAGCGCACGCCAGCCGAATTCGGGCAGGTGACGGGCGAATTGTGCGGGCCGCTGCGCGCCCATCGTGGAACGGGCGTGGTTGTGCGGCGCGCACTCATGCGCGAAGAAGAGCGCCGTCCTGAGCCCCACGATTCCTCTCGTCCTGCCCGCGTCCGAGGCTAGCCCAGGTAATGGGCCAGGACGTGGAGGATCCAGACCCGGGCGAAGTGGACGCGGCCGCTGCGGAACCCGGACACGAGCTCTTCCATGGCGTCGGTCCGCAGCCAGGGGTGCTCGGGCATGCGCAGGGCGATCCCGCCGGTCTTCAGCCAGTGGTCGAAGGGCAGGGTGAAGCCCTGCTTGCGGCGGTTCCAGAGTGCCTCGGGAACGGGCGGCTCCGGGGCCTCGCGCAGGCGGCGCTTGGCGGGACCGGCGTGGCGCAGCGGGGCGGGAATGCGGCAGGCACGGGCCAGGAGTTCCCGGTCGACGAGCGGCGTCCGGACTTCCAGGGAGTGCCGCATGCTGACCGCGTCGGTATCCCGGAGGAGCTGGGAAAGCATGTACTGGCGCAGTTCGAGCGCGGACACGCGTTCGGCTTCGGGCAGGTCGTTGACGCCCGTGCGCGCGCGCAGTTCGGCGGCCGGGTCGATGACCGCATCGGCGAGTTCGGGTGCAAGGATCTGCCGTGCTTCGGCCGGCGTGAAGAGGCTCCGCTCGGCGACGTAGGCACCGGGAAGGTCCGTCGCGAAACGCAGGCCGTTGGCCATGCGCGAGGCGATGCGTCCCCCGGGCAGCTTGTCCATGGCCGCCGCGAGGAGTCCGGCGCCGAGGGGAATGGACCGACGCAGCCGGTGGATCCGGGGCACGCGTTCGAAGGTGCTGTAGCCCCCGAAGATTTCGTCTCCACCCACGCCCGAAACCGCGACCTTGAGGCCCGCCCGCACCGCGGCTTCCGAGACGAAATAGGTGTTCACCCCGTCGACCGAGGGCTGGTCCAGGGCGCGGATCGCGTCGGGCATCCGTTCCCGGATTTCGTCGACCCGGATCGGAATGTCCCGGTGGTCGGTGGCGTAGAGCTCCGCGGCCTCTCGGGCCAGACCGCCTTAGTCGAGGTCCGGGACGTCGAAGGACAGGGTCACCGTGCGCAACCGGGCCTGCTCGGCGGACAGCAGGCCCACGAGGGCGGACGAGTCCACCCCCCCGGACAGAAAGGCCCCCACCGGCACATCCGCCACCAGGTGGGCGCGGGCGGTGTCTTCCAGGGCCGCGCGGGCGGCGGCTTCGGCCTCGCGTTCCGTGTGGGGCGTGTCGTGTCCGAAGGCATCCGCGAGGCGCCAGAAGGCCGTCGGCCCCTCGATCCCACCGGCTCGGACGCGGGCCCAGCTCCCGGGCGGAAGGGCCCGGATGCGCCGGTGCAGGGTGCGAGGGGGCGGAATCGAGCCCCAGAGGAGGCAGAGCGCCAGGCCTTCGGGGTCGAGTCCGCCATCGTCCGCCACCTGGCGCAGTGCCTGCACTTCCGATGCGAAGAGAACCCGCCGGCCGTCGTCGGTCCAGTAGAGGGGCTTGATGCCCAGGGGATCCCGGGCGAGGAGCGTCTCCCGGCGCTCGCCGTCGTACAGCGCGAACGCGAACATGCCGCGCAGGCGGTCGAGTACGCCGCGGCCCCAGGCGCGGTAGCCCAGCAGGACCACCTCGCTGTCGCTCCGCGACTGGAACACGTGTCCCAGCCCCTCGAGTTCTTCGCGGAGCGCCGGGAAGTTGTAGATCTCGCCGTTGAAGACCAGGTGGAGTCTTCCGTCCGGAGTGGACATGGGCTGGCGCCCGGCGGGCGAGAGGTCGATGATCGAGAGCCGGCGGTGTCCCAGGCCCACTGTGGCGTCTTCAGAGAGCCAGAGGCCGGCATCGTCCGGGCCGCGGTGGGTCTGGGCGTCCCGAAGGGCCGTCACCTCGGCCTCGTTCGTGCGGCCGCCGTCCCGGACCCCTATGACCCCCGCAATTCCACACATCGGCCGGGGCGCGAGGCTAGCAGAGGCGGGCCGGTCGAGTACCTCGGTTGCCCGACTGGCGCGTTCCCAGGGAACCGCGAAGCTGTAGGGGGCGTCGATGGCAGCGGGGGAAGGGGGGCCTCGGCATTGCTTGTCTCGCGGCTCTGGAACACCGTGCGCTGGCTGCGCCCGGAACAAATTGCCGCACAGTTGCGTCACCGGGTGGGTGTGCGGCTCGAGCGCCCGTCCATGCGGCCGGCGCCGCCGTTCCCGGGCGTGCGCTGGACGCCCGCGTCGGCGTGGCTCGTCCCCGGAAGCCAGCGAAACCCGGCCGACGCGCTCGCTGGCGGCGAGTTCGTGTTCCTCAACCGATCCGAGGCGCTGGGCATGCCGCCGCGCAGCTGGGAGCCCGCGGGGCTGCCGCGTCTCTGGGTGTACAACCTCCATTACTTCGAGTGGCTGTGGGCGCTGCCCTTCCGGGAAGGCGCCGCCGCGGTTTCGGACTGGATCGCACGTCACCCGCTGGCGCGCGGCGCCACCGGCTGGGAGCCGTACCCGACGTCCCTGCGACTGGAGAACTGGTGTGCCTACTTCTTCGACCGCCACCGCGATGAGACGCTGGCTGACCCGGAGTTCTGCGAACGGCTCTGGGGTTCGATCTTCCGCCAGGCCGAGCGCCTGGCCGCGCGTCCCGAGCACCATCTACGCGGCAACCACCTGTTCGAAAATGCCGGAGCCCTCGCGTTCGCCGGTGCCTGTTTCGAAGGCGAGAATGGCGCGCGTTGGCTTCGGCGGGGCGTTGGATTGCTCGATCGCGAACTGCCCGAGCAGGTGCTCGCCGACGGGGGGCATTTCGAGCGCTCGCCGCTCTACCAGGCGCGCGTTGCCTGGGTGCTCCGGGCACTCCGTTGGACGGGCGATGCTGCCCTGTGCGAACGGGTCGAGGCGCCGCTCGAACGCGTTCTCGCGGCGCTGGCCCATCTCTCCCACCCCGATGGAGACATCGCGCTCTTCAACGACGCGGCGTTCGGGATTGCGTGCACGCCGGGGGACCTCGGTGCCCCGGAGCCCCCGCCGGGCGCCTTCGCTCTGGCGGAGACCGGTTATTTCGGGGCGCGCGGCGTTGCCGGCCATTATGTCGTCTGCGATGCGGCGCCCATCGGTCCCGACTACGTCCCGGGTCATGCCCATGGCGACCTGCTTTCCTTCGAACTGTCCTTCGCCGGCCGTCGGGTCGTCGTCGACACCGGGGTCCACGACTACGAAATCAGCGAGACACGGCGAATCTGTCGCTCCACGGCGGCGCACAACACTGTGGAAATCGATGGACAGGACCAGTGCGAATTCTGGGGTGCCTTCCGGGTGGCGCGGCGCGGACGTCCGCACGACGTCCAGTTCCAGCGGGAAGGGGAGGGCTTCGCCCTGGAGGCCTGGCACGACGGCTACGCAAGGCTTCCGGGCGCGCCCCGCCACCGGCGCCGATTTCGCTGGCACCCCCATGGCGTACTCCTCGTGCATGACTGGGTGACGGCGACCCGACCGGTGACGGCCCGAACGCGTCTTCACCTGCACCCGGATTGCGCCATCGAGGAAATCGAGGGACAAACGGCGCGGATCAGCTACCCGGGCGGTTCATGCATCGTGTGCTTCGCAGGGGAGGGGCAACTCGAGGGCGAGGCCTCGCGTTACTTCCCCGAATTCGGTGTCGCTCGGGACGCCCAGGTCCTCTGTTTCACCGCCCGCGGCGATCGGCTCGAAACCGGCTTCTGCATCGCGAACGGGGCGCGGTTCGTTCGGTATGATCTCGCCGCCGGGGCGGATGTCGACGGGTCCCGGTGTGCCTTCTGATGCGGATCCTCTTCCTCAGTCACTACTTCGCGCCCGAAGGCAACGCGCCGGCGACCCGGGTCCACGGGTTGACGCGTCGCTGGGTTCGCGACGGCCACGCGGTGACGGTGGTGACCGGTGTGCCCAACGTGCCGAGCGGAGTGGTCTACGAGGGCTACCGGAACCGTTGGTGGCAACGGGAGGAGATCGACGGCGTCGACGTGGTGCGCGTCTGGACCTGGCTGGCCCCGAACGCGGGAACCGCCCGCCGGATTCTCAACTACCTCTCCTTCCTGGTGACCGCGACCCTGGCGGGTCTCCGCGGCCCGCGTCCCGACGTGGTGATTGCGACCTCTCCCCAGTTCTTCTGTGGCTGGGCGGGCTTTTTCGTCTCGCGCCTGCGTCGGCGCCCGTTTGTGTTGGAGGTTCGGGACCTCTGGCCGGAGTCGATCGTCGCCGTCGGTGCCATGCGGGATTCCCGGATCATCCGGTGTCTCGAGTGGCTCGAGCGGCGCCTGTACGCGGCAGCCGACGAGGTCGTTACGGTGGGCGAGGGATATCGCCGGGGCCTGGAGGCGCGCGGGGTGTCGTCCGGAAGGATCGCGGTGATTCCGAACGGGGTCGATCGCTCGATTTTCTCACCGGATGCGGACGGCGGGGCGGTGCGCCGTGAATTCGGGTTGGGCGAGCGGTTCGTTTGCGCGTACGTGGGTACGATCGGCATGGGCTGCGGTCTCGACGTGGTGTTGCGCGCCGCGAAACGATTGCGCGAACTCGGGCGGGAAGACATCGCCTTCCTGCTCGTGGGCGACGGGGCGATACGCGAGGATCTCGAGCGCCGGGCCGCGGAAGCCGGGCTTCCGGGCGTGATATTTACCGGCCGACAACCGAAACAGCGGATGCCCGAGTTCCTCGCGGCGTCGGACGCCTGCCTGGTGCACTTGATCCGCGAGGCCCTGTTCGAGACGGTGCTACCCTCGAAAATCTTCGAGGCCGCAGCGACCGCGCGGCCCATCGTCCTGGGGGTTGCGGGCGAGGCCGCGGCGCTGGTCCGGGGTTCCGAGGCCGGCCTTTGCATCGAACCCGAAAACGAGGAGGAACTGTTGGAGGCGGTGACCAGGCTCGTGGGGGACCGTGCGCTGGCGCGAGAACTCGGTACCAACGGCTTGAGGCGCCTGGCCTCGCAGTACGATGTGGAGCAACTGGCCCGCCAGTATGCGGATTTGCTGGCGCGCGTTGGAGCGATGTCGTGAAGATCCTGAACATCGTGGGCGCGCGGCCGAACCTGATGAAGATTGCGCCGCTGATGGAAGCCTATGCCGGTCTCGACGGCGTCGAGCCGCTGCTGGTCCACACCGGCCAGCACTACGACGCGAACATGAGCGATCTCTTTTTCCGCCAGCTCGGAATCCCGGAGCCGGACCTGAACCTCGGCGTCGGGAGCGCCTCGCACGCGGTGCAGACGGCGCAGATCATGACCGCCTTCGAGCCGGTGGTGCTCGAGCACAGGCCGGACGCCGTGCTCGTGGTCGGCGACGTGAACAGCACCATCGCGTGTGGTCTCGTCGCCGTGAAGCTCGGCGTGAAGCTCGTGCACGTGGAGGCCGGCCTGCGGAGCTTCGATCGCGAGATGCCCGAGGAGATCAACCGGGTGCTGACCGATGCGATCAGCGACCTGCTCTTCTGCACGGAGCCCGCGGGCGTTGCGAACCTGCGCGACGAAGGCATCTCTGGGGAGCCGGTGCACCTGGTCGGAAACGTCATGATCGACACGCTGCTGCGGCACCGGGAGCGCGCGGAGCGCTCGACCGTGCTCGCAGACCTCG